>CAYVZU010000008.1:0-64372 GCA_964455935.1 uncultured Fibrobacterota bacterium
GTAACCCCTTGACACAACATCTTGGGGCTACCCACACAAAAGTCCGAAGGACCTGGATTATTTATGGCATGGAGAAAAAGACGGTTTCGCCGCTGGCCCTTGTTGCTGTGTTCTTTCTGGGCGTGGGATTCCGCCAGGACCTGATTCCTTTTCTGGGGCCGGTTGCCCTTGCGGCTTTTCTCTGGAACCGGCCTTCCGTGACCGATTGGGTTTTATCCTTGTGCATTGGGGCAGTCATTACCGTTCTGTGGTACTTTCCCACGCAGGCGCTTAGCGGCGGCGCATCCCCCTATGTCATGACCCAGGAGGCCCAGAAAATCTTTTCGTCGTCCACGTCCGTGTTCTTTGGGGCCACCCCCTTTATGCACATTCGCTCGGCGCTCCGATTTCTGATCTACGCTTTTGCCGTGATCGGACCGGCCGGTCTTGTCTACTTTGTTCTGGCGCCGCGGCAGCTCGATCGCCGTCAGCTCCTTTACCTTCTCCTTGGAACCATGCCCCTGTTCCTTTATGGAACGCTGATTCACATTCCTCTCTCCTATTATTATGCGCCGGCCCTGAGCTTTGCTTTGTGCTGGTGTTTTTTCTGCGTGGGCGTGCCAATGGCCAGAACGGGTGTCGCCATCCTTCTCGTTCTGAATATCGCATTCTTTTTCTGTGTACCGCGGCCGCAGTTCGAAAAACCGGACAAACCGTTTGGCGAGCGTTCTTGGACCGCGAACGTAAAGAAGCAGGCCCTCTATCTTGGAGCCAATGGCGCACAGGAGCTTGTTGTTCGCCGCGACTTGATTGCAATGGCCGATGCCCACCTGTCGCGGTCGGCTGTCTTCTATGTGCAGCCGGGAATCCTCTGGGATCGCATCTGGAATTATATGGCCGCCTATCGCTGGCACAACCACTCAACCGCAGTGCGCGATTCGGCCGAGGTGCGGCTGGAAATCAAGTCCGGCCAGAAAGAAACTCCTGTTGCGGAGTTCGGAAACGCAGGCATCCGGGAGGGAAAGTAGTTATGCTTCAAAACCGAAGAGTGATTGTGGTGATGCCCGCCTACAATTCCGAGAAGACAATTGAAAAGACATACCGCGACATTCCGCTCGATGTGGTGGACGAGGTCCTTGTGATTGACGACTGCTCGCGCGATCACACCGTGGAGTCGGCGCGAAAGCTCAACCTGCAGGTCTTTTTGCATCAGAAAAACCTCGGCTACGGGGGGAACCAGAAGACCTGCTATCGCGAGGCCCTTAAGCGGAACGCCGATATCATCATCATGCTCCATCCCGATTATCAGTACCCGCCAAAACTGATTACCGCGATGGCGGGAATGATCTGCTCGGGCTTGTTCGACATTGTCCTTGGATCGCGCATTCTTTGCGGCATGGCTTTGAAGGGGGGAATGCCCTACTACAAATATGTCTTCAACCGGCTCCTTACTCTTACGCAAAACATTTTTCTTGGATTAAAACTCTCCGAATACCATACGGGATACCGGGCCTTTACACGAGAGGTACTGGAAAGACTTCCGCTTCTGGAGAATTCCGACGATTTCGTTTTCGATAATCAGGTCATTGCGCAAGCGGCTCTTCTTGGGTTCCGAATCGGCGAGATCAGCGCGCCGGCAGTGTACTCCCAGGAATCCTCCTCCATCAACTTTCACCGCAGCGTCCGTTACGGCCTGGGCGTCCTGTGGACGGCCTGCCAGTTTGTTTTAGAAAAGAAAGGCCTGAGTCGGTTTCGAATCTTCAACGCTGCGGGACAAACGCTTCAACCAAAAAGCCGCGGCTGATCAGGCCGGGGCGTCTCGCCCAAATCCTTAGGGCGGCATACTCAATACCCGCGGCAATCAGGATCGCCCGAAATGGCAGCCATGGAATGGTATACCGGGTCAACCCGATCTCCACAGCCGCGGTAATCAGGTATCCGTAGCAGAAAACTCCCGCCGGCAAAGCCAAGCCGGAATGGCCCCCGGCCTTCGGGCGCAGAATGAAAGCCAGTGCCGCCAAGACCAGAAACCATGAAGTGGGATGCACCATGCCTCGCGCAAACCGCAAAAGACCCAAGGCCGGTCCACCACGGGGCATTGGCGCATTGTCAAGGCCCAGAAGAATGCGCGGGTCCGGATAATACTCGCGGCAGACAAAGAGCAGTCGGCCAAGATCCTCCCCAATGGCGCAAGCGTAGCGCAAGGGCGAACCGAGGAGCGACCGAAATGCCCATTGGCTCATGGCCCGGTCGGCTTCGGCATAGGTCATCATCCTATTTGGGACGAGCGTATACATCATATCGTGCGGGATGGCGTTGAGATCCCAATCGGCCAGAAGATCCGGACTCCGGTAATCGAGACCAAAACCGCGCCGTATCATTGCTTCCCGATACGATGCTTGCAAGGCCACCTGCTTCGGCGCGCCGCTCTCTAGCAGGCTGTAGGACACGGCCTTGGTCATCAGTGTCAACCCCTGCATCTGTGACCGGCCATAAATGGAATGATGTCGGAGGTTGTACAGCGAAAACGGGGCATTCAGGATAATAAACGCCAAAACACACACGCCGAGCGCTTTCAGATCGCGGAAGCGACGCCTGCCCAAATTCCAGATCAGCAGGGCCGCCACGATCAAGGCAAAAAGGGGATCGGTAACTCCCCGCACATGCGAAGCCAGCGAAAATGTGGTTCCAAGAGCAATGGCCCGCCCAAAATTCGGTTTCCGGATGAAGGCTATCAGACCCAAAATGCAGAGGACAACGAAAGCAGTGGAAAGGCTCTCCGTCATAATCTCCTGACTGCTCTGCACCAGGAGTGGATCGATTGCGACCAGTAGCGCAGCGAACAAGGCCGCTGTTTTGCTCTGGCCGCAGCGCAACGCAAGCAGCCAGACCAGCGGCACCAGGCCCGCCATAAGCAGGTGCTGCAATAGGGTTGGATCTTTGAGCCCGGCCCGGCTCGAGGTGAATGTCTGCAAAAATAGCGGGTAAAGGGGCGCCCGGCGAATCGCCATGGGATTGGATTTCCACGAACGCGCCCACTCGACATATTCGGGCGAATCGCCGGTGAAGGCTACAGGATGCTCGGTTCCATACCGCAGATGCGCAACGAGACTCAGGAGAACACAGCAAGCCAGAAGAATTTCATGCCTGCATCCAAGGCGGACCGCAAGCACCACAACCGCAAAGAGCAGAATGACCGGCAGAATTTCATAGAGGAGCAAAAACGCCATCATCAGCCGCCGTAGTGGGGGAGCCGTGTCCAGTTCATCCAGCCTTGAATCAGGATCAGCAGCGCCACGCCGGCAATCCAGAACGATTTTCCACGGAGCCCAAGGCGCTCCGCGAGGATCCATTCCAATCCCTTTGCCGCCAGGGCAAAGCAAAGAACCATGGAGTGAAGCCCGTACACCGCGTGAAGCCTGTTGATAAAGAAGTAAAACCCAAAATCAGCGGCAAAGAAGACAGCGATCAGCGCGATAAGCTTTGTGCTTCCAGCCCGAATAAACGCGTATAGACCAATGGCCATCAGAGCCATTTGCGCATATCCCGTGTTCTCCCACAGCACCTGGCACCAGCCCCTACCAAAACGAAGAAGCTCCCTGGCCAATGAGGCCGAGGATTGCAGCGACCCGACCCAGATAATTTCGTCATAGCCGCTCACTTCACTGAATTGGTAGGGAATTTCCATTGCGAAGCATGCCAGAATCCAGAGTAGTTGGGGGACGGCGGCCGCCCCCAGAAACAGGAACACATCCGGCTTCCTTCGAAAAACAGCGTAGAGCGCCGCACCCGCCAAAAATGTGCTGGCCGCCTGTTTGCCCAAAAAAAGAATCCCCAACACAGCCGCAAAGATTGCCAGGCGGCCGCGACTTATTTTGCCAAACGAGGCTTCGGACCAAAATGCAAGACTTGCCGTGGTGATCAGTATCTCCAGGCAGCCATATTGAATTTCGCGGAGACTGAGAATCACAATCGGGGTCGCTAGCAGAATGATTCCGGAGAACAGGGCCGCTATCTCGCCCAGAAATTTGCGGCAGAAATGGACATATGCCAGCACAGCCAAAGCCAGGAAAACAACATTCAAATCAAGCCAGAGAAAATACGTGGCCAAAGTGTCTACTGCGCTCCAGGCACCCCATTGGACCGAGTGCCAGCGGACCGGCAAATGATCGAGAACAAGCGGCCGGATCGCGAACTCCCGTACCAGGGCCGTGAGTCCCGCAACCAAGGGACGATTGACGCGCAGAGTGAAATCCCGCAATATCCACGGAAAACCCAGAGACGAAATGAGTTCGCCGGGTCCATCCATGTTGGTTTGATAATAGATCGGAAAGAGCCGCGGATGCGTCACATAGACTTTGGGATGAACTCTCGAAAACATGGGCAGGACAAGAGATAGAGCAAAAACCGCCAGCAGCAGCAGGCCCATAAGCGCATACGGCCAACGGCCCAACAACCGCTTCTTTTTGGTGTTGTTCGTCCGGATGGCCGCTTCCGGACTCTGTTTGTGCGCAACGCTGGATGCCGTTTCCATCAGGGCTGCCTCCTGGAATCGTTTCTGATAAGCAGTTCAATGAACTTTCCGGAGAAAGCCTTTGCAAACCGATCAGAGCTATTCTGGACTGAGATTGCGTCGCCGGCGCGCCTTTGTTTGTAGACCAGCAGCGCGTCATAGAAATTCGCCTCGGCCGAATCCGGGGCCGCCATGGTCGCTGGGACAGGGCGGAATCCGTTGGCATGCGTCAGTCCGCAAAGGGGGGATACAAGCATGAAGGGTGTGTATCCGTCTTTATAGAAAGAACAATAGAAGAAGGCTTTCTGCTCGGGCGAGCCGGTGAATTCAAGGACCGGCCGCACTCTTGCCCGGGCCGGCAGGCGCATGGCCGCCTGCTCAATTTCCGCGTAGAAAGGCTTTAGGGATCGTTGTTTTTGGATCTGGCCGGTATGCCACACCAGAGCGGCTGAAAGAAGAATGCACGATAAAACCGTCCTGATTATTTTCGCGTTAGGTGCCTGAAGTGAAAGCGGAAAAATCAAAAGGGCAAAAAGGCCAAATCTCATTTCCGTGAACCCCACGTGCGACACCCACGAGGGGACTAGAAAAGCCATCATGACAACGAGGACGGGAACCGCGGCAATGCCGGCCGGCATACGCCGGACTCCGGCAATCCAAATTGCGATAGCCCCCAGAAGCGCAATGCGCATCAGCGGCACCTCGATCGAAGGATTCCAGTCGTGCAGAAGCCAAAGTATCCGGTTGAGCTTTGTCACAGGCTCGAACGACTGCTTCAGGAAAGTGTGGCTCAGCAAGGAGGCGGCAAGAAGAAGCAGAAAATAGGCCGCGGCCAGGCCAAGCCGGACATTACGGCTCCTGCTACGCGCGAAAACGATCCATACCAGAACCGCGGCCCCCAGGAGAAAGGCCAGGGGGTGCGCGGCCGCGGCGGCCAGAAATGCGCAAGCAGCCGCGGCCATTTTTAAACGGTGCGGCAGGCCCGACACGAATGCTGCCAATCCCAGCATGGCAAACGCGTAACCGGCCAGAAGATCGATGGAGCCGCCGTTGAACCACCAATTGTAGACGAAGAGGGCCGGCCAAAGGCCAAACGGCCAAAACGGCTGTCCCCTCGCCTTAAGCAAGGCGAGCCCCGCGGCCAACAGCAGAAGAACGCAAATGGACAGCGTCAGTTTTCCGGCCGTAAAGACTCCAAAAGGGAAACTCAGCAGAAAGGTTGTGCCATCGAAGAAGTAGTAGGTGCGCAGGCCGGTCCACCGATATTGGTAGTAATGCTCCCATCCCGTTGCGCCGTCGTGCAGGCCGCGGGCGATTTTAACGCGCAGAAGGTGATCCGGGTAATCCAGTAGTGCGGGATATTTCACCGACCAAATCGGCGTGATGAGCAGCAGAAAGTAAAAGAGAAGTCCGGTAGCGCGAAGGAAAGCTCGGTTCATTGCTCGAGGTTTGCCGTTTCCTCGACTACATAAAGGGGGCGCTGCTTCACTTCGTTGTATACACGGGAAAGGTATTCGCCCATAACGCCCAGAAATACCATTTGCATTCCACCCAGAAGCAGCACGACCGAAAGTATCGAAGCCCAGCCGCGAACGGCTCTCTCCGTAAAGAGAGCGATATACACCGCATATCCCAGGTAGAGGGCGCTCAACAGAAACACGAAAAGGCCGACGTAAAACGCCATGCGCAACGGAAACGCCGTAAACGAGGTGATCGCGTCCGCGGCCAGCCGGGCCATTTTGTGGAAGGTATAGCGGCTGTCCTTGCTTCGGCGGGAATCCACGCTGAATTCCAGCAGCACGGGCTTGAACCCCAGCCAATTCACCAGGCCGCGCAGAAAGCGGTCGCGTTCTTTCAACCGCAGGAATTCATCCACAACCTGCCGATCCATGAGCCGGAAGTCCGGCACATTGATGCCGATAGGAATTTTCGACCAGTGGTTGAAAAGGGAGTAGAAGACCCGGGTACCGATTCGTTTTAGAAACGGCAGGCCTTGTTCCTGTTTGCGAACCGCCAAAACAAGCTTGGCGCCGTTTTTCCATGCCTCGATCATTTGGGGAACCATTTGCGGCGGATGCTCGAGATCCGAATCCATGGTGAGAACGGCCCTTCCTTTGGCCGCTTCGATTCCGGCGCTCAAGGCGATTTGCTGGCCGAAATTGCGCGCAAGGCGAATGCCGCGAATGCGGGAATTTTCGCGGCCCAGCTGACGAATTAAAGTCCAGGTCCCGTCGCTGCTGCCGTCATCGACGAAGACGATCTCGTAAGACAGCTTCTGCTCTTCCAAAACGGGCAGGACTTGCTCGCAGAACTCGGCAAGAGTGCTTGCCTCGTTGTAGGCCGGTGAAACGATGCTTACATCCATGCGGAACCTCTTGGAAAACAATATAAACTTTCTTTTCTGCTCCTATTAGGAACAAACGTACTTATATTTTGGAAGGATGACCCGCATCGACCCAACTCTGTCCGTTATCATTCCAACCTACAACCGGCACGCTCTTTTGCGGCGCGCAGTGGCTTCCGTATTGGAGTGTGGCGCCGGCCTGGCGCAGGTCATTGTGGTTGACCAGACCCCCGGTTGCCGGCCGCTGCACCAGCAGCTTTTGGCCGAGTTTCCCGGCATTGACTTTGTTGCGCTGCCAAAGGCCAACCTTCCGGCAGCGCGCAACGCCGGGGTTGCCCGAAGCAAAGCCCAAATCGTCTTCTTCCTGGATGACGATGCGATTGTCCGGCCGGGCTGTTTTGAAGCCCATCTGGCCGCGCATGGCCGGGAATCCGTCGAAGCAGTGGCAGGCCGAATCCGGAACGTAAACGGCCCTGCCTGGCCCAAAACCCCCCAAGTAACAAGGATCAATCCTGAAACAGGCGAGGGGGTCGGTAATTTCGATCTCGATTATGAAGGTCCTGTGCTCTATGCGTGCGGGGCGCATATGTCGATCAAGCGCAGCGCTTTGGAAAAAACAGGCGGCTTCGACGCTCATTTCCGGGGAAATGCTCTCTTTGAGGAGACGGACTTCTTTTTCCGGCTGCGCAAAAGCGGCGGCCTTGTGTGGTATACGCCCCAAGCGGTCGTCGATCATCTTTTGGAGCCCGCGGGCGGCTGCCGCAAAGAGCAGGGATATCCCTATCTGCTCGACCGAATTCACAATCATGCCCTGTTCTACTTCCGCCATGTCCGCCGGACCCCGTCCAAGAGCTTTCTCGCTTACATGAGAAATCTGATTGAATTTGCATCGCGATCCGGGTCCGGACACGATCTTTCAAAAGCGATCCGGTGTTTGACGGAACTGACGCGGGCCTACCTTCACCATTTCAGTGTCCGGGCGGACGTATGAAGATTGCCTGGATCTATCCCTTCGAACCCAAGCTGGGGAATTCGCTTTACGGCGCTTCCTATGCCCGCGCCTTGCGCCGCCTTGTTGAGATCGAGGAAATTGACGTGGCCGAGTGCCTGAAGGACTCGGCCGGCGTGTTCGAGAGAATCAACGCGTGCGATACGGCGCACATCCAATACGAGATCAATTTTTTCAACCAGGCCGGCACGAACGGCTATGACCGAATCTGCCGACGAATCCATCGGCCCATGGCGGCATCTCTTCATGAACTGTATCGGAGAATGCCCAATGTATTTCCGCGCGAGGAAATAGCGGGGCCGTGGCCGGTCAAAAAGCTCAAGCAGATCATTTACGATCTCCGCCACCCGGCCTGCACATTGGTTCGCCGCCACCGCGATTGCCGGTTTCATGCGGATCGGGTGGTCGTGCACTATCCCTATCAGAAAGCCATTCTTGTCGAGCAAGGAATCCCGGCCCGCCTTGTGGAGATCATTACGCACCCCGTGGTTCCACTGGAGTTGCCCGGCGCGGAGGAGGTCTCGGCAAAGGAACCGCTCAACCTGGGCGCAACCGGATTTATCAACCTCAACTACGATTACGATCAGCTCATCGATGCCCTGGCCCTGCTCAAGCGGCCCTGGCGGTTCACCTGGGCGGGCGGACTTCGCCGCGAGGAAGACAAGAGTCTCCTTGAATCGATTCAGAACAAGGTTGCCGCCAGGGGCTGGAAAGACCGGTTTGAAATCACCGGATGGATTTCCGAGGAGGAGCTCATCCGCCACTTGGCAAGCTTCCAGGTAGTGCTGGCCCTGTTTTCGGCCCGCAGCACATCAGGAACCTTGGCCAAAGCGATTGCGGCACGAAGCGCTATTGTGGCGCGCAGAATGGAGTTGACCCTGGATCTGAATGCCGAACGGCCGATTATGCTTCTCACCGGCGAATCGGCCGAAGAAGCCGCCAACCAGATCGCCCGTGCTGCCGAGGACGCCCCATTGCGGCGGCGGTTAATGGCCAACATCGATCTCTACGTCACCGATCACACGTATGACAAAATGGCCCGGCAGGTTGTTGCCATGCACGAAGGCCTGCTGCGCGGCTGAGATTGCCGATCCAAAACGGATCGACCGGACACCTCAATGCCGCAGTGGATCCGTGGTTGAAAAATGGGACGATCTTGCCCCGGATTTTCGGATGGAAAATTGCGTCCGCCCGCCGCGATGCGCCAGGGCGGTTCCGGCGGGAAAAACCCAATCACATTGTCAACGCCACGCCCTCAAGGACCGAAAGAAGCGAAAGCATGTGCTCGCCGGCCTCGGCCAGGTTTGAGCCCGTAGCATGGACAACCACCGGACCCTTGGAGAGGACAATCACCCAGATCCGCTTCTGGTCCTTTTTGCGGATCCAGGAATTCATTTCACAGTTCCATCCGTAGTTGGAGGTATAAACCTTCAGCTTGCGAACGCACCGGGCGAGCACTGTCGCCATAAAGGCCTCCTTGCCTGCTCGCTTCCCATGCCGATCGGAAAACTCCTAATTGCGGCCCTGGGTCTGGATTATCTCCCTGGCATCTCGCCGGATGCCATTCTTTTTATCGGATTGTTTCGACCCGGGTTGATCGCGATTTCATGGAGAAAAAAGGCTGAAGGAGAACTTAACAAAGAACCTGAAACCGAGCTTCAGGTTTAGCAATACGAAACGGCTTTGATTCCCGATTCTGATGCGTTCTGCGCTGGCTCTCAGCAGAATTTGAACAGGTCTGGATTGTCGCGGTCTTCCCATAGCGCCTTGGTGCGCTGCTGCCATTTTTCCACGCAGATCGTGTTGATCTTTGGATCCTCACGCATCTTCTTTTTCATCTCAGCCAGGATGCGGTCGAAGACGCCCATGTAGCTCCCCGCCTTCTGTTCGTTTCTCAGGCGCATATGCAGGGCCACAATCGTGTAGATGCTTTGGTACTCGATTTCCTCGGACGGCGAGTTGGACAGGCGGAAGGCATCGGAAAAATAGTCGAGCGCTTCCTTGAGCGTCTCTTCGTTGTTGCCGCCCGAGTCACGAAGGATCTGGGCGATCTTAAGAGAATAGGCGCCCATCTTGTAGTAGGAGTAGGGCGTCTCGTAATAGGCTTCGATTCCCGCGCGCATGATGGCCAGCCGGTAGCTGAGAATGGCCGCGTCATCCGTACGGGGGCGGCCAAAGAAGCTGGACACATCGGCCACGCTTTTAAGCAGCGCCTTGCGCTCGCCAATGCGTTCCTGAAGCGTAAGAATGACGTTGGGATTGAGCTGGGACGGCGCATTCTTGGCCGTGGGCGAGGCGCTGACAAAATCTTTTTTATCGACCGAACCCAGCAGGCACCGCGGGCAGATGATCACGGCCAGGCGCGAGAAATTGACCGTGCGGTATCCCATGGCGCCCTGGTATAGCGGAACCATGAATTTGTTGAAGGTGACCTGCTGCGACTTGGCCCGGAGTTCATAGCCCGTGATCTTGTCGAAATTGCAGACCGGGCACTTGACCAAAATCTCATAAACCGGGTCTTCACCGGTCTGTTCTTCTTCACGGAGCTGAAATTTCTTGGCGTCTTTAAGCTTCTTGATGTTCTTGATGTCGAGCTTGGGGCCGAACCGCCGGATGTACTCGCTTGTGAGGTTCTCGTCTTCGAGAAGGCTCATGAGCCGGCGCTTGACTTCCTGGACATCGATGGGCATGGATTCTCCCGAGAAGCCTTCAGTTCCTCTTGTCCAGAGGAGCGTATGACTTTTTTTCCGAAACGCTCTTGTAGGCCGGCCGAATGATCTTGCGGCCGCTGATCAGTTCCTCGATGCGGTGCGCCGACCATCCGGCAATCCTCGACATGGCGAAAATGGGCGTGTAGATCTCCGGCGGGATTCCCAGCATGTCGTATACGAACCCGCTGAAGAAATCCACATTGGCCGAAACCGGGCGGCCCGAACCCTTGATTTTGCGGATCGCGGCCGGCGCAAGTTCTTCCACGGCCATGTACAGATTCATTTCTTTGATGCGCTCGCCGCCCCGGGCGTTGGCCAGCTCGCCGACTTTCTTCTTGAATATGACGGCGCGCGGATCCGACAGGGTGTAGACCGCGTGGCCGATACCGTAGATCAGCCCCGAGCGATCATGGGCTTCCCTGCGCACGAGTTTTTCGAGATACGCCGCGACCTCGTCTTTGTCGGCCCAGTCTTTTACATTATCCTTGATGTTGCGCATCATGTCCATGACCTTCTCGTTGGCGCCGCCGTGCTTGGGGCCCTTTAGCGAGCCAATGGCCGCAGCAACGGCCGAATAGGTGTCGGTGTGGGTCGACGAAACCACATGAACGGTGAAGCTCGAGTTGTTTCCGCCGCCGTGCTCGGCGTGAAGGACCAGGGCGAGATCGAGGACCTCCGCTTCCAAGCGGTTGAATGTCTCATTGAGCCGGATCAGGTGCAGGAAGTTCTCGGCCAGGCAGAATTCCTTTTTGGGCAGCCGGATATGGAGCGTCTTCTTGCGGAAATAGTGCTGCAGGGCTTGGTAAGCGTAGGCGATCAGCACCGGGAATTGCGAGCAAAGCCGGATGCACTGGTCCAGCACGTTTTCGATGCTCAGATCGTCGGGATTGGGATCGTAGGAATAGAGCGCGAGCACGCTGCGCGCCAGCTTGTTCATAATGTTGTTCGAGGGGGCGCTCATGATCATGTCTTCGTTGAATCGATGCGGCAGATCCATGGAGTTCTTGATCAAGTCGCAGAACTGGGTCAGCCGTTCGGCCGTGGGCAGTTTTCCAAACAGGAGAAGATATATCACTTCTTCAAAGCCGAACCGCTTCTCGCTCTGAAAGCCGTTGACCAGTTCCTTGATATCATAGCCACGGTAGGACAATTGGCCGTCGGCCGGGGTGACATCTTTTTCCACCACCACAAAACCGTGCACGTTGCCCACTTCGGTAAGGCCAACCAGCACTCCGCTCCCATCCTGGTTGCGCAAGCCCCGCTTCACGTCATAGCGCTCGTAGAATTTTTCCGAAATGGGGCCGCGGTCCAGAATTTCCTGGGACAGATCTCGTATTACTTTCTCCATTCAATCCTCTTGGCTCTCGGGCGGTTCTAAAAACATTGCACAATGTAGTCCTTAGAAAATAGAAAGTTCCATTCGAATTGTCTATAGAGTGTTCCAGGAGTTTCCGGACCCGAGGAGGCTGGAGACCGTGCGATTTCTTATTCGAAGCGGACTTTTCCGTTGGTCTGAATCAGAAACCGTTTGTCCCAGATAACGTCCGGGCCCAACGTGATCTGAAGGGTGTGCGAGGTCTTGTCGAGATCCAGCAGCATCACCGTATTGCGCGTGAGCACGGGCAGCAGCAGCTCCCCGTCGATGCGCGCCCAGTGCGGGTTCTGCTCCTTGATGCTGTCGGGCAGAACGATGCGCGCGGCCCTAAAATCCGGGTTTTTCCGGAAGCTGAGGGCAAGGCCCGCGGAGATGGCGTACGCGGCGTACTCGTTATACCCGTTGCTGGTGTCGGGCAGAAGGATTCCCGAGACGGAAACGCGCAGGGCCGGGCAGGGCGTCTGCTGCAGGAACGTGTTCGAATAGGGCAGGGGCCCTTTGCAGCGGGCCAAACCCAGCACGGAAACGGCGGCGCGCGAAACGGCCTGGCCGATCTGCCGGGCCGGCTCGCTTGCGGCATAATGGTAGATGCGGCAGGCCGGGTCTTTGAGCGAATCGTGTCCTATCGACATCGCGAGGTCGAATTCCCGCTCCAGGGACTGCTCGACTCGCTGGAATGGTGTGCGGGTCTGGTTTCCCATGCGGGTGAAGTGGACCTCGGCGCCGGCAAGAGCAAGAAAATGGGCCAGCCGTCGCGCAAACCGCATGTTCTGGTCCGCCGCGCGGATCTTCCAGGGGCTTTTGGTTCCGCTTGCCTCGCCGCCGAACTCCGGGTCCAGCAGAATGCGCCGGCCCAAAAGAGCGCCCTGGTGAAAAGCCGCCATGGGCGTCTGCGTGCTTTCGGGACAAAAGGCGGTTTCGCGAAACCCGGGCCTGGAAAACCGGGGCCGGCCGCTCTCGACCGGAGCCCAAAAGAACCCGTTGGGGTCGGTCCGGGTCTGCGGTATGCGGAGCTCCGAGAGGACCTGCGCGTCCCCAATCCCGGCTCCGGTGGCCGCGTTGCACACAAAACCCGAGTGGTAGCGCAGTGCGCGTTCGCCGGCCACGGCGACACTGTCGGCCAGGGATTCGGCCATGACCGACACCAGGACCGGCTTCAGGGAATCGGCCCTCCAGTAGTTAAGGGCCTGCCCTGCCTTCGTGACCGTTGAATCATAACGCAACCGGCCTCTTGATGCGCGAAACGAGACCTTGTATCCGTCGGCCACCGGCCGGTGCAGCGAATCGCACAGATCGGCGGCCACCCGGACCCATTGACCCGGGCGGAACACCGGCGGGTCCGCGCGCAGGCGCAGAGACGCGGGCCGCAGATCGACCTTAAAGCGGACCGTGCGCAGGACCGAAAAAGCCATGCTGCGCGAGACCAGTTGAACCGATGCGCTGTGCCAGCCGTTCGACAGGGGAGCGGCGGGCCGAAACGAAAGGAAGTTTTGTTCCACCAGCGGCGCGGCCGGCGTCCCGTCGATAAAACAGGCGGCGCCCCGCGCCGCCGCGAAATCCGTTCCGGGTTGAAGCCGGGCCACGATCAGCGGATCGGCATGGGGCAAAACCTGTTCCGAAGGCAGAATGTCGACGATCCGGGCCGCTTCCATGGAAAAGAATTGGACAATCCCCTGCAGGTAGGCCCGTGCCTCGGTTTCCACGGCCGCCCAGGTCCCCAGAATCATCTCCTGATCCGGATGGGAAATGTAGCTGGGTTCACCCAGCAGGGCCGGGCCGCGGCTGTTGCGCAGGACAAAGTAATTGCCCGGCACGATTTCCTCGGGTTCGATTTTCAGGTTGCGGGCCAGGGCGCGGTGAATGCTTGCGGCGGCCTCGAACGAGGCGCCCGGGTCGTGCATGGCGTAGAATGTCTTTGTGTCGTTGATCGCGCGGTTCTCGGTCGCATTGTGGTGAATCGAGATGAAGAGGTCCGCTGCGGCCATGTTTGCCCGCCGCATCCGCTCGATAAGGTCCGCCTTCAGGTTGCGTCCGCGGGCCGCGTCCATGAGAAAGTCGCGGTCCTGCCAACGCGTCAGCACGGGTTGCGCGCCCATGGAATCGAGCAGGCAAAAGAGGCGCCAGGCCACCGCCAGGTTCAGGTCTTTTTCCAAAAGTCCGTTCTGGCCCACGGCCCCTTTGTATGCGCCGCCGTGGCCGGGGTCCAGCACAATCACCTTTCCCGCGATCGCCTCGGCAGTCAGGGGGAGGGGATCGGCGCCGGAGTACCAGGGCACCGTGGAAGGGAGCGGAGGGCATCCACATAGAAACAACGCGCCCGCAAGCAGGCCAACGAACTTCTTCATTGCATTTTAAAATAAGGATTGGAGTTCCGGGGATGCCAGAGAAGAAGCGCTTGGCAAGAGACGTGGAACGTTTGACGTAAAACGCAAAACCAAGGGGACGCGCCCTCCGCCCACATTCAGTATTCCCTCGTCTAACGTCTAACCTTCCAACGTCTTTCCAAGCTTCTTGACCTTCGCCCTGCCGTTCGGCATTTTGGGATTAGAGCCAGCCCTTCGGACCGGCTCAGCCTTCCTATTGAGTTCCATCCTTTTCCTCTTACAGGAGGGTTCCCATGCTCCGCCCGCGCGTTCTCCTTATCTGCATCGTTGCCCTCGTGATCGCCTGCCAGACTGTCCCGCTCACGAATCGCAGGCAATTTGTACTGGTTCCGGAATCCAGTATCCTCTCCATGAGCTACGAACAATACGGCGAGTTTATGCAGCAGAGCCGGGTGGTTGCCGGCACGCCGGAAGCGAACCTGGTGAAATCCGTGGGAGGCAATATCGCCCGGGCGGTCGAGACCTATTTCAAGCAGAACCACATGGCCGACCGGCTAAGCGGCTATGCCTGGGAATTCAACCTGATCAACGACACAACCGTGAATGCCTGGTGCATGCCGGGCGGCAAAGTGGCTGTTTATACGGGAATTCTGCCGTATGCGCAAAACGAGCCCGGATTGGCGGCCATTGTGGGGCACGAAGTGGCGCATGCCGTGGCGCGGCATGCCAACGAGCGCCTTAGCCAGATGCTGACGCTCCAGCTTGGGGGAATGGCACTTGGCGAAGCGCTGGCCAGCAGACCCGCCCAGACGCGCCAGCTTGCCGCCACCGCCTTCGGGATTGGGGCGCAGGTGGGTGTCATTCTGCCATACAGCCGCACGCAGGAGACCGAGTCGGACCGGCTTGGCCTGATTTTCATGGCCATGGCCGGATACGACCCAAACCAGGCACTTACGTTCTGGCAACGAATGGCCGACCGCAAAACGCCCAAGCCCCCGGAATTTCTCAGCACGCACCCGGCCGACGAAACGCGGATTCGCAATCTTCGCAAATACATGCCCGAAGCCAAGCGTTACTACCGCCCCAAACAATCGGCGTCAAAACAATGCAGATAAGGTGAATGGAAAGTGACTACTCAGGTCTCACGGAAGGACCTTGAAACCACCGAGATCACAGAGGGAAGACAAGAGAAAACACAGAGAGGAGTCTTTGCCGGCACAATCCTGCGCCAAAAAGATCTCACTCTTCTCTGTGCTCTCCTTCTCCGACCTCGGTGTTCTCTGTGGTTGTGCCTTCGCTTGATGAGCGGGAGCAGTTACAATGGAAAGACGTCAACTGCCAACTTTTTGATCGGGCGGTTCGTCCCTGGGGGGAGCGAGACGGTGGGGATGACCGTGTTTGAGTTTTCGCACATAGGCTTCGGCCAGAAGCCGAATCGCGGCGTAGCTGGCGACCGAAAGCAGAAGGGCAAGAATGCTGATGCCCACCAGAAATTTCTGGGTGAAGTGGAAAATGCGGCTGAACAGCGTAATGTCGACATCGACCGACGGCGTATTTGAAAACAGGAATCCGCCGATTTTTAGGCTGGGCGGAATCAGCGAGGCTGTAAACAGAGGATTCCAGAAGAAGATGGCCGCAAAAAGGGAAATTCGGTTCACCTTGCGAAAGACCACTGCGATCAGAAGCCCCAGCAGCAGGTTGAACCCGGGCGTGGGCATAATGGCGATGAAGCTGCCAATGGCAAATCCCAGGGCAATGGAATGCGGCGACCCGCCGGACCGCAGGACTTCCACAACCCGCCTGCGTATTGCCCTCAGCCATGTCCTGGTTCTGTTCATTTAATTACCTTCTTAACATCCTGTTTCGGGCATTCGGGAGCGGAAATCGGACGAGGACGGTGGCCACACACCTTCCGCATCCCGGTCTAGCGGGGGAACGGACGTGTCAAATATACCATATTGCGTGGCCCCGGCCGATGCCGGCGGCCGCTACCGCGCGCGGAATATGGAAGGTACATCTCCACAATGACGGTCCAATCGGAATTTTCTCTTCCCCTGGGTGCCGCAACAGGGCCCGAAGGCACGAACTTTTCGCTTTTTTCCGGGCAAGCCGAAAAAGCGGAGTTGTTGCTGTTTGACGACCCTGGTGACGCAGAGCCCTCGTCCATCGTGGAATTGCAGAAGTCAGCCGGTCCGGTTTGGCACGCGCATGTGCCCGAAGCCGGCCCGGGGCAATTGTACGCATTCCGCATTCATGGACCTTTCGATCCCGATAAGGGCCGGTGGTGCAACCCGCACAAGGCCGTGTTGGATCCCTACGCCAGGGCGATCACCGGCGATGTCCTGTGGAATGACGCACTGTATTCCTTCCGCCGCCCCCGGAACGGACCCGCCTGGGAGAAGGATGACCGGGATTCGGCCGCTTATCTTCCCAAATGTGTGGTGGTCGATACGACATTCGATTGGGAAGGAGATTCTCCGCCCGGCATTCCCTGGGACCGGACCGTCATCTATGAAACGCACATCAAAAATTTCACCGCAAAACTACCGGGGCTGGATCCGAGCCTTCGGGGCACCTACGCGGCAATGGGATCGCCGAAAGCCCTGGGCCATCTCAGAAAACTCGGCGTAACCGCAATCGAACTGCTGCCCGTTCAGCAGCATTTCGACGAATCGGTTTTGGCCGAGCGGGGCCTGCAAAACGCGTGGGGCTATTCGACAATCGGCTTCTTTGCCCCGGATTTTCGGTACTCGGGTTCGGGCAGCCTGGGCGGTCAGGTGGCCGAGTTTAAACGAATGGTAAAGGCGCTTCACGCCGCCGGGATCGAGGTCATTCTCGACGTGGTCTACAATCACACACCCGAAGGAAACCAGGAGGGCCCGGTCTTCTGCTTTAAGGGAATCGACGCTGCCGCGTATTATGCCATGGATGAATCCGGCCGCTTTCTTGATGTGACCGGAACGGGCAATACGCTGGCAATTGAGAATTCATGGACCCGACGGCTTGTGCTCGACAGCCTTCGCTACTGGGCAGGCGAAATGCGCGTGGACGGATTTCGGTTCGATCTTGCCGTAACGCTGGGACGCGAAAAGGGACAATTCAACAGCCGGTCCGCTTTCTTCCGGGAACTGGCGCAAGATCGCGTGCTCTCGCGGGTAAAAATAATCGCCGAGCCCTGGGACATCGCGGCTGACGGGTATCAGGTCGGCCATTTTCCCGCACCCTGGAGGGAATGGAACGATCAATTTCGCGACGGCCTTCGCCGCTTCTGGAACGGCTTTGAACCGGATGCGCAAGCCCTGCGGAAACGAATGACGGGATCGCCCGACCTGTTTCCCCCCAGCCTGCGCCATCCGGAGACAAGCGTCAATTTCGTAACGTGTCATGACGGGTTCACTCTCAACGACCTGGTCAGCTATAACGAAAAACACAACCAGGCTAATCTGGAGGAGAACAAGGACGGCTCCGCGGTCAACTACAGCTGGAACTGCGGGGTCGAGGGTCCCTCCAACGATGCGAACATCAAGGCTCTCCGCTTTCGGCAAATGAAGAATTTTCTGGCCTCTCTGCTATTGGCGCGCGGGATTCCCATGCTTAGCGGAGGCGACGAAATCGCGCGGTCTCAGAACGGAAACAACAATGCCTACTGCCAGGATAACGAGACGACCCGTTTCCATTGGGACCTCGACTCGGAACGCAAGGACCTGCTGCGTTTCACGCGTCGTCTTATTGAACTGCGGCGGCGCGTTTCCCCGCTTGCCGAAAACACCGAAGTTTTGCAATGGTCGTTGCTCGATGCGCCCAGCCCCGCCGAATCGAACAACAAGGCCGCTCTGGGTCTGGCCTGGATAAATACCTCTGGCAGCCGGTACGCGCTGCTGATGAACGGGTCCAAGAATTCCGTGCAATTCGAATTGCCTGCGCCAGTCAGGGATTGGAGGATCCTGCTATCCAGTCTTAAGAAGGTTCGTGCTCCCCGGTCTGCCGGGAATTCCTTCAGGCTGGAAGCGCATGCGCTGGCGCTTCTCCAGGCAAAGCTACCGGTAGTATCGGATACCGGCGGATCAGCACCCAGCTAATCGTGAGCCGGTAGGCAACTTAACGCTATTTAACCTAAATCTGGTATCTTTTTTGCGGTCTCATGTGTTCCAGCAAGGGATATATCTGACGTAATACCCGCCTTTAAGCCTGCCGATATCCTTATTAGAGAGTAGATTTATAATAAGGGGCGTTCGGGAATAGGTTTCCTGTGGCGCCCCCAAAGAGCAAAGGGGGCCGCCAATGCTCAATTACCACGATCTGGCCACTCACGAGAACGAGCTCAGCGATGATTACCTGCTTCATTGTCTTCTGCGAGCCCGCGTCGAGACCCACCATGAAACCGAAGAGGACGAAGACGTTAATGTTTATCTCGTGAACCTGCTTGGCCAGTACATGCGGGCCGAGTTCGTGGATCATGTCGGCGAGTACCTCTCAAAGTTCGATACCGTGATCTCGGAAAAGGTGCGCCAGCACAATGACACCGTCTATACCTATTATACCTACAAGGCCAACGCGGATTTTTATCTTCTGGGCCTGAGCATCTTTGGCGGGCTCGAAAACAAGCGGGTGCCCGAAGCGCTGCGCCTGACCGAAAAGAACTTCGCCGACAGAGGCAAAGCCTATTACTCTTTTGCCGCCGATCTGAACCGGCAGGTCTTTCACAAAGTGACGGCCGTCTGCGGAATTTTGGCGAAATTGTCCAAATCCTTTCCCGTTTACCTCGAGGTCCTTCATCATGTCAAAGACCGATACTTTCATATCGAGGATCGGGTCATGAGCGAGGGCGAATGGTTCCACCTCGAACGGGAAATCAACCACGAGTCCGACAAGGTTCTTTTCAAGGAGAAGATCGACGTTCTTCTGGACCTCTACTCCTCATATCAAAAAGAGCCCGATCCCCATACGCGCAAGCGGATTTTGGAGCTTGTGGCCGAACTCAAATCGCATGATCCCAAATTCGATTTTCCGATCGAGAAGTTATAGCGAATCAAGGGCGAAAGGAAGGAATGCTCTTCCGTCAGCTTTTTTCCTCTCCCTTCGAAGGGAGAGGATTAAGGTGAGGGTGGAGAATCCCGAAGTTCCTGCCAGAGCAGGTCGTGCACAGTTCCATTTCGTAATGCGTCCCAGATGATCCGTTCGGGAATCGTGGCAGCTTTGCGGAGCTTACGCGATGAGGATTGCTCTGTTCTGATGGAACCCCCTCACCCTACCCTCTCCCGCCGAAGGGTGAGGGATTTCCGGAGGAAAACGCGTTTTTCTCCAGCCCGAATCACCCGTATCGTCCTTCGATGTAGTCGGCTGTTTTGGGGTTCTGGGGCTTGATGAAAAGCTCTTCTGTGCGGGTGTGTTCGATCACTTCGCCCAGGAGCATGAAAATGCACTCGTCGCTGGCGCGGCGGGCCTGGGCCATGTTGTGCGTTACGATCGCAATTGTGTAGTTCCCCCGCAGCTTAAACATCAATTCCTCAATGGCCCGCGTGCCTTCCACGTCCAGCGAGGAACACGGCTCGTCCATCAAGATCACTTCGGGCTTCAACGGAAGCAGGCGCGCGATACAAAGTTTCTGCTGCTGTTCCAATTGAAGCGTCGTGGCCCTGGCGGAGAGACGATCCTTGACATCCTTCCAAAGTCCCACCTCGGTTAGCGCGGTTTCGACCGCTTCGTCAAGTTGGGATTTTTGCAGTTGCATGCGCGGCGTGTGGACGCGAAGCCCAAAAACAACATTCTCGTAAACCGAAATGGGCAAGGGATTGGGTCGCTGAAAGACCATACCCACGCATTTGCGCAGTTCGATCAGCGAAACGTCGGCATCATAGATGTTCTTGCCCAGAATTTCGATAACGCCCGCAGTGCGAACGTAGCTATAGCGCTCATTGATTCGGTTGAAGCACCGGAGCAACGTGGTTTTGCCGCATCCACTGGGGCCGATTAGAGACGTAATCAGGCCGTGCTTGATTTGCACGCTTACATTCTTAAGCGCCTGGAATTTGCCATACCACAGGTTCAGGTCCCGGGTGATAATGCTGTGAGGGCGTGGGGCATTCATGAAGTTATCCAAAAATACCATTGACATATTCATACGTTTCCCGTCGGGCGGGCTTGTTGGAAAAAATCACAGCCGTGCGGTCCAGTTCCACGATTTCCCCATTCCACATAAACATCGTGCGGTCGGCCAGCCGCCGGGCCTGGTGGGTAAGATTTGTCACCAGCAGAATGGTAATCTCTTTGCGGAGTTCTTTGAGAACATCCTCGATGCGCATGGTGGTAACCGGATCGATCGCGATGGAGAATTCGTCGAGGCACAAAATTTCCGGCTGGTGCGACAAGGCCCGCGCAATGGTCAGACGCTGCTGCTGGCCGCCCGAAAGTGCCGTTCCCAGACTGTTCAGCCGATCTTTCACCTCGTCCCACAGAGCGGCCTGTGTCAGGCATCGTTCCACAATTTCGTCAAGATCGTTTCTTCGTGTAAGGCCGGCGCTGCGGGGCGCGAAAGCGACATTGTCATAAATACTTAACGGCAGGCCCACGGGAAGCGGGGCGACCATGCCGATCTTGCGCCGCAGGGCATGCACATCTCTTACGCGGCGAATATCTTCACCATCAACCCGGATTGTCCCCGACACCAGCGCATTGGCCGTGAAATCGATGGTCCGGTTGAGGCAGCGCAGTAGTGAGGTTTTTCCCGACTGGGCCGGCCCGATAATACTGAAGATCTCGTTGCGGTTCACATCGAAGCTGATCCCGTGGATCGCCTCGATCCCGCCGTAACTGACCCGCAGATCACGGACCTCGATCGCCTTGGGCTCTGTCATGGCGTTTCCCATTTTGTCCGCTCTTCACCACAGAGACACAGAGGACACAGAGGACACAGAGAAGAAATATTCATGGCATTCCAATGCGAATGACAGTATTTCCAATAATCCGCTTTATAATTTTGCTTTTCCATCTCTGTGATCTCCGTGCTCTGTGGTGAATGGTCACCATTTCTTCCGGTTGCGCAGCCACACGCGCAGGGCAATGGCGCTGGCATTGACCAGCAGCACGGAACCCAGAAGGACAACGGCGGTCGCGTAGGGAATCGACTCCTTCACGTTGGGCACCTGTGTGGCCATTGTGTAGAGGTGCATGGAAAGCGCCATGCACTGCTCCGTTAGTTTATAGGGGAACAGATCCCCACGCTCGACCACCTTGAAAAAGACCGCGCCCGTAAACATGATGGGCGCGGTTTCGCCGGCAGCCCGGCTCACCTGGAGGATGATGCCGGTTAAGATTCCGCTGATCGAGTTAGGCAGAACAATGGCCTTGATTGTCTGCCAGCGCGTTGCCCCCACATTCCAGCATGCCTCGCGAAACGATTTGGGAACGGAAGCCAGCGCTTCGCGCGTGCTGGCGATGATGACCGGCAGAGTCATGATGGAAAGGGTGAGGGCGGCCGAGATAATGGAATAGCCAAAGCGCGCCGCATAGACAAAGGCTCCAAGCCCAAACAAAGCGTGTACAATGCTGGGCACGCCCGCCAGGTTGATCACGGCGAGGTTGATGATGCGGTTGAACCAGTTGTCTTTGGCATACTCGTTCAGATAAATGGCAGCCATCACGCCCACGGGCGCCGAGACTGCAAGGGAGATTCCCACCAGGTATAAAGTTCCTACAAAGGCCGGCCAAATGCCTCCTTCGCGCATGCCGCTTCTGGGAATGTCGATGAGAAACTCCAGATTCAGCGACGGCGCGGCGCGCACCAGGAGGTAGGCCACAATCGCGACCAGGGGAATCACCATCATCAGGGCCATTGCCCAGAAAACCCATTTGGCAATGGACTGGGTCAGTTCCTTGCGGCCGCCATATGCGGTTTGCCGGAATCGAGTTACCGTATGGGTATTTTCGGCCATTAACTCTATTTTCTCCGGATGCCGCGAATGACGAAATCCGCGGTCAGGTTTACGGCAAAGGTAATGCAGAACAGCAGAACCCCGGTCAGAAACAGCACGCGGTAGTGATCGGACCCGGCCGGCGCTTCGCCCAGTTCGGCGGCGATGTTGGCGGTGAGGGTTCGAATGGAATCGACAAGGCTGACCGGGATTGTGACTGCGTGGCCCGTTGTCATAAGCACGGCCATCGTCTCCCCCACGGCCCGGCCCACGCCCAGCAGCACAGCCGCCAGAAGCCCGTTTTTGGCCGCGGGCAGCAGCACGCGATAGATGGTCTGCCACTTCGTGCTTCCCATGGCCAGGGAGGCCTCGCGAAACGAATCGGGCACCGCCTTTAAGGCGTCCTCGCCGATGGAGACAATGATGGGCACGCTCATCAGGGCCAGAACGATCCCGCCGTTAAGCAGGTTCACGCCCACCGGGGCGCCGGTATATGCGGTAATCAGCTTGCTCATCACCGTGAGGCCGATGAAGCCCCAGACAACGCTGGGAATTGCGGCCAGCAGCTCAATGACGATCTTTAGCGTCTCCTTCGCCTTCGGGCTGCAGAATTCCGAAATGTAAATGGCGGCGCCCAGTCCAAACGGCACGGCAATGACCATGGCCAGGGCGGTCACGGCGACACTTCCGACCGTCAGGGCGAAAGTCCCGTAACGAACATGAACGGCCGAGGTTGGGTACCATTTGGTGCTGAAAAGAAATTCGAGCAGATGAAAATCCTCGCTGACCAGGACCGGCAATGCTTCGCGAAAGATGAAGATGAAAATGGCCAGGACAAAAATGATCGCACTGACGCCGCTGAGGCGGATCAGGCCTTCCAGCGCTTTCTCACCGGCCACAAGCCATGGGGAACGGGTGGGGCGTTTTCCGTGCGCGGGAATGGATTTTGATACCATCATGAGCGCGAGGCAATTCCTGTATTGTTGTCAGGCACAGGCACGAATCCGCTTTCCTCCACGATCTTCTGCCCGGCCGGTGATAAAATCCAGTCGATGTACTTGCGGACCGCGCCATGGGGCTGACCCAAGGTGTAGAGCAACAGCGATCGGGCGAGGGGGTAGGTTTTATTTTGCGTGTTCTCCACGGTCGGCGCGTAGGCCGGTTGGCCGGCTGCCGCCGCGATGTTGAGCATTTTCACCGTTCCCATTGCGTATCCCATGCCGCTGTAACCAATAGCGGTCCGGGCGCTTCCGATCAGTTCGACCGTTTCTTTGGAGCCGCTCATGTCGCGCGAACCGAGTTTGAAATCCTTGCTGTGGAGGACGCGCTCGCGAAAAAACTCGTAGGTTCCGGAACTGGACTGTCGGCTTACCCGCACGATCCTGTCGTCTTTCACACCGGGAATGGTGACGCCCAGCTGCGACCAATTTGTGATATCGCCACCGTCGGCAAAGATCCGGGCCAATTGTTCGAACGTGATGTCGATGAGCGGATTCTCTTTGTGCACGTAAACGGCCAAGGCGTCGAACGCGGCGATGAATTCAACCGGATCCTTGCCGGTGTGTTCCTTGGCCCGCGCAATTTCCTTCGCTTTCATATTGCGGCTGGCATTGGCGATATCCACGGCCCCGCGTTCCAAGGCGGCAATGCCCACGCCCGAGCCGCCGCCGGACACTTCGATTTCCACGGAGGGCTCGACCCGCTTGTATTGCTCGGCCCAGGCCTGGGCCAGGTTGACGATTGTATCCGAGCCTTTGACCTGAATGACGGTCCCCGACCGGTTCCCGCGGTTGTTTCCGCAGCCCAGCAACAACAGCAGACCGGCGAAGCCCAGGGCGAGACGGGTGCGCGTTGCGAAGGATAGGGCCGGCATTTTTCTATCTGGTTTCCGTACCCAGAATTGCCTGCACAAGATCGACAATGTGGGAATTGATGAACTGGAATGCGGCATCGTACGAGGCCCGTACTTTCTCGGACGGCCCCTGGACCAGGGAGGGGTCCTCGATGTTCCAATCGAGCAGGACGACTTTGCGCGGCGATTGCGGCAAAGCCTTGTGCACCTCTTTGGACAGGATAATGATGACCTGATAATATTCGAGATTGGGGATCTGGTAGATTGATTTTGGCGCGGTCCGTTCGAGATTGAATCCCTTCTCCTTCATATATTCTATCGTGCGGGCGTCCACCGGCTTGGGTTCCAGTCCCGCGCTGCTAAAAATGAAGCGGGGCTGGTTGAGACCGCTGGCAATGGCCTCGGCCATTTGGCCGCGGCAGGAATTGTGGTTGTCGACAAACAAGATTCGGAATGCCTGCGAGGCCGGGTGCTTGGCAACCTCGCCGGTCACCATGTATATCGCTTCCATGCAGATGTTGCGGGCCTGGTCGGAAACCCGTTCAAATCGCCGGACCAGGGTCATGAGGGGATCGAACACATCAAACGGGATTTTCTGCTCCTGGAACTCCCGCACAATGTTGTTGTTGAGCTTGTTTCGCATGGCATTGACAGCCTCCTCCACCCCGAAGGTGGCGCGGGCCAGGTCGGCATTTTGCTCGAAAAGAGACTGGGTCGCATCCTGGTACATGGTGATGGCGAGCTTGGCCAGCTCCAGGATTCCCTGCTTAATTTCGGCCGGGGCCCGGTTTTCGAGCCGCAGGATGTTGTGGGCGATACTTTCGGCATAATCGCCGACCCGTTCCAGCTCAAGATTAATGCGGATTGTGGTGTAAGCGAAACGGAGCGGACGGGCAACCGGTTGTTGGCGCACAAGGAATTCGAGGCAGAGCCGGTCGATCTCCTTTTCCTTCTCGTTGATGTATTGGTCGCGCAGGATCACGGCATAGGCGAGCTGCCGATTATTCTCAACAAGGGCCTTTACGCAGTCTTGCAGGGCCTTTTCGGCCAGCTTGGCCATTTCGGTCACCTGGTTGCGGATTCTAGAGATATCACGCTCAAGGGATTCTTCCAAGTGCGTATGCATAGTCCTCCGTAGTCCCTCCAACACAATCGCCGAATACTTGAAGACCTCTAAAATAACATATGAAATGTTAGCGCTGTGTTAGACTTGTGTTAGAATTCTTTCTATATAAATCTTCTTACCTCGGGCGGTTTCAATAGAAAAAAGCATTGGGGGAAAATCCATATTTTGGTCAATCCGATCCCTTTTCCGTCCGGGTTTTGCTATTTTTTGCATGATGCGTGTGATTTCTTTTGAAATTCTAGCGAAATTCAAACAAACCGTCCGTATTTTGGATTAAGCATGGCAAAGCTCAGCGTACTTATTATTGAAGACGAAGAGCCCATTGCGGAGCTCATCCGGTATAATCTGGAGAGGGAAGGATACTTAGTTGCAACGGCTTTCTCCGGTGAAGAAGCCTTGCTTGAAGTCGACGTCCGGCCCACCCACTTGGTGCTTCTGGATCTAATGTTGCCCGGCATTGACGGGCTTGAAGTCTGCCGCCGGCTGAAGGCCAACCCCAAAACAGCCGCTATCCCGGTGATCATGCTTACGGCCAAAGGCGAGGAGTCCGATATTGTGACCGGCCTGGAATTGGGGGCCGATGATTACATGGTGAAGCCGTTCAGCCCCAAGATTCTTGTCGCGCGCATCCGGGCCGTTTTGCGTCGCAAGACGTCAACCACGTTCCGGGCCGAGACCCTGAGTATACACAACATGATCATCCATTCGGGCCGGCATGAAGTTACGGTGTCGAACCGGAAAATCGACCTGTCGGCGGCGGAGTTTCGCATTCTCCATTTTCTCGCGAGCCGGCCGGGGTGGGTCTTCACCCGGGGCCAGATCGTCGATGCCGTAAAGGGCGAGAACTATCCGGTCACGGACCGATCCGTGGATGTGGCGCTGGTCGCCTTGCGCAGGAAGCTTGGTTCCGCGGCGGAATATATTGAGACGGTCCGCGGGGTGGGATATCGGTTCCGTGAGCCGGAGGAATGGCAATAGGTATGCCCAAACAGAAATTATTCCGCAGAATCTTCCTGTATCTTCTCCTGCTTTCCGTTGGCGGCATAGCCATGCTTACATGGGTCGAGGCACGACAGTTCCGCAAATCCTACCTGCGTCAGACGGAGGACGGGCTGCGGGACCGCGCCTTTCTCTTGCGTGCGGCGCTTTTGCCGCTGTTTCAACCTGCGAATCTGGCCGGGGCCGATTCCATTTGCGACCTTCTGACGGCTTCGCCGTCCCGCGTAACCCTGATCCTGCCGGATGGACAAGTCATCGCCGATTCCAAGGCCAACCCCGACTCCATGGAAAACCACAAGGATCGACCTGAAATTCGTGAAGCCCTGGATGGCAAAATGGGGGTTTATTCTCGCTTCAGTGCCACAAGAAATCAGGGAATGATGTACGTGGCATTGCCTGTTTTCGAACAGGGGAAATTGGTGGGTGTCGTGCGGATTTCCTTGTCCCTGGCCGAAATTACGACAGGAATTCGAGTCATTCACAAAAGGATGGTTATTGCGGCGCTATTCGTTCTTATGATGGTGATCCTGCTAAGCCACCTCTTGTCAAAACAGATCGCCCGCCCCATCAGTGATCTGGAAACAGGGGCTGACCGGCTGGCAAATGGCGATTTCGGCGCCAAGCTGGCCGAGGGGCCATTTGAGGAGACCTCGCGTCTTGCCCATGCCATGAATGTCATGGCTGTGCAATTGCGGGAGCGTTTCCAGACTATTCTAGAGCAAAAAAAGAAACAGGAAGCGGTGGTCAACAGCATGTCGGAAGGCGTAATTGCCATGGATACTCAGATGCGGATTATGGAGCTAAATCCCGCGGCCGCCGGAATGCTTCAGACAACCATCGAAGCGGTCCGCGGCCGGAAAGCGCACGCGATTGTCCGCAACAGCGAATTGCAGGATTTGATCGAGCGAACTCTGGCAGGCGAAAAACCGGTCGAGGCCGAAATCAAATGGAAGCGCCCGGATGGCGAATGCTTCCTGCAGGCCCACGGGACATCGATTCGCGATGAAACCGGCCGGCCGGTTGGCGGACTGATTGTCCTCAACGACATTACCGGGATCCGGAAACTAGAGAGGCTACGCCGTGATTTTGTGGCCAATGTCTCGCACGAACTCCGCACGCCTTTGACTTCCATTAAAGGGTTTGCCGAAACTTTGGTGCAGAATGCCCAATCAATGAATCCGGAGGACTTGCGCCATTTCCTGTCCATTATGGTCCAGCAGGCCGACCGGCTCAATGCGCTGGTGGACGATCTTCTCACCCTGTCGCGCATCGAGGACCAGGAAGAAAAAAGGGGGCTCCAATTGGAAAGCGTTGATCTTTCCGGCATCTTGCTGGCCGCGCGCGATGCTGTGCTGGTGCAGGCCAATAATAAAGGCATTACCATTGAGGTGGAGGCGGCGCAGGGCCTTTCGGTCCGGGCCAGTCCGGTCATGATCGAGCAGGCTGTGACCAATCTGCTGGATAACGCAATCAAGTACAGCCCCGATGCAAGCCAAATCCGTGTTGTGGGGACACAGGAAGGCGGCCTGGTGAGTATTTCCGTTATTGACCAGGGCATTGGCATCGAATCACGACACATCCCGCATTTATTCGAGCGATTCTACCGAGTGGATAAGGCCCGCAGCCGCAAGGCCGGAGGAACCGGATTGGGGCTTTCCATTGTCAAACACATCATGTCCCTGCACGGCGGCCGGGTGGACGTGCAAAGCGTCCCGGGAAAAGGCAGTACGTTTACCCTTACCGTTCCAGCCTGACGGCGGATTCGGTGGAAATAAATCGCGGGTGTTGTCCCGAAGCCGGCATGGCGGTAGTTTCCGGTAATCAGTAACTTTTTCAAAGAAGGAATAAATGGCCAACAAATCCCCTTGGTATCTGAATCTGTCTCCTTTGGGTGCCGCTTACCAGCATTTTTCTAATGCCGCCAAACAGAAGACCGTATTGGATCCCAAAACAAAAGAGCTGTTAAGAGTCGCCGTGGCCTCGGTATTCCGATGCGAACATTGCACGGAACATCACATCAAGGACGCTCTCGGCGCCGGTGCCACGAAACAGGAGATTGCGGAGGCAATCCTTCTGGCTTCGTTGCAGTCTGCCGGCACGCAGCTCAATTGGAACGAAGAGCTGTTTAGCGAACACCTCGTCGATAAGCCGCAATAGCGAAATCGGGCGATTTCTGCTCCCCGGCACCGGGTTGGTTTGGCGGCCAGAGCCGCCTTTCGCCCGTAGCTTCCATCCGTGCACTCTAGCACATTCCTAACATCCACCTAATCCAGCGCGCATTTTCCATTGCGACTTTATGGTCCAGGTCTAGCCAAGGACTAACACGGGGCCAATCGCAACGTAACCCGCACAGGTGATCTTATACGCCAATCGGCTGGGTGCCGGTTCCGTGAAGGCGGGACGCGGAAGAACCCGTAAAAGGGAGGGGGAAGAGAATGAGAAAGATCCTTTCATTATTCGTGGTTCTTGGCCTGACGGGGACTGTTCTGGCGCAGGCCCTGGACACCGCCGCGGCGGCAGACGAAAGCCGGACGGCCGCAAACCAAGAGCGGCTCAAGTCATTGGAGGGCAAAGCTGACGGTCTCAACAAGTCCTACTTGGAAACCAAATCCACCGTTGACAAGCTGGCAAAAATCAAGATTTCAGGCTACATTCAGACTCAAGCGCGCATGCCTACGGACTATGATGCGGCCACGGATTCAAGCCTCACCCATTCCGCCTGGGGCAAGTATCAGTACAAGGTGGGCGACTTCGCCGGCGGTGCCTTTTCCGATCGGGTTTCGAGCGCATTCGAAGTTCGTCGCGGCAGAGTTAAAATCGCCTATGAAACGGCATTGAGCATGGCTGTTGCGCAGCTCGATATTATCCCCTTTAGGTCCGCCAATTTTCTTCAAAGCGTGACCACAACAACAACGCGTGACACAATAGCCGACAGCCTGGGTGTCAACCATGTCGTAACCCGGTCCGCCACAACAACATCAACCAGCAGCGCGGCCCTCACCGGCGGCGGTGTTAGCGTGAAGGATATTTATCTGAGATTCACCGAGCGCTGGTACAAGAGCTTCGCGCTTAAAATGGGTATTTTCGACAGGCCCTTTGGCTTTGAAATCGGCTACAGTTCCAGTTCCCGCGAATCGCCCGAGCGCTCCAGGGCCGAGCAGACCCTGTTCCCCGGCGAGCGCGATTTGGGCGTTTCACTTGAATACTTACCCGCGGACAACATGCCGGTTTGGGCTCAGCATTTGAATTTTAAGGGCGGCTTCTTTACTGGAAACGGGATTAACGTGGAAACCGACGGTAAGCGCGACTTCATTGGCCGGCTGGGCGTTACCTTCCCGTTTAATGAGCTGAACTTCGCGGTTGACGGTGGCGCCTCCCTCTACAATGGCTCGGTCCTTTCCCAGAACGATTCGGTTTTTGAAATCAGCGGCACATCCTTTGCGCCGGAAACCGGTAATAAGAATGAATATATCGACCACCGGTACTTTGGCGGCGATGTGCAAATCTATTACGGAAATACCCCGGTCATTGGTGGAACCACGTTGCGCCTGGAAGGATACGTAGGCTCCCAGCCCGGTTCCAAGACCAGCAATTCCTCTCCAAAATCCGACATGCCCAGCTCGGCCCAGATTTACAAACGCAATTTTCTGGGCGGCTATGTTATGCTGGTTCAAAACCTCGATCCCATTAAAAGCCAGCTTGCGCTCCGCTATGATTGGTTTGATCCGAATACGGAAATCGAGGGGACACAGGTCAGTTTTCAGGAAACCCAGACCACCGACCAGAGATACGGTACGCTGGGGATTGGCGAGGTTTATCACTGGGACGAGAATGTGAAATTCATCGCTTACCTCGACAAGATTTCTAACGAGGAAATCACGGATAGCCGGGCGATCTTTACCGATGATGTTGAGGACAACGTTTTCACTTTCCGTGTCCAATACAAATTCTAAGAAAGACGGGTGGTTCATGCATAAGACATCCTATCACTCTTACAAGGAGATGTTATGCGGAAAATTCTTGTCCTGCTGAGCATGGTCTTGTTGAGCGCACTGGCCTTCGGCAAGACCGTGATCACAGTAAAAGGCTCCGACACCATGGTTATCCTGGCCCAGCGCTGGGCCGAGATGTATATGGCCGCTCATCCCGATGTGACGGTGCAGGTCACGGGTGGCGGATCGGGAACCGGAATTTCGGCCCTCATCAATGGCACTACGGATATCTGCAATGCTTCCCGACCCATGAAGGGAAGCGAACGGGAGAAACTCAAACAGCGCTATAACTCTCTGGGCGTGGAAATTAAGGCGGCCAAGGACGGGCTTTCCGTCTATCTGAACGAAGACAATACAGTTACGGAACTAAGTTTGGCCCAGATTCGCAGCATCTACCTGGGCAGCATTACAAACTGGAAAGAGGTGGGCGGCAACGATGCCAAAATCATCCTTTATGGCCGTGAAAACAATTCAGGGACCTACGTTTATTTCCGGGATTTCGTCCTCAAGGGCCAGGACTTTTCGCCTCAGACCCAGACATTGCCGGGAACGGCCGCGGTCGTAAATGCGGTCGCAAAAGATAAAAACGGGATCGGCTATGGCGGCGCTGCTTATGCCAAGGGCATTCGCTTCGCCCAGGTCAAGGCTGACGAGAACAGCCCCGGATACGAGCCCAACGCCGAAAATGTCAAAAAGAACCTGTATCCGATCAGCCGGTATCTCTATCTGTACACCCGAAGCAGGCCTACGGGTGAAGTGAAGAAATACATCGACTGGATCCTGAGCCCCGAAGGCCAATCCGTTGTCGAGAAGGTCGGATATTTCCCGGTGCGATAATGGATCGAGTCTGTTCAGCGCCCCCTTCCCATCCTTCCCCCGCAGGGGGCAGGTGCTTAAGGAAGTCCCCCTACGGGGGATTTAGGGGGCGTTTTACCAGCGGTGGAAGCCAAGATGAATTTTCGTAGGCTCCGGCTTCGCATTGCCGAATTCATTGCCGAGAAGGCGATTTTCGCGATTGCGCTCTTCTCGCTGGCCTGTATTGTCCTGATCTTCGTGTTCGTGTTTCGCGAAGCCGCAACCCTGTTTGTTAATCGATCTCCTGCATCATCCCAAAACGCACTGGAGCAGCAGGAAACCTACGGTGACGAGGGTCTGGAAGATTCTCCCCCGCCTGATGAATTGGTCGAGAAGGAAAAGGCGATCCGCTTTCGGGACTTGTGGTGCACGATCTGGCAGCCCGTGTCGTTGCACCCGCGATACGGGCTTCTGCCGCTTCTGGCCGGCAGTCTGAAGGTGACGTTGATTGCGATTCTTTTCGGTGCGCCGATCGCGATTCTAGCCGCGCTCTTTACAATAGCCTTTGCGCCGCGCTGGTCCAAGGAAATTCTGAAGCCGGCGATCGAGATTTTGTCGGGGTTTCCCTCCGTGGTGATCGGCTTCTTTGCTCTCGTTGTCATGGCCTCCTTTCTCCAGAAGCTTTTTGGACTGGAGTACCGGCTAAACGCATTCGTAGGCGGGCTTGCGCTTTCGCTGGCCGTCATTCCCATCATCTACACGATCTCCGAGGATTCTCTTTCGGCCGTTCCCAAGTCTCTGAGCGAGGCGAGCCTTGCCCTGGGGGCAGCCAAGTGGGAAACCGTGCTGTTCGTGATGCTGCCCGCGGCCACGCCCGGCATTTTCGCCGCGATCCTCCTTGGCTTTGGCCGTGCCTTTGGCGAAACCATGATCGTGCTGATGGCCACGGGCAATGCAGCGCTTCTTTCGTTCGATGTACTGGAGCCTGTGCGCACCATGTCGGCCACCATTGGCGCGGAAATGGCCGAGGTGGTCTTTGGCGATACACATTACAGCGTTCTCTTTATGATTGGCGCCATCCTATTTGTCATCTCCTTCGGACTCAATGCAATAGCCGAGGTGTTCGTGCGCCAGCGTTTGATGAAACGATTCAAAGGTGGATAAGTGAGGTTTAGGAAATCATTGTACGGCGCCTCGGTCTTTGGAATCACGGCCTTTTGCGCGGGTATTATTTTGACCGCCCTGGTGATCATGATGACCACCATTGTCCTGGGCGGCTACAAGCATATCACATGGACATTCCTGACCGCGGCGCCTGCGGAGGGCATGACCGCCGGCGGGATCTTCCCGGCCATTGTGGGAACATTCTGGCTTGTACTGCTCATGTCCCTGGCCGGCGTGCCGGTGGGCACGGCCACAGCCCTTTACCTGTGCGAATACGTCCGCCAGCGATCGATCATCGTGCGCGCCATCCGTTTCGCCGTCAACACCCTGGCGGGAATCCCATCCATCGTTTTCGGGCTCTTTGGCCTGGGATTTTTTATCCAGTTCGTGGGAAAAAGCGCCGATTCGCTGCTGTTGGGACCCGGCGTGGTGAAATGGGGACAGCCCAATCTGCTATGGGCCAGTCTCACCATGGCCGTCCTCACCCTGCCCGTGGTGATTGTCTCGGTGGAGGAGGCCATCAAGAACATGCCGCAAGAATATCGCGAGGCAAGCTTCGCCCTGGGCGCGACCAAGTGGCAGACAATTCGGCAGGTGGTCATTCCTCATTCCCTCACCGGTATGTTCACGGGCAGCATTCTGGCAATCAACAGAGGCGCAGGCGAGGTCGCTCCCATTCTCTTCACCGGAGTGGCCTACTTCCTTCCGCACCTTCCCTCGGATTTATCGGACCAGTTCATGCACCTGGGCTATCACGTCTATATCATGGCAACGCAATCAACCAACGTGGAGCAGACAATGGGAATCCAGTACGCGACCACTCTCGTGCTGCTGTTTCTGGCCTTCACGCTGAACCTGGGGGCCATTTTGCTGCGGTATCGGATTCGGAGGAGGATGGCCTAGCATGGCCGGAACACCATAATGAGCGCCTATAAGACAATAATCCGCAATTTGAACTTCTTTTACGGAAGCCAACAGGCTCTTTTCGACATCACCATGGATATTGAGCCGTTTCAGGTCACGTCGCTGATCGGACCTTCGGGGTGCGGCAAATCCACATTTCTGCGCACGCTCAACCGCATGAATGATCTAATCGAGAATACCCGGGTCACCGGCGAGGTGATCGTCGACGGCCAGGACATTTATGGCAAGAAGGTGGATGTCGTGGCCTTGCGAAAGAAGGTTGGAATGGTCTTTCAGAAATCAAACCCATTCCCAAAAACAATTTTCGACAATGTCGCCTTCGGCCCCAGAATTCACGGGATTCACAACACAAACCGGCTTAACGAAATCGTGGAGAGCTGCCTGCTCCGGTCGGGCCTTTGGGATGAGGTCAAAGATCGGCTGCACACAAGCGCACTGGGTCTCTCGGGCGGTCAGCAGCAGCGGTTGTGCATCGCGCGCGCCCTGGCCGTGGACCCGGCAATTTTGCTGATGGATGAACCCGCTTCGGCCCTTGACCCGCGCTCGACCGCTAAGATCGAGGATCTGATTGCCGAATTGCGGAAGAACTATACCATCATCATTGTCACGCACAACATGCAGCAGGCCTCGCGCGTTTCCGATATCACGGCCTTCTTCTACGAGGGCCGCCTCATTGAAATGGGGCCAACCCGAAAGATCTTCACGAAACCCGACATCAAACAAACCGAAGACTATATCACCGGAAGATTTGGATAAGCGAGGAACCACCATGGCAGTCCACATGCGCCGCGAGATCGACAAACTTAATCAGCAACTGCTTGAGCTTGGTACGCGGGTCGAAGAGGCGGTTGTGGCGGCCATTGCCGCCGTGGAGGAACAGGACGTCGAGTCCGCCCGGCAGGTGATCCAAAACGACGAGCGAATCGATCGCAGTGAAATTGAGGTGGAAGAGGAATGCCTCAAGATTCTTGCCCTTTATCAGCCCGTGGCCATTGATCTCCGGTTCATTGTCGCGGTACTCAAGATCAACGGCGATTTGGAGAGGATTGGCGATCTGGCCGTTAATATCGCCGAACGGGCCATGCTCCTGGCGTCCAAAGATGCGCCTTCCGTCGACTTCGATTTCCATCGAATGTCCCAGGAAGCCCTGGCCATGCTCAAGCAAAGCCTGGACGCACTGGTCAACATGGATGCCAACTTGGCCTATCGAGTCCTGAAATCCGATGATGAAATTGATTCTTTAAACCGCCAGAATTACGACAAAGTCATGTACGCTATCAACAGCAATGCCCAGCACGCCAAGATCATGATCCATTACCTGAGCATTTCCCGTTTTCTCGAACGCCTGGCGGACCATGCCACCAATATTGCGGAAGACGTTATCTATCTGGCGACCGGCGAGATCGTGCGCCATGCCGGAGAACAGGACAGGCCGACTTCTAACCCTTGAGCCGCCCAAGACCAGCCATTGAACAGGGCCTGGCATCTGGTTTGCTTATCTGGTTTGATTAATAGTGGCCGCGCATCCGCCAATCATTTATGGAGGAATCATGCCTATCAAAACAGAGCAGGAAGAAAAGATCAGCACGCAAGCGATGATGGAAGTGTACACGAAACTTGGAACCCCTGGCGCTCCCCATCAGTTTCTCGCCAGTTCGGCTGGAAGCTGGAAAATCACAGTCAAATCATGGATGGAGCCCGGCATGCCTCCAACGGAAAGCACTGGAACCAGCGAACTGAAGATGATCATGGGCGGCCGGTTTCTTCAGGAAGAGTTCACCGGTGAAATGATGGGGAAGAAGTTCACCGGCTTGGGGATTACAGGATACGATAATCATACGAAGAAATACGTGTCGACCTGGATCGACTCCATGGGGACCGCCATGCTCTTTTTCGAAGGATTCACCGACCCGGAAAACAGGGTTCTCACCCTGAAGAGCCGCTATGACGACCCATTCAAGGGTTCCATGACCTGGCGTTCGGTGACCACACACGTGGATGAAAACACTTGCCTTGTTGAAATGTGCAGCGTTGATCGGAGCGGCAAGGAAGAGAAGATGATGGAGATGTCCTACGTGCGCAGGCGCTAGGACGATTTTTAGAAACGAGTTCCGTAATGGGCCGGCCGCCCCAGCAGTGACGCGGCGGCCCGAACTGAACCGATGTCGGAGCGCTTACAATTCAACCCTTGATCCCAATTCCACAACGCGGTTGGGCGGAAGCCCATAAAAGCTTGTAGCGTCAAGAGCGTTGCGCGACATGAATTCGAACAGCTTTTTACGCCACATTCGCATTGTGGGATGTTTTCCAATAACCAGCGATTCGCGCCCCAAAAAATAGGTGGTCGTCTCGGGTTTCAAAGCGCTATCCAAACCCGTGAGATTCATAAGCGCCGCGGGAATATCGGGTGCCTCAAAAAAGCCGTAGCCGAGAATCACCCGAAAAATCCCATGCCCCAATGAGTCGACCCGCGCGCGCTGCGAAGCGGCCACATAGGGGATCTCCTGACTTTTTACCGCAAGGATGATCGTTCGTTCGTGCAGAACCATATTGTGCTTAAGATTGTGGAGCAGGGACCCGGGAACCGCTTCGGCATTGGCCGTTAAAAAAACGGCCGTCCGGGGGACCCGATTGAATTGCGTCACGTGCTCCGGAAGGATGCTTAACGGCATTGCGTTCGCAAAAATCCTCTTGCGCAAGACCTCCCGGCCGTCGATCCATGTCTTAAAAGAAATGAAGATCGCCGCTGCAATAATCAGCACGATCCATCCGCCGGTTCCAATTTTTAGAAGGTTTGAGATAAGAAACGAGCAGTCAACAAGAAAGAATGCCGCAATCAGGGGCACAAGAAATATCCAGCGCTTCTTCCATAGCGCGCGCGAAACGAGCGCAAGGAGCATGGTTGTGATCAGCATTGTTGCCGAGACCGCGATCCCGTAGGCCCCTGCCAGGCGACCGGACTCTTTAAAACCAAGAATGAGGGCCAGCGTTCCAAAAAAGAGGCACCAATTCATAAACGGCACGTAAACCTGCCCTATTTCGCTGATTGAGGTATGACGAATCTGCACCCGGGGCCAGAAACCAAGAGCCACGGCCTGTTTTGCCAATGAAAATGCGCCGGAGATCACCGCCTGCGATGCAATAACGGTCGCGGCGGTTGCCAAAACCACCATCGGGAGCAGAGCGCCGGGTGGAACAAGGCGATAAAACAGATTATCGATGGGTCTGTTTGCGCCCAGCAAATAGGCTCCTTGTCCGAAATAATTCAGCAGCAGGCCGGGAAGAACAATGCCATACCAGGCAAGTCGAATCGGCTTTCGTCCAAAATGACCAAGATCCGCGTAAAGGACTTCGGCCCCGGTAACCGCCAAAAAAACCGAACTCAGAGTTTTAAAGCTGTACAGACCATTGCGGTCCAGGAAATCCATGGCAAGGACCGGGTTCAGGGCTGCCAGAATCGAAGGATCCTTTGCTATGGAGATTGCGCCCAGCAGCCCCAGAACCAGAAACCAAAGCAAAACAACGGGGCCAAAAAGAGTACCGATTCGCGCGGTTCCTTTTGACTGAACCGCAAAGAGCGCGGCAAGAGTTCCGATCGCGACGGGAATAACATATGGCTTAAAAAGCGGTGTTGCCACATTCAGCCCTTCCACTGCGCTTAGAACGGAGATTGCCGGCGTTATAATGCCGTCGCCAAAAAGCAGGGCGGCCCCAAGAATTCCCATGGAAAGCACCAACAGGGAGTTCTTTTTTCTGGGATCGGCCCGGCCTCGTTCCACAAGCGTCATGAGGGCCAGAATGCCCCCTTCCCCGTTGTTATCCGCACGCAGAACCAGAAAAACGTACTTAAAGGAAACAATCAGAAGGATGGTCCAAAGCATAAGGGACACAACCCCCAATACATTCTCCTTTGTGGCGGGGACCGCGTGCGCGCCTAGGAAACATTCCCGAAGGGCATAGAGCGGACTGGTGCCGATGTCGCCGAAAACAATGCCCAGTGCAAGAAGGATTAAATGGGGAATTTTGCCCCTTGATTGTTGGTTGGAAACGAAAAATTGAGGTGTGGAAGAAAGCATTCATCCCCCAATGATTGCGGACCTGTGCGCGGGATTGCTCTTCGCGCTGACGGTGGTAAGCCCCGTGGTCGAGATCGCCGATGTAATGTTGAATAGGTTGTCTATGAGCTTGCTCGGCTTGGTTCGGGAAAACAGAAGTGAAAGGAACCGTGTGCCAATGGGAGACGGTTGGATCGGTGTGTCTAATGACTGAGAATCCATTTGGTTTACCTCCGGTTTTGGGGCATTACGGAGGCAGAACCGGAATGGTTACCTCACAATAACGCTCTCCCACATGCCTACGAGGTTAGCTGACGGGCTCGGGCTTGGAAGTGCCCTATCCTTGACGGAATACGCCCCAAGAGTTGGGTCCCCCGCATCCATGGTTTTCCCATGGATTTCGGCTACATCATTTGTGAAACTTGTTAAACCTAAATGCCGCGGTTGCTGCTATTCGCTACGGGCAACTGCGGTTTTTGGGTTAAGATTCTGTTGCTAACCTCCCTTTGGTTGGATGGTTTCACAGTACGAGTATTTCGATGATGAAAAATATAGCAACAATAATTGGCGGCAATCAATTTGTTCAGCGCCCTTGTGGAACGCACAAGGTGCGATTTAAACGCAAAATACCGTAGCGGTAACAGGGATACAAGCCGGGAGCCGCGCAGTCAGTCAGAAGCAGAAGGGATCTATGAGGCGGGTTCTATTGCCCGTCCTGCGAAACGAACCGCGGGCTGCCGACTTGAATTGCCTGCGGGTACGTGCCGGGCAGCCGGCGGGTCTGCGGGAACTCCTGCCGGACCTGCTCCAACAGACAGTCGACCTTTGCGGAGTCCTCGTTTCGCACCGGCATTTGAATGAGATAATACGTTTCATTCCCGCCCGGAACAGCTCGCAGGTAAGCACGAACGCCGTCGTTCGCATTGGCGTAGTCGCCCCGGCCAAAGTTGAGGAGGCTGTCGATTTCGTGGTATGCGGTTGCCACGGCTTGCGGATTACGGCTCCCTTTTACCACGGCCTGATAGATGGGCAATGCCTTTTGGGGCTGGCCAAGCATGCTATAGCAGTATCCCAGGTCGAGCATGGCCTTGTCGCGCTTGACGGTATGGAGCGCAAGATACTTCTGCAATGCGGCCGCGGCAGCCGCGAAATTTCTCTTTTTGATCAGGCGACCCGCAATTTCGTAGTGGTGGTCGTCGGACGATGCTCCATAGGGGAGTCGACCGGTTTTGGACTTGATCGTTTGCGGAGAAGGACGAACCTGCGCGGAATCGGGCTTTGCTTCCGGGGGGCGCGCCTGGCTGCCCGAATTCGGTATTGATGCCACTTGCGGAGAAGGGGTCATCTTCTTTCCAAGGTCCAGTGCGTGGAAGAAATACCCGCCGAAAAAAACAAGGACCAATGCGGCAAAGCCCCAGGCGATTCGCAAACCTGCGAAAGTGGGAGACGTGTGCCGGACGGGAATCGGCCTGCGCTCCGCGGCGACAAGGGATCGCTCGACCATCATCCGGATTTCCGATCCGGATAGCAAATCTTTTTCCGAAACAGGCGCGCGCAGCGCGGTTTCAATTTCCCGGAGGTCTTGGCAAAAAGCGCGGCACTTTTCGCACTGCTCCAGATGCCGGAGCAGGGCGGGTTTGGCGGATTCACCCAATTGTCCGCCAACCAAAAGATGAATCGGTTCTTCCCAGTGTCTGCAGGCCATCATATCTACATCACCCTCTGATCCCGCAAGGCCTGTATGATTGCTTTGCGGCCTTTAAAGAGAATGGACTTGATTGCGTTTTCACTTTTGCGCGTGTGCCGCGCGATGTCGCGGACATCGCGGTCGGCGAAATAAAACATCGACAAGACTTCCCGATATTGATTGGGCAGATCCGCGATTGCCATCCTGGCCTTGTCGAAGAGCTGCTTTTTTTCGGTATGTTCCAATGGGTTCGGCTCGCGGCTTTCCCATGCATCTGCAATGGACTCCAAGGGGACCGTGTCCTTTCGCGCTTTCTCCCGGGCCAGAAAATCGAGATTCACATTCACCGTGATGCGATAAATCCACGTGCCGAATTGTGAATCTTCCCGAAACTTGCCGATTCCATGAATGACACGCGCAACCACCTCCTGGAAAATATCCGCCAGGTATTCGGGTTTTCGTGTCATTCGCAGGGAAATCCGCTGGATCATCTTTCCGTATGCCTTAAAAAGGTCGTGAAAAGCTTCCCGATCCCCATCTTTACATCGTCGGACAAGCTCATCCATGCGGTACCATATGGGGTGCCGCGGAGTCGGTTTTCGCCGAAACCCGGGCAAAAAGGCAGCCGGGCTCGGTGAAACTCGATTTCTGCAGGCACCTGCTTTATTAGACGGCTCAACAGCCTTTTGGTTTCCAGAAAAGGTACCTATTCACGCCCCCTCACCTCCGCCCTCCGCGGTAGATCTGCTACGGAGGACGGGCTGGCCCTCTCCCACCCAGTGGCGAGGGGACTCTTTCCTCTCCCTTCAATGGGAGAGGGTTCAGGTGAGGGTGTTTGCCATACTGAATAGATACCAGAAAAGATAGCATATGGCTGGATTGCGGCGTTCGTTTGCCTCCCTTAGCAACCGAATCGGCCTATCGGCAGTCTAATTGTGAAAGGAAAGGAGGAATGGCGGGAAGTGCATCCAATGTCCCTTCCCGCCACAATATGACCAGCTTGATATTGCTTGCATTCCAAAAGAGCGCGTGCCTGGAGCGCATCTCAACATTCACACGGGCCAGGACCAGAATCAAAATAGCGCTGGCCAAGAGTGTGAAGGAAACCCGTCCAATCAATCAGAAACAAAGGAGGCAATGACCTGGTTTTCGCCGAAGAAAGGAACCGGCCGGGTCCCGGCCCCGCGGGCTGGACCCGGTCGGCTTCCGCGTTTTGAGCATAAACAAGGGGAGGTTGTATGCATCTGCCCAAGTGGCATCCTGCGAAATCGCACTCAAACCAAATCAAAATGTGTCAGTATGCCGGATGCGGAAAGGAGTTTGTTGGCTGGTTTCGCCAGAAATACTGCGAATTCCACAGCGATCCGCGGCACCGGAAGCGAATTCGTGTTAAAATCTTTGATCCAAGCGTCAAAAACAGGACCTATCACCATGATTTTTCCCACTGCGTGACCAAGACCTTCAAATGCGGACTAAAGGGTTGCAGGGAAAAATACCAGGTGGTGCTATACCCGAAGCAGGAAGTATATCCGAACTACTGTAACAGGCACAGGACGGAATATCAGCGGCAGTTTTTCGCCAAAACCCGCCTTGTAAGCCCATTTTTTGGCATAAAGGCGGCGGCATAGGGGCGGCACCCTTCGGCTTCGAGTGCCTGTGTCGTTTTCGCTCGGGCTTTGGCCCGCGCAACCCTTTTTTGAGATGCGCTCTAGTTCGGAAACATTAAGCTATAATTCGCAGCGGATGCCCAGCAACGCGCACGTTTGCCGGACAAGTTCGGGACCGTTGTCCTTTGTTATGAAACAATCCGCGCCTGCCTCTTTGCTGGCCAATTCGTAGGCTTCTTTGCTATGCCCTGTGGCAATAAGGACCTTCAGGCCCGGATTCAAGCGGCACAATTCCCTTGTTAGCGTGATTCCGTCCATGCCGGGCAGCGAAATGTCGACAATGACAAGATCAACCTTGATTTGGGGAATCCTTTCCAACGCTTCTTCGGCGGTTGCGACCTGCAAAACAATCTCAATTTCCTTGTGCTTCCTGAACATGCGCCGGTAGATGATCTGCATGTCCTCGTAATCTTCCACAATCGCAATTCGTTTCATTGCGGGGCACTCTCCAGAATTGACAGCGGAATAACAAGGGTCATACGCGTGCCTTTACCGATTTGTGATTCCATTTTCAGTTGGCCGCCAAACAGCCGCAATCTCTCCTCAATGCTGAAAAGCCCCATCTCCGCCGCACCGTATGGACGTTTTCGAACCGCCTCAACATCGAAGCCAACGCCCCGGTCTTCAACCGTGATCGCAATTCGATCCTTTTCCAGGTTACCGGAGATGACCACTTCTCTTGTTTTTGCATGCTTGATAATATTGAAAAGCAACTCTCGCATGAGTTGCACAATCAGAATCTGGTCTACACCCCGTACCGCCGCCAGGTCCTTTGAAAGATCGATGCAAATCACAAGACCATAGTGTTCTTCCATGTGCCGGGCAAGCCAACGAAGCGCGGCATCCAGGCCTTCGTTCTTCAGAATGGGCGGATTCAATTCGACGGCCAGAGATTTGGTGGTGGCCAGGGCTTTTTGAATCGACTTCCGGAGCATTTCAACATCACGGGCGATTTCCTCCATATCCGCCCCCGAACGGCAATGGATGGAATCGGTCAGCATCTTTGCTCCAAAAAGGTTCTGCTGAAGATCTTCATGCAGAATCCGTGAAAAGCGCTGGCGTTCCCGTTGCTCGGCAATTGTCAATTCCTTCGAAAGATCGCGGACCTGCCGCGTGCGCTCCCGTATCAGGTCCTCCAGATGATCGTTCACCGCCTTCAATTGATCTTTGCTTCGGCGTAAATCTTCCTCACTCTGCTTTTGCTGTGTAACATTGCTTGCCGTGCCAAACCATTCGACAATTTCGCCCTTTTCATTCATAATGGGAACAGCGCGCGAGAATGTCCAACCCAAAGACCCGTCCTTTTGCAAAACCCGGTGCTCCAAGGCAAAGACGCGTTTTTCCTGGATTGCCGCGTTGATGGCCGCATCCACGTACGACTGGTCATCGGGGTGAATGTATTCCCGCCGCCAATCGCGGCTGGGGCGGGTGGTATCAGCAAGAAAATCCTGCCCGCTAAGCTGACACATTTCGCTCCAGTCCGGGGTCATCCGGTACAGGACATCCGAACTGGCCAATACGATTGCGCGAAAGCGTTCTTCGCTCTTCTGCAGGGCTCGCTCGACCGCTCTGCGTTCCGTGATATCCCGCAAAATGCTCTGGAATATTCGTTTGCCTCTGTGCTCAAAAAGAGAGCCGGTCATTTCAATCACCCTTTGCTCGCCGTCCTTTCGGATGTGAATGTGCTCATCCGTCACGCTCCCATTGAGTCTGGTCCCTCGAATAAATCGGCCCACCCGCTCCAAATCCTCGGGCCGGTGAATTTGCTCATACGAAAGCCCCTGCAGCTCGGTACGGGAATAGCCAAGCTGGCGCGCAGCCGATGCATTGGCATCAATGATTCGGCCGGATTCGGTATCGTAAAAGATTATGGCATCATTGGCGTACTCAAAAAGGCTGCGGTAGCGCTCCTCGCTTTCACGCGATTCCTGTTCCGCTTTGCGAAGATCAGAGGTCCGCTCTCTTAATTCCGCGTTGCGCGCATCCACCTGTCCCTGAAGCAGACCCTGGTAGGCGAGCAATTGGGCTCTGGCGCGGTGCATGGTCTTTGCAACGAAGCAGATAAGGGTGCTGCTGAAAACGAAGATGATCAGTGAAAGAAAATCGAGCGGATCGGTGATCGCAAAACTGAATGCAGGATCAAGAAAAAAGAAATCAACAGCCACTGCGGAAAGCGCGGTAGCCAGCATTCCCGGCCAAAACCCGCCGAAAATGGCCGCAATTGTCACGGCGGGAAAAAACGTGATAAAAGCGGCTCGCATTCCCACTTCGGCCAGCAGCACCTTGCGCACCACAATGGCAAGAATGACAAGAAGAACTGCCGCCGCATAGCGCAATGCGGTGTTCCTGGCTCGGCATATTGCATTCAATCCGTTCATGGTGTTCTGTTGAACCATTCACCACGGTGGCACAGAGGGCACTGAGAAAGATAAGAGTCCAAAGGCAGCGCAAAGAAAAAGCGTTTCTGGCGCGCACCTGCGCCGAAAAACTTATCTCCTCTTTGGATTCTTTTCTGATCTCCGTGTTCTCCGAGTCGCTGTGGTGAATAGTTCTATTTCCTAGGGTTAGCGCGTTTACGAGCAACTCAGGACAATGTGAAAAAAAACGTGGCCCCTTTGCCCCGTTCGCCTTCGGCCCAGATTCGTCCTCCATGCCGCCGGATTGCTCTTTCGACGATGGCCAAGCCCACGCCGGTTCCGGAGAACTCTTTTTCCGAATGGAGCCGTTGAAAAGGTGCGAAGAGCCTGCCTGCAAGGGACATGTCAAAACCGGCGCCGTTGTCTTTAATAAAATAGACCCGCTTTCCGTGCTTATTGAAGGAACCGAACTCAATGCAGGGCCGGCCGGTTCCGGCCGTGAATTTCCAGGCATTGCCCAAGAGGTTACTCAAAGCAACGCTCAGCAGCCGGGCATCGGCCCGGACTTTGAGCCCATCTTGAATCTTTACTTCGATTTGCCGACCCGGATTGGCCGTGGTCAGCTCGTTCAGTGATAAACGGGCCATTTCGCTGAGATCAAGCTCCACCAGATCCATTTCCTGGCGGGAAATTTTCGAAAGGGCCAGCATGTCATCAATGATTGAATTCATTCGATCCGTTCCCCGCTTGATTCTTTCAAGGTACTCCCTGCACTCCCTATTAGCCTGGTCCGAGCAGTCTTCAATCAAAACTTCGGCAAAGCCGCGGATTGTGCGCAGGGGATTGCGCAGGTCATGAGCCACGGAGTAGGAAAATGCCTCCAGATCCCTGTTGGCCACCGTAAGTTCTTTGGCCCGGCTGGAGAGTTGCTCTTCGAGCTGCTTGCGCGCGGTAATATCCTGCGTAATCCCAAAACCGCCCAGCAAAGCGCCATTTTGGTCGTATTCAAGATATGCTTTTTCCCGGACCCATCGAATGTCCTCGCCGATGATAATTCTGTGCTCGATATCATATGGAGCACCCGCAATGGCGGCGTGCCATTGAGTATCGACATAGAATTGGTCGTCGGGATGCACCCTGGACAAGAACTTTTCATAGGTCAAGGGAGTTCCCGTTGGAATGCCAAAAATGCGGTGGTTTTCGTCGGACCAGGTCAACTCGTTCTTTCGTACGTCCAGCCGCCAGTTGCCCATGCTGCCGACCTCCTGGGCCCGGGCGAGATCTTCTCTGCTGCGGCGCAAATCTTCTTCTGTCCGCCTGCGGTCGGTAATATCCACCGCCATTCCCACAATAAAGCGCCTTCCGTCATGGAGGATTCCGGGCGAGGAGGCGCTGAAGCTCCAGTATCGGATCGATCCGTCATGGGTGCGGACCGGAAAATCGATGTTCATGGTCCTCTTTTCCTGACGAAAGAGGGACCGAACGTGATCGCGCATGGCTTGGGCCCCTGCCCCGTATGCTCGATTGAGCCATGCCTCGAAAGAGTCCATGTCCTTGGGTCCATAGCCTGTGTTTTCGGTCCAGCCTCTGCTGATCTGTAGAACCTGTCCATCCTCGGCGTGCATGATAATGGGTATTGGTGCTTCCTCAATGGCCTGGCGAAACTGCTCCTCACTTTGACGAAGGTTCTGTTCGGCCTGTTTTCGCTCGGTGATGTCCTGGACAATTCCGGCCATACGCCGGGCATTTCCGGAAGAATCGGGAATAGGGCGACCGGCTGCCAGGATCCAGCGAATCTGGCCGTCTGCGCGCCGGATGCGGCACTCGAAATTCCAGTTACCCCGCGTGGCAAGGGCCTGGTGAAATTTGCGATCCACCTCGGAACGGTCTTCGGGCAGCACATGTTCAAGGAACATCTCGTAGGTCCACTGCGGCAGCGGTTCTTTGTAGCCAAAAACGGCATCGTGCCCCAAGGTGCGGTACGCCGTATGATCGATAAGATCGAGATCCCAGGCCCCCGTATGAATCGTCTCCAGAGCAAAATGCAATCGACTCTCGCTCTCCTGCAGCAACTCTTCAGCGCGTCTGCGCTCGGTAATGTCGCGCACAACCGATACGGACCCGATAATTTCGCCGCGGGAATTCCTTACCGGGGCGGCGCTGATTTGTCGGTGTCGAAGGTCCTTGTGCGCGGGCGTGCGAATGATCTCCTCTTCGCCGCGAATGACTTCACCTTTTAGGGCCCGCAGGGGCGGGGCTTCCTCGACGGGTCTTGGGGTGCCATCGGGCCGGTACACTTCCAGGCTGGAGGCCAGCTTCTCTACATCGATCTGCTCCTGGGAACCGGCCAATCGGAATTCGTTGCAGGCAGTAGGATTTGCCAGTGTAAAATGCCGATTTACGTCCGTAAACCAAACCTCATCCGTAATGCTGTTGATGAGAGCCCGGAGCCTGTCCCTTTCCTGCCCAACGGCTTCCGTGCGCAACTCGACTTGCTTCTCAAGCCAAGATTGAGAGGCGACCAGCCGCGCGCGGGCGCGGTGCATGGTCTCAGTAATCACCGAAATCACGATGCCGCTGAGCAGAAAAAGAATTGTGGCAACCCAATCTGCGGGGTTGCTCATGGCCAGCCGGCCCACGGGCTCGGTGAAATAGATGGCCGCAATTACGGAAAGTATCGTGGCCAGCAATCCCGCCCGCAATCCACCATAAAGGGCCGAAACCATCACGGCCGGGTAGAAGGTCAGGAAAAGAAAGTGGGCACCCAGCGCTTCTTGAAGCGCCAGCCGGATCCCAATCGCAGCAAGCAAAGCCGGCACGGCAATGCCGAATTGACGCAGGGGTTTGCTTGGCACAATGGCAGTGCTTGAGGGGCCGGTCACAGGATTCCTTTCGCAGCGGATCTGCAATTCGCGGCTTACATACCGCAATGGACACACGCAATTCAAGAAATTTTCAGAACTGCATTTGGGCTTTGCGGACCCGCGCCAAAGAAGCAATCTTTACGTTGTGGTCCCCATCCCCTTCTGTCTCGGTTACGCCGAGACCCATTACCGCTTTCTTCCTGGTCTGAGCCCTATTTATCGCAAGCAGCCGGAAATTCTAACCGATGCGCCGGCCCGGATCGAACCGGGCCAGGACCTGCCTCTGGCGCTGATCATCAAAGACGCTCACCTGTTCCCCGTTGTTCTGGAGAAGGTCGAGATCGCCGTACACCGGGAAGGGGCCGGGTGCATTTGGAGGCAGGTCGTTTTTGAGGGGACGCAAACCATCGCGGATCCTCTTTTCTGGAGGGTCTTCACGATTCCGACTGCGAACCTTGGCGGAGCGACAATAGCGGTCAATTCGCGAATCGAATTCCAAAGCCGGGGAAGAAGCGAGATCGCCCTTAACGACAATTTTCCCGCGCTTCCTCACAGCCAGATGGTGGTGCATATCGCCGACCAGAGCCTGCCGTGCGAGCCGGGGTGGCTGTACGGCGATGCCCATGTGCATACAAACTACTCCTCGAGCCACGTGGAATTCGGTGCGCCGCTGGCGCTGACGTCCCAAATGGCAAAAGCCTTTGGCCTTTCCTGGTTTGCGGCAGCGGACCACTCATATGATTTCATGTGTGTGCAGGAAAATTACCGGCGTTTTGATGCCTCGGCCGCGCTGTGGAACAAGCGCGCGACGGAGATAAACGGGACGTCCCGCGAGGTTACGGTTCTTCCCTCCGAAGAGATCTCGTGCGCAAACGCAAAAGGCCGCAACGTGCACGTACTCGCGATTGGAAACCGCGATTTCGTGGCCGGTTCAGGCGACGGAGCGCGCCGCAAACGCAACCGCAAGCCCGAGCACACAATTCAAGAAGCCATTTCTCTTGTGCGCGGACAGGGCGGTCTCTGTTTTGCCGCGCACCCGCTGGTCCAGGCGGGTTGGCTCCAGAATCTTGCGCTAAACCGGGGCGCCTGGTCCGGCAAGGATCTCGCGGAAGACCTGAATGGCCTTCAATTCTGGAGCGGACACCGCGACATCTCTTTCTTCCGAATGCGAAAGAAATGGGTGGACATGCTGCTGGCCGGCCGTCGCCTGCCGCTTGTTGCAGGAACGGATGCCCATGGCGATTTCAACTGCACGCGCAAAATCAAAACGCCCTTCTTTTCGCTTGAACAAAACCCGGTATTCTTCGGCATGGCGCGCACCTGCGTCCAGGCGTCCTCATCCTCGGAAAAGGATATCATGGCGGCCCTGGCCCAGGGACAATCCATTGTCACTGACGGCCCGTTCTGCCGAATCCGGGCTGAAGAAGGCCGGATCTGCTGGAGAGCGTTGTCGACTCCCGAGTTCGGGCGGCTGTGGCAATTGCGGATTTCGGCGGGACGGTTTGGCGAGTCCGAGCAGATTATCGGCGAGCAGCAATGGAAAGACGGACGTCTCTGTTATGACGCAAGCGGCGAAGTGTCGATGCCAACGGCCTCCTACATCCGCGCAGAGCTCATCGCCCGGCTGGGTGGCCATGAGCTGCTTTGCATGACAAATCCGATTTATTGCTGATCGGAGGCGAAAGCAGACCACCCCGGCGCTTCGCCCGTCTTCCGTAGCAGTGCTACTGCGGAGGGCGGACGCCACCCCTCCTGGCAGAAGGGGCGCTAAAACGCACAGCATCTCCGAAAAATGCCCCTCCTGCCAAGAGGGGTGCCCGCGGGGCGGGGTGGTCCTTTCCTGTTCAGGCAATTTCCTGCAGGGCAGTCTTGAGGGCGGGCCGGTTGTCGATTTGGGCGAGGTTTTCGAGATAGGGTTTCACGTCAAGAATGCGATTCATTTTTTTGGCCGTGTCGTACCAATTAAGAACAGCATCGACATTGAGAGGATTCAGTTGGACGGCATGCTGGAATAAGGCAAACGCGTCCGCGAAATTGCCGCGATAGTACGCAATCACTCCCAAGCCGTTGAAGGCCCGGTCGTGATAAGGCTTTCCGTCCACGACTTCAAGAAAATAGCGCGAGGCCTGAGGTAATTGGGCTGCCTCCAGATGCGTAAGTCCCTTTTTATACGATTCCTCCACGACATCAAAATCATCAAAGTTGTTGAGATCGTAAATGGTGGGGCCCTTCCGTTCGATTTGGGCGAGAATCGCCGAAATGTCGGCCAATTCCGGCCGCATCTGGACGGCCTTGCGCAGAAGAGGAACGATCTGCTCGACCCGGCGCAGCTTGAGGGCGGTGTCGAACATGTTGACTAGCGTATCCTGTACCGTGGGCGCAAGCGCCAGGCTTTTCATGAACCATCCGAATGCCTGTTCGTAATCGCGCGCGTAAAAGGCAATGACACCCATATCGCAAAGGGCTTCGAAGTCCTCGGGGTCGGCCTCCAGGACGTTGCGAAATACCGCTGACGCTTCCTGGATCATCCCTTCGCGCAGCAGCCTTTCGCCGCGCTTGACCAGTTCGCGCATGCCTACAAATTTTTCAAAACGCACTCCGCCGCCGCGCTGGGCTTCCTGGCGAAGCCGTTCGAGATAGCGCGCGGTCTCGGAGAGCGAAGGCTTCAACGACAAGGCTTGTCGCAGCACGTGTTCGGCGCTCTCCGGCTGATTAAGCTTAAGGCTGACATCGCAGAAATTGAAGAGCGAATCTTCGTCGGTGGGGTTGAGGCGCAAGGCTTCGGCAAACCAGCGCTGGGCCTCTTCATTGCGGCCCTCGTACCAGGCCACAAGCCCCAATCCGGCCGGCGCTTCGAAACGGTTTGGCATGCGCTGGAGCAGTTCAAGAAACAGCCTGGAGGCCTTGCCCAAATCGTTGGCTTTAATAGCCTCTTCAGCGTCGGTCAACGTGGGCTCGGGCATCTCGGCGCAGAAGTAATAGCGTGCTATCGTTTGAGATGATAATTCCCCAAGGGCCTCTTTCGCGGCCAGGGCGGTCCGATCCCACGTAAAGTTTTCACGAATGATCCTGGAGCCCTTTTGCGCGCGGGCAATTGCCTCGGAGGCATGCGACCGAACGTACTGCATGGTCTCGACCAGTTCGTCGGGATCGGATTCGAGCATCCAGGCTTCCCGGGTTGTCGTCTTGGGCATGACAACCTCCCGGCGTTCGGTTTTCTTCAAATAGAATACGGTTTCGTTTGCCGTAAAATCGTCGCAGGCGCCGCCCGCCGTCACGATCACCGGGAGCTCACAGGCTAGGGCCTCGGCCACGGTCAGGCCGAAGCCTTCACCGCGATAGGGGTGAACCAGGCAGTCACATTCGCGGTAGAGCGATGCCATATCGGTCTCGGCCAGAAAGTCCTGAATCAGGAGCACTTCGGGAGCGCCGGGCGCCTGACGCATCGCCGCCAGTTTTTGCGCCACATAATCCCCGGGCAGGCCGCCGTAGGCTGTCTTCAGCACCAGGCAGACATCGTCGGCGCTGGTGAAAGCCCGGCTGTAGGCTTCCAGCAAAATATCCACCCCTTTGCGAAACACACAGTTCCCCACAAAGAGGAATTTAAACGTCGCCTTGCTCTGTTTTGTCCAAACCGGATCGACCCGTTGGGCGGGCCTATAAAGATAAGGATCCACGCCCAGGGGAATGACCTTGACGCGCTCGGCCGCAACGCCGTCGGCGATATAGGATTCCCGGTTTGTTTTGCTGTATACCCAGACCGCATCGGACAGGTGTCGAAAATAAAGGAGCCATTCGCGGTACAGGCTGTTGAGTTCCCACGGTTGAAAGAGCACCCATTTCCCGTCCGACGGCGGAACCAGGCGGGGCATGCCCAGATGGCACAAATGAATGTCGGCTTCGGCAGTTGCGCCTTCGCCCAGTTTGGCCAGAAGAAGCGAATCGTACTTCATATCCAGCCGCGGGGATTCTCGCGAAAGGAGCGATAGATTGAAGGACTCCTCGCGCAGAAGACGGCGCGCAATTTCCCGATTTACTTTGGAGAACGGATCCGCGCCAAAGAAGTTTCCTTCCCACAGAACGCGGGGCGAATTATGCATGAGTAATTTCCATTGACGGACGGGAGTAAAGAGCGGCTGGATCGGAGCGCTTCAAGCCAATTGCCCCCAGCGCAAATTGAATCGTTGTTGACGCGGAGATGCAACAACGATCCCGCACAGAGTGTTGCCTTTCGGACAATTCCTAATTACACATTCCTAATTCTAATTTCTTCAAAATACATGCTCCAACGCCCGGTCCACAAAATTCCTGGCCGCGGGTTCGGCCGGTGTCGGCGTGTTGGCTTCGGCGACCTCGCGTTTGGATTTCTGATGGAGCTGGCGCTTGGCGCCCGCGATGCTGAAACCCTCCACCTTCAGCAGGTGCCGGATTTCCTCGATGATCTCGATGTCGCGCTCGTCATACCTGCGCTGCTGACCGGGCGTCCGGTTGGGAGTAAGGAAATCGGTAAATTCCTTTTCCCAGTAGCGAATGGTGTGGGCGGGCAGCCCGGTTATTTTTGATACGTCGCCGATCGAAAGGTCTGCATGGCCGTTCACAGCATACCTCCTCTTGGGTGATGCGGTTGAGCGGGAGGCAACATTCCGTGTTTCCCGGTCTCGTCCTGAAGCTTTGGAGTGCATCTTCGAACCAGACGGCTACCTGCCGGACGGCTTCGGGATGCGCTCTCTTCTCAACGCTGTTTGCGTAATCCTTTTGCAAAACCTGTACCACGTCAGAAAGTGGCGGTCTAGGTTCGAAATTAGGGTCGAATCGGCAATCGGGTTGGGACGGGGAGCGGAGAGGGCCGAAAAACCTTCCGTCAGGAAGGATTTTTTTTCTCTTCTTTTTCTTTCCAGATCTTGGCAATACTGGCAACATCGCCCTTCTGGACTTCGGCGGCGCGGCGGTTTTCTTCCTGAATGCGTTGATACACTTCTTCGCGGTGGACAATGATGCTGCGAGGGGCTTCAATCCCCAGCTTCACATGGCGGGCATCGATTTCAACGACCGAAATGGTAATTTGATCGTCGATCCGGATCTTCTCTCCCAACTTCCTTGTCAGAACGAGCATGGTAGAACTCTCTGTGTTGCGCCCGCGCCGGATGCGCGGAGAATCGCGTGGTTGAATTCCTTTTCGCTTCTCCTAGACCGCCCCGTGCAGGGGTTCAGGAGAGAATCTTTTCCTTCACAGAATACGATCCGTCGTCAAGAATAATCTGTTTTCCCAGCCGCTTGGAACGGTTGATGATGACCGGACCCATAAGGTTGGCCGTGGTCTGCATGGGATCTTTCTGGAGTGTGACAATACAATACAGAGCTACATCCTCGGGCTTGGCCAGTTGCAGACCGTCGATATGGGTCTGGCTGATGGGAGGATTGTAGTCGGGCCGGAAGAGCATAGGGTTGATGACCGCGAAGCGGAGCTTTCGGCTTTCCACGTTCACGAGCCACTCAAACGGCTCAAAAGCCGGCATCCGGGTTAGAACGAATTTGCGCGCCTGCTCGAAGCCGGGAATCCCGCGCTCGAACGTGATGACGTCCTCGTCCGTGTAGACCAAGTCTTCGAATAGATCCGCCATAGGAGATAACTACATCTTCTCCTTGCATCTTGTCAACGGTTTTGCCGTCCTGCGGGAGCGCTGTAAACAGCGCGCCCGGTTCAATCGGTTTCTACTACGCTCAGCCCTGGAGCAATTGCAACACGCTCTGCGGAATCATATTGGCCTGGGCCAGCATGGCTGTGGCCGATTGCGAAATGATCTGGTTGCGCGTGAAATTGGTCGACTCCTCGGCGAAGTCGGTGTCGCGAATCTGCGATTCGGCAGCGCTCATGTTCGCATGCTGGTTTTCGATGTTCTTGACCGTGTGTTCAAGCCGGTTAATGTAGGCGCCCAAGTTCGCACGGATTTCATTGACATGCTGAATCGCCGTGTCCAGACTGGTCAGCGCGGACATGATATTCTCGCGCGACAGCGACAGCGTGGTCCCGGTGAGTTCCGTGCCCTGCAGGTCCAGGCCTGCGGTCTGTGTGGTCACGGTATCGATCGACAATGCGACGGTATCGATGTCCATGATGTTATTGGGCCCAATATGCAGGATCGATGAAGCCTCGCCCTGCACGCCAAAACCATCCCCGGAGAGAAGGCTCTGGCCGTTGTACTTGGCCGATTTCGCGATTCGGTCGATTTCCGACATCAGGTGCTGATATTCGAGATCGAGGTAATCGCGCTCGACCAGCGTCAGAGTGTCGTTGTCGGCCTGCACAGCCAATTCGCGCATACGTTGCAGCATGTCCGAGACCTCGTTCATCGCGCCCTCCGCGATGTTAAGCAGGGCAATGCCGTCCATTGCGTTGCGCTTGTTCATGGCGAGTCCGCGGACTTGTGTGCGCAGGCTTTCGGACACGCTCAAGCCAGCCGCATCGTCCGATGCGCGGTTGATGCGCAAACCCGTCGAGAGCTTTTCGAGTGATTTTTGCAGATCGCGGCCTACGGTTGCAAGGGCGCCACCCGTGATCATGGCAGGGATATTGTGATTAATGCGCGGCATACAAACCTCCTAGTTTCCCGAATATCATCCTTGTAACGATCGCCATCCTGGTTTGCTGTTCCGGCATCCCTGCCCAATTGGTCGCTGTGAATGAACGAATGTCTCCTCCTTTCACACTGAACCGCGCGGCGGCCCCTGTTGGTTTATTGCTTTGGTTTCCATTTTTCATTCTTATCCCAGAAAATCGACCAGCGATGGCTGGATGATCGAAGCGCCGGCCTTCAGCGAGGCGCTGTAAATATTCTGCAGAACGCTGAACTCGGTCACGACTTCGGCCATATCGGCGTCTTCGAGCTCCGATTGCAGTCGCGTGATTTCAGTGACCTGCATTTCGTTGCGGCTCCGAGTCAACTCGAAGCGGTTCATGCGCGATCCGTTAATGGCTTCGGCCGAGAGGACGTTTTTGAATACATAATCGATTTTGGCCAGCGATTCTCGGATTTTGGCGGGGTCGTTCTGCACCAGGGCCTGGCTGAAGACGGTCAGATCTTTGATCAGGTTGGCGCTGTTGACCGGATCGTCGAAGACCTGATCAGCCGAGACATTGATCTGCAGCGCCACATCCTGTTCGATTTCGCGCAGCAGGGCATCGGTGTTGGGAACCTCCGCCTTCGCAATCCACTCGAAGCGGATCTCGTAGGCCGTTCCGTTTGGCAGGCCGTCGAGGGCCCCGCCGGCCAGGCGGGTGATGGTCGAGTTCACGTAATCGATTGTATAGTCGACGCCTTCCTTCAAGGTGGCTCCGCCGCTTTTTACGACCACCGTTTTCGCTATCAGGTTCTCCACATTGGTGACCGGGGGCAAAGCGGCGTTGTCCTGAATCGAAATTGCCGTGCCCACGGGCGCCAGCAGGTTATCGATGGCGCCGTTGAAGGTGCCGTTTTGGAGAGTGTAGGGCGCAATCTTGGTGTTGGTGCCGCCAAAAATGAAGTCGCCCTTATAGGTGGAGTTAACGAGCGTAATGACCTGCCGCAGCAGCTGTGTCACTTCGTCGGCGACAAAGGCACGCTCCGAGGCCGTATAGGTATCGTTGCTGGCCTGAATGCCCAGCTCCTTGACGCGTTGAAGAAGCTCGTTCATGCTGGTGAGGGCCGTGTCGGTTACACCCATGAAAGCCAGGCCGTCGTCGAGGTTGCGCCTGTATTGCTTCAGGCGGTTGATGCCCGAGCGCAGGCTCAGATCGTTGGTCACGTCAACAGGATCGTCCGAGGGCCGGTTCAGCCGCCGGCCGGTTGCGATCTGTTCCTGCAGTTCGGAGAGACGCGAATAGTTTTTCATGACATTGTATTGCATGTTCGCATTGACTTCATGAAAGGTGATGCGCATTGCGTCCTCCGTTACATCTGAATCAGGGTCTGAATCATCTCATCGACCACGCTGATGATTCGGGCCGCGGCCGAAAACGCATGCTGGAATTTCACCATGTTGGCCATTTCTTCATCCAGCGAGACGCCGGCAATGGAGTCCTGCTGTTTGTTGAGATATCGGATCAGCGTATCGCGCGAGTTGACGTTGGCATCGGCTTCGTTGCGCTCGATTCCCAGCGTGCCGATAATTCCGCCGTAGAAAGCGCCGAAAGTTACGGTGGCCTCGCCCATGTGGTTTTCACTCATCGTGCTGCGCTGGCGTAACTGTGCGATGGCCAGGGCATTCGAGCCGTCGCCGGGCCCTTTGCTGCCATTGACCTGGTGGTTGTAGGCGACGCGAATGTCGGCCGCATTGGGCGCGTAGGCCGGATTGAGAAACGTGATGGTTCCGTTGATGTAGTCAACGATGTAGTCCTTGCCTGCGCCTTCTTCAAGAGTGACCGGGGTGCCTAGCGGATCGTAGGTGACCGTAAGGGTGCCCTGCGCGATATTTTGGTTCTGAATGCCCGAACTGGTCCCGATCAGATCGTAAGCCGTTCCAATTGCCGCAACGGAGCCGGCCGCCAGCACCGTGGTGTCGGGAATGCTCGTCCCGCCCGAAGCTGCGGCGATGTTGAGAACGCTTTGTTTGATGGCCGCGCTCAGCTCGATATCCGTCGCATGCGTCTTCTGCGGGTTGAAAAAGCTGGTCCCGGTAAGGCCGTTGAGGTCATAGCCTGATTCATGAATCTCATTGACCTTTTCAACCAGGACGCGGGCCAGCTCGTCGAGTTGATTCTGGTAAAATGGAATTGTCTCGTCGCGGACCGTGAAAAGTCCCTTGAGCTCCCCGTCAATGGGCGTGAAGACCTTGTGCGAGTCGGCCATTGCTACCCCAACGTCCAGACGCGAGGTACCGTCGGCATTCTGGAACGTGGTCGTCGTGGCTTCGAGTTGTGAAAAGTTGACGGGCGATACAAGCATGAACCCGCCCGAGGTCACGGTGATGGCGCCGTTGGCGTCCTCAATCGTATTGACGTCGATGTACTGCGACAATTCTTTGAGCAGTTGATCGCGCTGGTCACGGCTGTCATTGGCTTTCTGACTGGTGATTTCAACGGACCGGATTTCCTGATTCAGGTTATAAATTTCCTTGATCACCTCATTGATCCGCTTGACCTTGCTCTCGATCAGCGTATTCTGGGAATCTCGGATGCCGCGCAGCTCGCCCGCCACATTGTGCAAGACATCCACAAGAACCTGCGCGTTCGACTGGACCACGCTGCGGGAGCCGTAGTCGCTTGGATTGTTAGCCAGATCCTGCCAGCTGTTCCAGAACTGATCAAGGTAATGCCCAATGCCCGTATCCTGCGGCTCGGTGAAGGTGTTTTCAACCCGCTCCAGGGCGCTGTTGATGATTTCGTAGTAGCCTTTGGACTCAAGCTGGTTCTGAATCTGCTCGTCGAGGAAGCTGTTGCGGACGCGCGTGATGCTTTCAACTTCCACGCCAAAACCCATCTGGCCAAAGACCTGGTCCATGCGGGCATCGGCCGACAACGTGAGGACCTTGCGCGAATAGCCTTCGGTGTTGGCATTAGAGATGTTCTGGCCCGTTACATCCAGGCCCAGTTGCGCGGCCGCCATGCCTCGCACGCCGATTCCAAGAACGTCTGTCAGTCCCATCCCTGTACCTCCACGCTAAGCAACGCGGTTAAGAACGTTGCGCGCGGCCTTGCAGTCCTGGGGCGTTTTGCCGCCGGCGTTGTATGTGTCTTTTTTGCGCCGGGCGCCCACCAAAATTTCGAACGTGCCTCGGATGAATTTGAGGGCCTCACCCAGCAGGATCGCATTGGTCTTGTTTTCCCGCTGAATGTGCGAAAGCACGCCGCGGAGCTTCTCGTCCAATTCCAGCAATTCGCGGCGAATGGGTTCCTCGGCCTCTTCGGCAATGCGGTGCAGCGTAAGGGTCCGGGGACCTACCCCGGCCTGCTCGGCGAATTCCTCGACCAGGAGCTGGCGCGCGCCTTCCAGATCCGTAAGAACCGCAACCAGATCTTCCTGTGCGCGCACGCGTTTGCGCAACTCGTCCAGGTCCGATTGTTCGATCCCTTCGCGGACCTTCTGGCAGGCCTCGATGAATTTGTTGTAGAGCTCCAGCTCTTTTTCCAGTGTTGATTTCAAAACTTTATGGCTGACCATACGGATTACCCTCCGTAGAGATTACTAAAGTACTGCCGGAACGCGAGAACGTTGCGGACATAGGTCTGTGTTTCGGGATAGGGCGGAATTCCCTTATGGGCCTCAACGGCGCCGGGTCCTGCATTATAAGAGGCCAGGGCCTGCTCCACATTTCCCGCAAAGCGTTTGAGCATGGAACTCAGATACCGGGCACCGCCCAAAATGTTCTGGGCCGGGTCAAACGAATCGGCCACGCCCACTTCCGCGGCTGTTGTATCCATCAGCTGCATCAGGCCCTTGGCGCCCGCCGAGGAGACCGCTTGGGGTCGGCCCTGGGATTCCTGTAGGATCATTCCGCGCAGGAGATTGGCGTCCACATTACTCTGGCGCGAGGCGCTATTAATCAATGAATTGTATTGGGCCACACGGCGCACCGCATCGGGTTGCGGCAGCGTCGAGATTGGTGCCGGGGTCTGGTAGTTCTCGACCGGCACGCTTGACCGGATCGATTCTCTTTGCAGATCGCGCAGCGTGCCCTCGGTCCCCTGCGCCTGCTGGGTGTCATTGGAGAGTTGTCGATACAACAGGTCGGCCAGACCAAAGCGGCTGGTACGCGAGGCAAGCTTGGCATATTCGCTGTCGAGCATATCCGTGAAGATCTGCTCGCCCAGGTTCTTTTCTACAAGGGGATCGGATTCCTGGGACGACCCGCGCATGGCGCGAAGCATGGTCCCTACCAGCAGAGACTCGAAGTCTTGGCAGGTTTCTTTCAGCTTCTGCTGGCGCAGGCCGGCCTGGGTCCCAAGCAGAGCCGTGTTGACAGGTGTGGTTTGCATAGTGTTTGACATTCCTCGCTGAAGGGTCCCGAAGCAAGCACCATGCCACATTGCCTAACTCGCCTGTTCAGGTCAAAAACCAAACCTCAAGGAATTCTTCAGCCCGTGCTTTCATGTTGGCGACGGAAGTTTTTTCTGGCCTTTGGGAAAAATGTTCCAGCGATTTCTGAGGTTTTGGGCAATCGCGCGGAGCGGCCACTTTCCCTATGAAAAATCTGTTTGAGGCAACGTGAATGAATTGCTAAAGTCGCCCGCCGGAACTGCCGATAAAAAATCAGGAGTTCATTTGCCGCTGATCTATATCCCCGCCATGCCCCTATACATTTTGTCCAACATAGAGCCTGAAGCAGGGAGGAGTTCTGGCGCAAGGGACGGGGCTCCAAAACCGAGACCTTCGGTTAGTTGTTCAACATCAGAGCGGTTTTATATCCTTCTCCAACCAACAGACCTCCCTGCCCCTCCACTTTTATTATTTTCCTTCCATTCACACTGGAGGTCCAATGAAGAGAACGTTTCTGCTGTCGTGCCTGGGCATTGCCGCGATTGTCAGTTGTTCCGCAAAATATGAGGATGGTATGTACGCCGAATTCCAGACTGCCAAGGGTAAGATCATCGCCAAGCTGTTTTATGAGCAGGCTCCCATGACGGTCTGCAATTTCGTGGGACTGGCCGAGGGCAAGATCAAATCGAACCGGACAGGGGTTAAGGGATTCTTTGACGGCCTGATCTTTCACCGTGTTGTTCCGGACTTCGTGGTCCAGGGCGGCGACCCACAGGGCAATGGCATGGGCGACCCGGGCTACAAGTTCCCGGATGAGTTTCATCTCTCTCTCCGCCACAACAGCGGGGGCATTCTTTCCATGGCCAACTCGGGCCCCAATAGCAACGGCAGTCAATTCTTTATCACCTTGAAGGAAACGCCCTGGCTCGACAACCGGCACGCCATTTTCGGCAAGGTGGTCGAAGGAATGGACGTAGTCAAAAAAATCGCCCAGGGCGACACGATTCAAAAGGTCACCATTGTGCGAGAAGGCCGCGGCGCAAAGAAATTCAAGGCCGATCAGGCTGCATTCGAGGGCCATATCCAGGCCGCCAAGGACAAGGTTGCCGCCGAGCAGAAAAAAGTCGAGGCGCAGAATCTGGCCGAGATCCAGAAGCGCTGGCCCAACCGGCAGACCACGGCCTCGGGGCTGATGTTTGTGATCACAAAGCCCGGCGCCGGCCCCAAGCCCGCTGCCGGAACACCGATCAAAGCCCACTACACGGGCACATTGATGGACGGGACCAAGTTCGACAGCTCGCTTGATCGTGGCACACCCTTCGACTTCACCGTGGGTCAGGGAATGGTGATCAAGGGCTGGGACGAAGCCTTCATGGATATGCAAAAGGGCGAAAAACGCACGCTGATCATCCCGCCCGCGCTGGGCTATGGTGAACGCGGGGCCGGCAGCGTAATCCCGCCCAACGCGTACCTGGTTTTCGAGGTGGAGTTGGTGGATTTTAAATAACAATCGTGATACTCCCGAATGGGTTGCGGAAGGGGCGGTTTAAGCCGCCCCTTTTCTTTACCTGTTCCTTGACTGCAATTAGAGCGGACACATTCCGATGCCTGATCTCTACCTGATTGACGGTTCCGCGCTAGCCTACCGCTCGTACTACGCTTTCATTCGCAATCCTCTAATCAACTCCAAAGGCGAAAACACCAGCGCTTCGTATGGCTTCGCATCGGCTGTTCTTCGGCTGATCAAGAGCCGCAAGGTCGAATATATTGGCGTCACATTCGATACGGGAGCGCCCACCTTCCGTCATGAATCCTACAAGGAATACAAGGCGACGCGCAAGCCCATGCCGGACGATCTTAAAAGCCAGATCCCGCGCATTCACGAGGTGATCCGGGCCATGGGAATGCCCCTGCTGCGATTGGAGGGCCATGAGGCCGATGACCTGATGGCCACGGTCTCGCGACAGGCCAGTGCGCAGGGATTCCGCGTGTTTCTGGTCACGCGCGACAAAGATTTGATGCAACTAGTCAAGGACGATGTGTTTCTGTTCGATATCGGAAACCTCAGGGAGATCGACCGCAAGGGCGTTGAGGAAGCCATGGGCGTGGCGCCCGAACGCATTCCCGACCTCCTGGCTCTGATGGGTGATGCGAGCGACAACATTCCCGGGATCAAGGGAATTGGGCCCAAGGCGGCGCTTGATTTGATCGAGCGATTCGGCAGCTTTGACAAGGTGCTGGAAAATGCGGAGCGGATACCGCAAAAGGGAATGCGCCAGAAAGTGCTGGTAGGGATCGAATCGGCCCGGCTCAGCCGCGAACTGGTGAAGCTCGACCAAAATGCGCCGGTTCGCTTTGAACCGGACTTTTTCCGATGGAAGGGGCTTTCGGGCGAGGCCGTCAGGAGCCTTTTCACGGAAATGGAGTTCACGTCCCTGATCAAGGACGTTTCCGACGAACCGCCTCCGGCCGGGCACGCGCAGAAAGTGGTTCTGGTGGGCACGAAGGCCGAGGCCGAAGCCTTGTGCAAGGCCATTCGGGCCAAGGGCAGCGTTGCCGTAATCACCAAGGCAACCGGAACCAGGCCTTTGATGGACCGCCTTGTGGGGCTGGGTTTTTCGCTGGAGGACGGACAGGCCTATTATGTTCCGGTCGGCCATAACCACGGCATGCCGGCCGAATGCGAAGAGATCTTCGCTTGTTTGAGGCCGATCCTGGACGACCCTGCCATCCGAAAATTTGGACACAATGTGCGCTTCGATTGGGAGCTTCTGGAACAGAGTGGATTCATTCTGGAGGGCGTCTTTTTTGACACGATGATCGCGGGGTATCTCCTCAATCCAACGAGCCGCGTTCATAACTTGAACGCTCTTTCGCAGCAGTACCTGGGCCGGGGAAGCCAATCGATGGTGGAATTGACCGGAACCGGAAAATGCCAAATCTGTTTTGACGACGTTGGAATCGACAAGGCCATGCTGCATACCGCGGCCGAGGCCGAGACGATTCGCGATTTAATGGCGCCTTTGAAAACGAAAATAGACGAAGCCGGCCTTACGGCGCTTTTCGAAAAGCTGGAAATGCCGCTTGCGCCCGTCCTTAAGGCAATGGAAATGCGCGGGATTACCGTGGACAAAGATTTTTTGGGCGAACTCTCGCACAAATGGGAAATCCGCCAGACGGATTTGTGCCGCCAAATCTTCGAGCATGCGGGCGAGGAGTTTAACATCAATTCCACGCAGCAACTTGGGAAGATTCTCTTTGAGAAGCTTGGCCTAAAGCCGGTGAAAAAGACGAAGACCGGGCAATCGACGGATGTGGAGGTTTTGGAGGAGCTGGCCAATGTCCACCCTCTGCCGCGTATGATTCTGGAATACCGCCTGCTTCAAAAACTGAAGTCCACCTATGTGGACGCGATTCCCCTTCTGATCAATCCCAAAACAGGGCGCGTACACACCTCGTATAACCAGACCGTGACCGCAACGGGGCGGTTGTCGTCGAGCGATCCCAATTTGCAGAACATTCCCATTCGCACCACCGAGGGAATGGAGATCCGCAAGGCCTTTGTTCCGGGGAAGCCGGAGTATCGGCTCTTATCCGCGGATTACTCGCAGATCGAGCTTCGGCTACTGGCCGCTTTCTCAAAGGATGAGGCCTTGCTGGAGGCGTTTCGGCGGAAGCAGGACATTCACCGCGCCACGGCAGCCCTGGTCTTTGGGATTTTTCCGGAGTTGGTGACGCCCGACCAGCGGCGGCAGGCCAAGGTCGTCAATTTCGGTGTGATCTATGGCATGAGCCCGTTTGGCCTGGCCAAACAACTTGGGATTTCCAATGCCGAAGCCAAGGCTTTTATCGACGCGTATTTCGCGAGCTATCCGGGCATTCGCGCATATCTCGATGGCGTATTGGAGCAAGCGCGCACAAAAGGTTTTGTGAGCACAATGACGGGACGCAAGCGCCCCATTCCCGAGATCAACAGCCCCAACGCGCAGATCCGCGGCCTGGCCGAGCGTGCGGCCATCAACATGCCCATCCAGGGCTCAGCCGCGGACATGATCAAGACCGCCATGATCGCCATTCACAACCGCCTTGCCAAACACAAGCTCGAAGCCTGGATGCTCCTTCAGGTCCACGATGAACTCGTCTTTGAGGTCCACAACGACCAGGTGCAAGACCTGGAAGATGTGGTCCGCGAAGAGATGGAGAATGTCTTCGAACTCCCCGTCCCGATTGTCGTCGATGTGAAGTCCGGCAAGAACTGGCTCGAAGCCCACGCATAGGAAGAGTTGTCGGTTCTCGGTTGCGGGTCGGTATCGGAAATGTCCGGAGAAAACCGGCTGGCCGTTACTTTTCCTACCCTTCTGCCAGACCTATTGGTTCTTCAGTTCATCAAAGATGTTTTCACGGTCTGCCCGTTGCTGGAGGAGTTCAGAGGAAGAAACCCAAATTGCCGAGTGGATTTGGGCAACGACCGTTCCCGCTCCCAACAGCGCGGATGCGGAATCGCTGGCTTTTGCGGGTTGGTCAACCCTTGATCCCAAATAGTATCTTTTTTTCACATGAAACGACCAATAATCTGCCTGATTGTGGTTTTTGCCGGCCTAATCGCCGGTTGCAGCCAAGAAGAGGGCACGCCCGTTATTGCCCGCGTGGGCGACTCCCGGCTGACGCTGCAAGATATCGAGGAATCGGTTCCTCCTGAGTATCTGCCGTTTATGACCCAGCAGCAATACAAAGACTATGTTCAGCGCTGGGTTGATTCGGAGGTCCTGCTTGCAGAGGCCGTCAAACGCAAGATAGACCGGGATCCGGCTGCGCTCCGGCAACTGGAGAGAATCCGGCGGGAGGTCCTTGCGGCCCAACTGATCAGCCAGGCCTGTCCGCCGTCTGGCGATGTCTCGGATCTTCAGATACAGCGGTATTACGAGCAGCATCAAAACGAATTCGTGCGCTCACAGTGGGAACTCAAGAGCCTCCACCTTCTGGTTTTGGACAATAGGCTGGCGTGGACCTTGCGCCAGCAGATTACGCCGGACAATTTTTTGGCCCTGGCCCGGCAGCATTCGATCGATCCCGTGGACGACCCCGAAAAGGCGGCATACAAAACGGCCGGTGAAATGTTGCCCGAGCTGGCAGGTGTACTCATGGGCATTCGCGTGGGCGGTATTACAAACCCGATTCAGACGCCGCACGGCAGCTATATTGTCCAGCTCCTCGACAAGCAACCTCCCAAGAGCGTGCGTCCGCTTTCGGAAGTGCGCGAGGAAATCGCCAACCGGCTCACCGCGGAGGAACAGAAAAAAGACGTGGCGAACCTGATCTCGACCTTAAAATCCGGCCTTGTGGTGGAAATGAACCTACGCCAGATTCCCGGCCTGGATTCCGCCCATAGCGGCGCGCGGACAGTTTTGCCATAATGCGGCGCGGCGTCAAACCCGAGCGCCTGGAAACCAGCCTCAAATTCTGAACTAAGGAGTGCCATTCGAAATGGGAAAACAGAGTATCGGTTTTATTCTCTTTCTGGTGTTGGCCACTGGTGCGGCAAGCGCCAAACCGGCCGACGGGGTGGTCGCGGTCGTGGACAAGGAAATTGTCCTGCTTTCGGAACTCAATGAGATTGCGCGCTTGTCATTTGCCCAGGAGCAAAAGGACGAACGGGACACGGCCACATTCAACGAGATGCGCCGGAAAATGTTGAGCCGCATCATCGACGATCGCATTCTGCTAGCCAAGGCCAATGCCGAAACCGTCGAGGTCACCGAGACCGAGATCAACCAAATGGTCGAGGAACAGGTGGGCGCTTTGGCCAAACGCTACGGTTCACTGGATTCGCTGGATAAGCAGCTGAAAACCGAGTACGGCCTTTCACTGGTCAAGCTGCGCCGAAAATATCGCAAAGACATTCGCGACAACCTGGTCAAGCAACGATTCCGCGACAAGCTGGTCCGCAAAGCCGGGGTCACGCGCGACGAGGTGGCCAAATTTTTTTCCGACTACAAAGACAGCCTTCCCAAAGAAGAGGCCAGCGTAAACCTCAGCCATATCATGTTGCGCGTTACGGCCACGCCCGACCTGGAGAAGAAAGCCGCGGAGAAGATCGGCCGCATTCAGGCGCGTTTGGCCAAAGGCGAGTCTTTTGCCAAGCTCGCGGTGGAGGTTTCCGAAGACCCAAGCGCCAAGGACAGCGGCGACGTTGGCTCGTTTGCCAAGGGCGAATTGGGCCTGCCGGAATTCGAAGAGGCGGCCTTTGCCCTCAAAGCCGGCCAGATCAGCGCGCCGGTTCGCACCGAAGTCGGCTATCACCTGATCCAGGTGAAGGACCGGACCGACCGCAAGGTGCACGTGCGCCAGATCACCGTTATGGTGAAACCCACGCAATCGGAACAGCAAAAGGCGGCTTCGCGGCTGGACTCACTGCGGACAACACTCAAAGACTCGGTGTCCTTCGCGGCCGCGGCACAACGCATCTCGGAAGATGAGAATACGAAAACAAAAGGTGGGGCCTTGGGCTGGTATACAACCCAGCGAATGTCGCCCGAGTATGCCGACAGCATCAAAAACCTCGAAGAAGGCGAGATCAGCCGGCCTGTTGTCATTGGTGATGGCGTGCACCTGTTCCGGATTAACCGCAAATCGAGCTCGCGCGAGCTTTCCCTGGCGGACGATTACGCGATGCTTGAACGGATGGCGCTTACCTACAAAGTCCAGAAACAAATGGAAGACCAACTTCGCAACTGGCGCAAGGACTATCATGTGCAGGTTTTCCTCAGCGAGTTTGAAAAATAGCGCCTGGCTATAGGCGATTAGCCAGCAGCCTAGAGAAATCGGAAGAGTCAAGTTGTCAAGGCTTTGAGCGCTCAACGTCCGACGCCGGAAAGGCCGGAACTTCGGCTTTTATCCTTGGGCCACCATACTTTTCCTATGAAATCCTACTCCCTTCTTGCTCCTTACTACGACCGGGTCATGGAGCATGTGGACTATGACCGGTGGCAGCATCTGATTCTGGCCATCGACAAGCGATTTCAACTGCGCAATCACCGCGTACTGGAACTGGGCGGCGGAACAGGAAAACTGGCGTTGCTTTTCGCGGAGCCGCCGTGGACCTGGTGCTGCAGCGATCTCTGTTTCGAAATGGCACGGGTGGCCCGGCAGCGGCTTTCCGGTCCGGTTTGGGTTCAGGACGGCCGATTTCCTTCTGTACGGCCCGGCTTTGGGCTGGCGGTTTTCCTTTATGACGGAATCAACTACCTGCTCGAGCGGCCGGAATTCACAGCCTGCATTGAAGCCATCGCCAAAACGCTTGTGCCCGGCGGGTACTTTCTCTTCGATGTCACAACCGAGACAAACTCTCTCCGGCATTTCGTGGACTACCGATACACCGACTCCTTTGGCGAATGCAAAGTGGCGCGCCATTCCACCTACAATGCCACAACCCGGATCCAGGCCAATAAATTCGAGTTTTTCGAAAACTGCGGGGGCCGGCTGCGAAAAACCTGCAGCGAGCGCCATGAACAGCGCGTGTTTGCCCTTTCCGATATCCAGAAAATGCTTTCCAATGCGGGAAAGGTCGCCGAATTTGTGGGTATGTGGGACGGCTTCACTTTCAAACCCGCCACTCTTGAATCCGAGCGGGTTCATTTCCTACTGCGAAGAAAATAATCCGGCTTAGCGCCCGCTCGGGAACCGAGATTCAGCCCTGCCGTCGCTGTGGATGAGGAAAATTAGGTCTGGATTGATGGCTCGGCAGTCTGCGATTAGCTTTGCAAGGCGCGGTTT
>CAYVZU010000009.1:0-62470 GCA_964455935.1 uncultured Fibrobacterota bacterium
GAGCAGAATTGCGCCTTTTCAGGATTTTCTCAAACCAAACTGTAGAAGATGAGTTTCAGTGCTTTTTGCAAAGAGGCTACAATGGCCTCACGGTCATGCCGGTCCTTTTTCGCCTGCTCCTCATTGTGGCAAACAATGTAGCGATGGTCAAACAAGGTTACTTCCTTGACCTTCAACGGAGACGGATCTTTGCTGCGCTTCCTTTCGGGATGAATCACATGATAACGCCCTTTCCCTCTCCTGAATTAGTGCCCACAACATCTCATAGGCAATTCGGCTATCGGACCACGTCGATTTTAGCGGTACAGCTTGATTTCCCAGCTTTCAACCGGCATACATAGACGCCGGTTGCCTTGCCCGCAGTATTAAAATCTATTGAATGTGGCCCAGCCGTAAAAAATTTACGTTCAATTACAGTTGCGGCCTTATTGCCTTGCACATCAAAGGCTTCTAATGTAACATATTCATGCTCCGGAAGTGAAAAGCGAATGGTTGTCACTGGATTAATGGGGTTGGGTGTTGCCCGGAGAAACAATCGTTCTGTGGAGTGAATGGTGGTGGTAGTGGTTGATATCGCGGTATATTCCAAAGCACCGATTGTCCAAATATCAGGTCGTATATTATTGTTGAAGTCATACGAAAATCCCTGCAATGTAACTCCTGCCCCGATAGTCGGACTAGTTGAGGTAGGGTAATAATAAGAAAAGTCGAACGCATTTGCACCCCCAACAAAAAGTGGATCTGCAAATGTACTGTTTGCATCCCGCAATGTGGAATTCTTCCACCCGGCAAAATCATATTTGGCCGTATTTGGATATGAACCAGTCCAAAATGGAGTTGGGTTATTTGGATTATGGTAAACATTATTGTCAAGCGTCACATCGGCAGGCATTGAAGCTTGATATAAAGAAAGCAAGGGCGAATCCACCCTTGAATTGTAGATTATATTATTTGCTATTTTAGTGCCTCCATAGCCAGGAATAGCTATGCCAACCCAATTCCCATAATCCGAAGCCTCTGCTGGCATTATAATTGTGTTGTTCGCAAACATAAAATTGCGCATAGCTGGTCCGGCTGCTTGACCGTAGTGAGACCAACCACTCCTACAACCAATAATAATATTATTGTAGATTCTATGATCCATTGATTGAGCCACTGGATTTGTGGCTATTTCATCGCCAGTCATTATGCCCTCCGGCGTCATCCGCTTATATATTGATTGCAAAGTGGAACCCACTGGAACGTGCAGAACATCTATGACATCTTCATATCGGATCGGGTGATTGTATAGCAAATTGCGCCGAACTGTTTGTGCGGGCTGATTATCCAAATACATATTAACGCTCCAATTATCATAGCTGATATTATCTTCAATGATAGCATTGCCTGTACCTCCCATAGACCCAATCCCCTCGCCGCCATTATCGTGCACAACATTACCGCTGACCTTTGCATAGCCACCAAAAGTAAAACCATTCGGCCAACCGCCGGTACTGCCCCAATGTAAGCCACGCGGCCAATTCAACATTACATTCCCGTAGACATGGTTTTTATATAGTTCATCGTACGGCCCTTCAGCCTTAAGACCGGCCTTACCAGAAAATTTAAAGGTATTTTTTTCAAGTCTAACATGGCTGCCGTTAGCCCAGATCCCATACGAACCAGCCCCACGGACCGTTAAGCCATACACGGTAAGGTAGTTATTATTTATTGCATAAATACCATATTCAACATTGTCCACATCCGTTTTTATCACAATAATATCATGCAAAAGCGGATCCTCCCCATTGGTATGGACGTACAGCTTTTTTGCAGTCCCATCATAATACCATTGGCCAAACATGTTTACCTCCGCCAAACTATAAACAGCTCGACCGGCTCTGTAATTATCATCCATAATTACCGCCGCAGGTGAAACATGCGTTGTGCCACCCAAAAGAAAATCGCAAGGAGTTTCATATATTTGGCCATTGCTCACGCTTTTTGTCCAAACCAACTGATGTGTTGAAGATGCATCAACAATAACTTCTCCATTGCCGAACGGACCAATCGTAAGCCGGTGTGCTTCATTGAAAGTTCCTGCCGGATTTCCAAAGCTGATTTTTTCTCGATATATACCAGCTTTTATTTTAAAGGTGTTTCCAGCCTTATTGCGACCCCCATATCTGTCCGTTGCCTTTCCAATTGTTTTATACGGACCATTGCTGCCGCTGGTGTAAGCAGGTGAAAGACCATTCCAAGCATCATTACCATTAGCAATATCGATATAATAGGTCTTGCAGTCTGGAATATTCGCAGTATCACAATCAGGTATACTTAAGGTCGCCTTTTCACTCTCGTCATAATACCTGCCAGCATGGGCAAAACTCGGCAGCATGAAAAACATCGTAAGGAAAATATGGGCAATTTGCCTGCCGCCGGTTTTTAAAAGCACCATATAAACCCCAATACTATTGTTAGTAGTTATTCATTCTTATTTTTATTTGCAATTTGCCCTGCATTACACATTCCCAAACATCTGTTCATACTCCCCGCTTTATTAAATAAATGAAATTTAGCTGAGGAGATAGGATCAATCCATATTCAAAGCAACGTTCTCCTTGGTTAATAATATCGGGTCAGGTAATATATTTGATCTGAGAAGTTCTTCACTTCATAATCATCATCCGGATCGCCTTCTGCTCTGTTGGCGTCTTCTCCATCCGCAAGATATATATGCTGTGTGAGAGTTTTTGCCCCTTATCATCAACCCGCGGATCAAATATAAAGCGGTGAAAACCGGCCATCAATTGCCGGAAAGGTAAAAGGGTCCGGACTTTTTTGCCGGTTAAATCATAAATTGAAAGCTGCAGCGATGTCTGCCGGGGCAGCGTCAGCACAACCTCGCTTTGGGGACTCAAGAAGTTGGGCATATATTTCAGCATGAGCGCTCCACATAAAACGCATGGTCCCTCTTGTTGTATTCCGATTCCGGTGGGATTCAATTCATAGGCGCCCCAGGTATTAGCTCCACTTAAAGGCCTTCCGCGGCTTAAATAATCATGGTCCGGCACAACCACGGACGCCAGAACAACCGCTCCCGGCAGAAGCTGCGGCTGCAGGGCCACGCTGCCCGGACTTGGAATTACATTGTAGTTGTCGCCCGAAAGCGGGCCAGTGAAATTCGGGTTTGTGTTTATTACATTATTTGAAGCATTGGCCTCGTTGGTTTTTGCATTATAGACAATACTGTTTTTGTTATCTATGGCAACCAAGCCGCAAGCGCCGCTTCCGTTACCATCCGCACCGGCCGCATAGTAGAAAGCGGATTTCTCGGTGTTCCCGCTGGTAAAGTCCCAGTCAGCATAGAAAATATTGTTGCGGGAAACAAGTTGTTCCGTTCCGTTGCAGCTATTGCCGCCCCCGGTCATGATAATCACATCGCCGGAACTATAAACCGTTGAATTCACAATAGTCACCTTTCTGCCAGCAGCATAATTGAGGGAAACGGCATTCCCCATGGCCCTGCAGTTATTGAAATCCCCCCCCGCCGTCTCGGTTATCGGCTTCCCATTGAAGTAATTACAGTTTCCCACAATAACACAATTTTCGATGAAAGCATCTGCAGCCGTCTTCACCTGATTGCCGGCATTACCTTCAAACCTGCTTCTCTTTATTGTAATAGTTCCATTGCCGCTATGATACAGCAGATCCAACCCGTCGGAGGTATTATGAGAAATATTGCAATCCTCAAATATCCAATTTCCTCCTGTAGAGGCGGTGCCAATGCCATCGCCGTAACCCCCCTGGTCCTGGCTGAAGCATCCCCCAATTCCTTTTTCCGGATAAGTCTCTCCGCAACCATTAAATTCTATGGTGACTCTTCTGAAGATCATGTTTCCTGAATCTGATGATACGCCGGCACCAACGTCACCATCCCAACCTACAAAGCCGTTTCCGCGTATAGTAACATCCTCAAGCGTCCAGTTTGAGACTCCGCCAACATGAAAACCGGCGTTGGAAAAGCCATGGACATCGACATCCTTGATGAATACGTTGTTTCCACTTGTTGCCACAATCCCTATGTCCCCGAAGTCGCCATGAGGATATGTACTTCTGTTACATCCATGTGACGGGGAATTATAGATACACGAACTGTGGTCGGTAATATCAAGCCACCGGAGCTCAATGTTGCTGCCACCAAGAGTAAAAACCTGCCATGGTCTTTCGCTGGCCCATAATTCCGGCTTTGCTCCAGTTCGGGTGTCCCATCCCTTGCCGCATATTACCGTAGGCTTCGATGCGCTCGGGCCGGCCGGAATAGCTGCGGCAACACAGTCCCACGTCCACGCTGAATTGCAACCCGCAGCACCAGGTGCGCCGTATCCCATTTTATAGGATCCGGCGGCAATTATGAGAGTATCACCACCTTGCATCAGTGCGGTTCCCGTGGGGGCCAATACCCAAAAAGGGTGATTGAATGCCGCATTCTGATTGGTGCCGCTCCCGGAGTAGGCTGCATCGGCCCTTCCATTACACTGTGTGCCTGTACCGCCGTCTGTTCGAACATAATAGGTGGCCGATATTGCTTCCTGATTCCGTATTAGAGCTGCAAGTAGAGCACAAAGGATAATCCTCTTCATAGTTGCTCCCCCTGGATGGTTATGGTCACTATCTATGCTCAGTTGTATCAGGTTAAAGTATGGGAAAAAGAGGGGCTACGGACCTATTTTCTGTCGGTGTATGTGAAGCAAACGACGGAAAAAGGAGGTAGCCCTGCTGAGAAATACTGTTTTCGGCCAGATAATGCAACTCCTTTGGCAACGGGAGTTGCCAAAGGACAGCATTCTGACTATCGACCTGGCTACATTGTTTTCGGATGGCTCTTTTCTCTGCAATCGCAAGGGGTCACCTTCATTATTCGAGCCAAGAGCAACCTGGCCTGCAAAATTCTCGGACAGCATAAAAAACCGAACACGAAGCGAGATATTATCAGTGATCAACTCATTGAATTTACAAACCATTACGAAAGCAAAGCGTACCCGGAAACTCTTCGACTAATCCGATACCGGTACACGGACAAGAATGGCAACGAAAAGGAAATCGCGGTCCTGACAAATAACATGACCCTGGCGGCCTCCACCATTGCGGCTTTATACAAGGGACGTTGGGAAATTGAGACCTTCTTTCGTTGGATCAAACAAAACTTGCGGATCAAGTCCTTCATCGGCACAAGCCAGAATGCCGTGATGACGCAGGTCTGGGTTGCCATGATCCTTTACCTGCTGCTTTCCTTTATCAAGTTCCAGACGCGATTCACTGCTCCGATGTCGGAATTATTGCGAATCATCCGAGAAATCCTCCTGGATACCAGGAGCCTGATCGAATACTTACGGCTGAACTGGGCTCAGTTCATCAAAATACGGGAAGGTCCCGTTCAATTATCCTTGGTATGAGACACTTTCAACCGGACACGACTGAAGCAGAACGGCTGTTTATTTTTATGTGGTTTTGCAAAAATGAATCAAAGTAATTTGAGTAACACTATGTTCAACCTTTCCGACCATCCTCATCGCCGGTTCAACCCGCTAACCCGTACCTGGGTCCTCTGCTCGCCCCATCGAGCCAAACGGCCGTGGCAGGGACAGGTGGAGAAACCGGCGGACGAGAGACGACCGGCCCACGACCCCGGATGCTACTTATGCCCGCGCAATGAGCGCGCGGGGGGCGTACGGAATCCCGACTACCGGGACACCTTTGTTTTCGACAATGACTTTTCCGCGCTTCTGCCCGATTCGCCCGACGGCGAGCAGAACTGCGGCGATCTGCTGGTTGCCCAAAGCGACCCGGGCTTGTGCCGCGTAATCTGCTTCTCGCCACGGCACGATCTGACACTGGCCCGGATGGAGACTCCCGAAGTTCAGAAAATCGTCAATGTATGGTGCAATCAATACCAGGAATTCGCCCGAATGAAATGCGTGCGCCACGTCCAGATTTTCGAAAACAAGGGCGCCATGATGGGCTGCAGCAATCCCCACCCGCACGGGCAGATCTGGGCCAGTCAGCGCATTCCCGAAGAGCCGGCCAAGGAACTGGCCTCGATGGGCGACTGGTTCAAGAGAAAACGGCGGTGTCTTCTTTGCGACTATGCGGAAGTGGAGCGGCACGAACGGGTGCGGACCGTTTGCGAAAACAATACCTTTGTGGCCCTGGTGCCATTCTGGGCTGTCTGGCCTTTCGAAACCATTGTTCTTCCCAAAGCGCATCATTTATCCATCGACCAGCTTGCGGACCACGAAAAAAAAGATTTGGCCGCCATGATTCGCAGCGTGACCTGCCGGTACGACAACCTGTTCGAAACCAGTTTTCCTTACTCCATGGGAATTCACCAAGCCCCTGTTGACAAATCGTATTACGGATTCTATCACCTTCACCTTCATTTCTACCCTCCCCTGCTGCGCTCGGCCACGGTAAAGAAATTCATGGTCGGCTACGAGATGCTGGGCGAACCCCAGCGCGACATTACGGCCGAACAAAGCGCCGAACGCCTGCGGGCGTTGAGCGAAGTTCATTACACAAACGCAAGATAGCCGCTTCTCGCCGTGGTTTCTGCATCTGCCTAGCCGGCACGGGAGCCGGCTTACGGAACTGCGATTTCGGCGCCCAGCGCCTTCTCCCGGAAAATCTCCTCCGCTGTTTTCAATGGAACGCCCCGGACCTCGATGGCCTCAAGGTCGGCCGCGCCAGGCCCAGTTTCTGCGCCAGCTGGATGTGATCCACCCGGTCAAAGCCCAGCAGGTGCGCCCCCATTGCGTCACAAGCAACGAAATCGGCGCTGGCCAAAACAAGGTCCGATTCGAAGGTGGTCCCGCCGATGGGTCGCGGTCGATCATGGGGCGATGTTCTTCATCGTGAGAGTTGCCGTGAGGACCCCTGAACCTTGTGCTGTGCCAGGCCGCCGGCAAAGGCTGATTTTGGCGCTTGAGTTGCGGACGGCCGGCCCGCGGATGGATTTTCTACCTTGATGCTCAAACGAATTAAAAACGATCTCATTTATCTTTTTGTCCTGGCCTTTGTTGCTCTGGTCCGGCAAATGCCGCGGCGGGTCGCCATGACATTCCTGGCCGGGATGGCGCGGGCGGCGTTTCATCTGGCCGGCTCGGAGCGAAGAAAAACCGAGCGCAACCTTCGGTTCATTTTTACGGATCAGTGGCCGGAGACAAAGGTCCGCGCGACAGCCGCGGCCGTATTCGAGAATCTGGGCCGCAACCTGACCGATGTGATTTTGTTCCGGCATTTAGGTCCGGAGCGGTTCTTTACGAAATACTCGGTTTGCCACGGGTGGGAGAACTTCGTGGAGCCTCACGGCCGCGGCAAAGGCGTTGTGTGTCTTGCCTCGCACCGCGGCGCTTTTGAGTTGCTCCACCATTATATGGCCTGGCTGGGGTACCCGATTTGCGTGACCGGCAGTCCAATCTATGATCCGCGTCTGAATCGACTAATCGTCGAGAACCGCATCGGCCAAAGGATCCATTACGTGGAGCGCGGCAGCGCATCGGCCCGGGAGATCCTGCGATTTCTGCGCGAAGGCAATTTGTTTGGGGTTCTTCTGGACCAGGATACCAGGGTCGATGGAGTCTTTGCACCTTTTCTTGGCAAGCCTGCCTTCACGCCATCCACACCCGTTCGATTGGCGATGAAAACGGGCGCCGCCATCGTGCCCTTTGCCATCGAACTGACGCCGGAGCGCAAACAGATGATTACAATCGAACCGGAAATAGAACTGGCAAATACCGGAGACTTCGAACGGGATCTTCTTGAGAATGTCTCCCGCTGCAATAACGTGATTTCCCGCTGGATTCTGGCCCGGCCCGAGCAATGGGTGTGGATGCACGAGAGGTGGAAAACAAAAGAGACTGGAGTTGGGAGTCGGGAGTTGTGAGTTGGGGGAAAAAAGAGTCGGAGTCGGGAGACTGGAGTTGCGAGATAAAAAAAAACCTAAACTACTCAGGTTCTGATGTCATTTCGAGCGAAGCGAGAAATCTTTCTGCGTTCTGGAAAGGATTTCTCCTCGAAGACTCGTCGAAATGACATCCCTAAAAAATCCCGCCTCCCTACTCATTTCTCGAACTCCAGCGTAATCCCTTCGAATTCCCATCGTGCCCGGAGGGTGAGCGTATCGGGAATCACGGTCTGAAGCTCGGAAAAGACAAACGGTTTCAGGGCGCCCGGATCGTATCGGCCGTTGCGGTTCTGGTCTTTGAATGCAAAAACCTGGTAGCGGCCCGCAGGGAGACCGGCGATTTGAATTGAATCGCTGTTGAAGACGAATTCCAGTTTCCGTTGCGTGTCCAGCTGACTCCAAACCACCACCGTGGGCGAAGGATCCTCCGATAGGATACGGCCCGTGATGCCCTTGGTCAGATCCTCCTCACCGAGAATCGAGAAGCGCTGGGTCATGGTATCGCGCAGCATATTGCGTTCAAGATCCGAGATCGCGTAGGGCTGAAGCTGCAACACGTAGGATCTTCCGGGCTGGACGGAATCCAAGTTGGCAATCGCGCGCATCAAGCCCTTGGCCCGCACCCGAACCGGAAGTTGAATCCGGCTGGAATCAAGAACCCGGAACCGCGTTGGATGCACCAGAACAGGCTTGCTGAAGACCAGTTCCAGGCTGTCGCCCGGCATCAGGATTCCCCTGGGCGGTTCCGTGCGCGCGATGCGCGGAGGCAATGTATCACGTTGGGCAACCGGGGTAAAGACCGCCGTATCGCGGCTTGGACGCCGGCCCATTGCATCGACAAACCCGATTGACTGAATGCGATAAAGCGGCCGTTTTTGCGGGGCCGTCTTAAAAACCCATTCCGAATCCAAATCGGCCAGTCCGGAATGCAGAACACCCAGCGTGTCGCGCAAGCTGTCGCCGGAAATAATCCGGACCAGGTCTGTCCCTTTTCCCCCGGCCGAGCGAACGGGTCTGTTGAATTGAAGCCGCACCAGATCGGCCCCCAAAGACCGGGCCGACACAAGAGCGAAACCAAGCGTATCCATTCGGGCCAGACTCAGCAGAGGGCCTGCCATTGAATCGTTTCCCGCCGCATAATCGCAGGACGCCAACGCAATACGCTCCCGGGCAACATCGGGCAACTTGTTTCCGTTTTCATCCTCAAAGGCCAGAATGCGGTAGCGACCCGGGTTCAAAAAGGAGAATTGAAAACGGCCGTCTTCCGCGGTGGTTGTGATGTAGTCCGCTCTTTGCGAATCGGGCGCGAACGGGGAATCAGCGCCGCTCATCACATAGGCGCACACCAGCGGAGCCCGAACGGGACCAATGATGCGGCCCGCAATGATGCCGGCCGCCAACGAGTCACCCGTTGTAAAGGAATAAAGAATCGGAGTCCCGAGCTTAACCCCATGCAAATCGCTTGTTGCTGAAGAAATGGTGATGGAATAGGTCGTGTTAAGGGCGAAACTCGAATCAAATGTGATGCTTACTTTGCGGCCCGACCAGCGAAAGTGAGGACGCCCCACATTCGGCGGATTGACCAGAAGTCCCTTCTCTAGACTTTGCCGGTTAAGCCATTCGCTCCAGGTGAAAGACAGGACCGATCCCGGCGGGACTTTAATGGCCCTGTGAGAGGGCATAAACTGCTCAATCCGGGGCGGGATCTGGTCCGCGGGGCCGCCCATAGGGTGTCCCTGCTGAGCGCACCTAAAGAAAGCCGCGCACAATCCTGCCGCAAAAACAGCGCGTTTTGTCCAACCAAATGCCAGAAGGCCCTCCTGATTAGAAGAGAGCAAAATAACAGAGTCGCTCCAACCGAAACAAACGTTGCTTTGTATGGCCTGTTCCCTCGACACCTCCATTGAAAAGCAGTGGGGACTGATTTTTCAAAATGAGAAGAGGAATCCATGCCATAATTTACCTATTTTAAAGGGCGCAACAAAAGTTGTGCATTGCAGCTTGACATGAGCTATTGACGATATTACCTTTTCAATTCGGTCATTGTTAACCCCTTTATAGGTGAGGTTGTTATGCCGTCGCACGATTCGAAACACGACGTGAAGCTAGACATTCTAGTAATTGACGACGAACCCGTAATTGTCGAGAGCCTAACCGAGTGCCTCAAGGGGCACAACGTGAAGTCCGCAGGCACGGCTTCGTCAGGCCTCAAGCTTTTTCACGAATCCCGTTTTGACCTGGTCCTTCTCGATCTCAAGTTGCCGGATCGCGACGGAATGCACATTTTGCGCGAAATGCGCGAGAGCGAGCCTTCCTGCGAGGTCGTGATCATCACAGCGGACAACTCCGTGGAAAAGGCGGTCGAGGCCATTAAGAACGGTGCTTACGATTATCTTGCGAAGCCTTTCACCGCCGATGCGGTCAAGGGGATTGTTGAAAAGGCCCGCGCCAGCATCAAGCGCCGCAAAGAAGTGGATCTCCTGCGCTCCGAACTCAAATGCATGGCCAGCGACAACCAGATTATCGGCGAGAGCGAACCCATGACCGAAGTCTTTCAGGCGATAAAGCAGGCTTCGGGCAACCACAAACCCGCGCTGGTGATTGGTGAAATCGGGACCGGAAAAGAACTGGTAGCCAGGGCCATCCACCGCGAGAGCAATCGTCGCGACAAACCCTTTGTGATCATTGCGTGCAGCGACAACACCGATCAGCAGACCGAGCGGGAGCTATTTGGATGGGCCAAAAATGCCTTTGACGGCGCAGCCACTGCGCAGCCCGGCAAGCTCGAGATGGCCGACGGCGGAACCATCTTTTTCGACGAAATCAACAAGATCGGGGAAAGCCTACAGAACAGGATTCTGAAGGTCTTCACCGAGGGCACCTTCGTACGCAAGGGAGAATCCAAGCAGCGCAAAACCGATGTCCGGGTGATCGCCTCCAGTTCCGACAATCTCTATCTGGAAGTCCACGCGGGCCTCTTTAGCGAGGATCTCTACGACTATCTGGGGGCGCAACTGGTTGAAGTTCCCAACCTCAAGGCGCGCGGAAAAGACATCATCACGTTGACCAAGCACTTCCTGAAAATGGAATGCAAGCGCCGCAACAAATCCGTGCGTGGCGTCAACGGCAAAATTCTCAACGCCTTTATCAAATACTCCTGGCCGGGAAACGTGCGCGAATTGAAGAGCATTTGCGAGCGTCTGGTCACCCTGGCCATGCCGGGCGAGCTGCTGGACGTCGATAAGCTTCCGCCGGAAATCTACACTGGCGTGCACCGCGGCCGGAAAATCCCGGGCCTGCAGGGCAAGTTCCAGTACGACGAGCGGCTTTACGACGTCCTGGACAAGCTTGAAACCGAATACATCGCGCGCATTCTGCAGAAATACAATTACAATCAGTCGCATGCGGCGCGCGTGCTGGGCATTCATCGCAACACCCTGCTGCTGAAATTGCGCAAGCTGCAGATTCCTATGGAAAAAAGGCGCCGGCGCATGACGCCCGCCGGACCCGCCGGACGCATTATCCAGGGCCGGTAAGGTCCTGGCCTCGGATCGCTGACAAAGGCCCCGCACCTGCGGGGCCTTTTTGTTTTCCTTGACAGCCCGGATTTTTCGAGTGTTGTTTAATCCCAGACGCCAATGCGCGCGGCCAGGCCCATCCCCATTCCAAAGGACAACAACATGGACTTCACAGTCGAGACCCTAGGGCCGCGGACGGTCCCCTCGCCCGTAAAGCTTTCCAAGATCCACGGCGACTTCATCACAAACTATGTCGATGACCGCGCGCGCACTCTTCGCGATCCCGCGGTGCTCGCCGGAAGCCAGCCGCAACCGGTGGACTTTGCCGGGGGGTGCTTTGAAATCGCGGGTCCCCGCGAGATGATCTATTTCGATCCGGCCAAGGTTCGCTGCGCCATCGTGACCGCCGGGGGCCTCTGCCCGGGGATTAACGATGTAATCCGGTCTCTGGTCATGGAGCTGTGGTACTGGTACGGAGTGCGCGAGATCCTTGGCGTTCGGTATGGATACAGGGGATTCCTGGCCGAGTCCGGTTTCCCCATGATTCCTTTGACGCCCGAGAAGGTTGACAACATTCACAACCTGGGCGGAACGATCCTGGCTTCCTCGCGCGGCATGGTTGATTCGGAACGCATTGTCGATACGCTGGTGGAAAAGAAAATCGATGTTCTCTTTACCATTGGCGGGGATGGGACGCAAAAAGGGGCGCAAGCCGCCGCGGAAGTCATCAAGCGGCGGGGCCTGAAAATCGCGGTGGTGGGAATTCCCAAGACGATTGACAACGACGTTCTTTTCGTCGAAAGATCCTTTGGTTTCGAGACGGCCTTTTCCATTGCCGTCGAAGCGGTCCGCGGCGCTCACGTCGAGGCCCGAGGCGCCTTCAATGGCATCGGGCTGGTAAAGTTGATGGGCCGCGACTCCGGTTTCATAGCCGCCAGCGCGGCGATTGCCAATCACGATGTGAACTTCGTGCTGGTGCCCGAGGTGCCGTTCGACCTCGAAGGCCCAAACGGTTTTCTTCATCATTTGGCCCAACGGCTGAACAATCGCCATCACGCCGTGATTCTGGCGGCCGAAGGCGCAGGCCAGGATCTGCTGGCCTCGGAGCAGCGCGAGAAGGATGCGTCGGGAAACATCAAGCACGCCGATATCGGCCTGTTTCTCTCCAGCCGGATCAAGCGATATTTGGCCGAAAGAAAAATCGAGGTTTCACTCAAATACATCGACCCCAGCTACATTGTGCGTAGCGCGCCGGCCATTCCCAGCGACTCGGTCTATTGCGCCCAATTGGGGCAGAACGCGGCCCATGCCGCCATGGCCGGCAAAACAGCCGTTGTGGTTGGTCTGTGGAACAGCACCTTCACGCATGTTCCCATCCGGGAGATTATCAAGGGTCGAAAGAAGATCGATCCGGAAAGCGGATTCTGGTTGCACACGGTCCAGTCGACGGGTCAGCCATTTTCGATGGTCAATCGCTGAGCGTCTTCTCCGTTGCGCGGTCCGTTTTGGCCTTGCGTGACCGCTGAATCACTTGTGTGATCCGTCCTGCAACATAGATCAGAAATCCGCCAATCGCCATGTAGAATCCCTTTGGCCTGCCCAGCGGCCCGCTTGCCGTCCGATCGGCCAGAAGCCAGAACGTGCCGGTACAAGCTGTGGTGACCCCAACGAACATCCAGAAGATCCCCTTGGAAAGAAAAGGAAATTTCATATGAAATTGCCATCCTATTAAGCACGCAAGCATGAGAACTGAAAATCTCTTAAGGTCTGCGGGAGGGTCAAGAAATATTTGGCAGTTAAAGTAGGATAATTCTATATTGACGATTAAGCGGCTTATTGAACGGTTTTACGCATAGGATAACTTGTTAAAACAGAATGGGTTAAGCTGAAATTGGCAAAAGTACATTATCGGGTATGTGGATCCATCTGGAACACCACTAATTGTGGTTAGTTCCTTTTATCTGTTTGGATCCAGTTTCCCCGAATTGGAGAGGAGGTGAACTGGGATGCCTGAATATTTTACATCAGGTCAGGTTGCCAAAAGACTGCGGGTGTCTGTATCCACCCTCAAACGCTGGAGCGCATTGCGAGACAGCGCCAATGGTGAGACGCGCAACGCAAGCGGCTGGATGTTGTTCTCGGAAACCGACATTACGGACCTAAGACGATTTAAACGCGATCGACGCCGCATCGGACGGAACTTCAGCAAGGAAACGCTGGAGCCCGCCAACGGGTCGGAGGGAAAATGAATCTGCCGCGGTCGAGTCTGGCGCTGGCGACAGTTCTGGTTTTGTGCGCCACAGCCCAGCTCAATGCCGATCTGAAGCGTTCCCGGACGGAGGACCTGATGGAGGTCCGCGCCTCCAATACCGAAGGCTTCTCCAACATCTGGGCGGGAGCGGATGTGCACTGCGAGTATCGCGACAATTCGCTGTCGATCGAGCCCAAGGTGTGCGGGCGCATCGGGCTGGCTTCACTGCTTCACCTCAGCGGTAGTACGGGCGTTCCCAAGGGGCGCACTCTGGGCACAACCGAGGTCCATGCGCAGATCACACTTCCCGGAAACGACCGGCTTCGATTCATTGGCATGGCCGCAAGCGGCGACATGCTTCTGACAACCCGGGCCGATCCCGAATCCGACAGACCCCCTTTCGTTCCCTATCTGGGATTCACGGCCCTGATCGATTTGGACCTGATCGCCAAATTCCCCTGGCTGCCGTTGAAACTATACGTGAATGCCACAAATCTGGCCGGGGAAAACATCATGCTCTATTTCACGCCGGTCAGTCTGCTGGGGGGAATCGAGTATAAAGGAAGCCGTCACAGCTACTTTGCCAGCGGACAAGCCATGGTGTTAAAGCAGAACAATGATATTGAGCTGACCCAGATTAAGTCCTCCGGCGAATTCGATCAATTTCTTTTCTATGTATATCCGGGACTACGCTATCGAATCAGCGACCGCATCAGCCTGGTGGGCCGCGGCCGGCTGCTGCTCCTCTCCATTGGCGATAGTCCCTATTTGCCGCAGCGAATGCTTGGCGTTTCAATCGGCGCGGAGATTCCTTTGCTGTTCAAGGACACCGATGCCGAAGCGCTGCGAAGTTTGATTTTCGTCGAACGTAGGCGCAAGTCGAACCAGTCCGTCGCCAAAGCAAAGGCGGCGGCCGCCCAGGGCCAGGGTCGAATGGCCGCGATTATGCCCGCCGACTCGCTGGCGACCGGCGAGGCCCAGAGACGAAGCAATGATTATTTCAAACAGCGCGAGGAACTCCGCAACAGTCGCAAGAAGGTTCTGGAAGACATGGAGAAAATTGAGGAGATGCTGGAATAATGTTCTGCCGCCGAATTCAACATTCGAACTCCGGGCACCGGAAAGGCGCCAAAGGACCGCTTGCGGATGCGCGCAGGCGCCAGCGAAACCGGTCCGCGGGAGCCGCCGACCCGCTTGATCGCGGACTTCGAATCTCGAATTTGTCCGGAGTTATTCGGCACATGCCGCCATGGATCCCGGTGCTTCCGCTTTTGCTGGCCGGCTTGTGCTTTGGCGCCATCACAAAACGCGAACGGGGCGACAACCTGTATCAGACAATCTCGGCCAACACAATGGGAAAAGGGAATCTATGGCTCAGCGCGCAATTAATGGGCTTTATCTGGGACAATTCGTTGACCGCCAAACAGGGCGGGGGGCAATTGAAGATCTTTCCGTCGCTCGAGGGTCGCTACGGCATTTTTCAATTTCTGCAGGCCCGGTTCTATTCGCGCCTGCTTAGCTATGGATTCCAGCCCGGCTATGTGGGCGCCGAACTCAAGACGACCATACCCAACAATATGGCCATCCGGTTTCTGGGGTTGGGATTGGCCGTGCAATACGAACGCGGGTTGCTGACGGAATTCTCGAGCATCGGGGGCACCCGGTTTGGGGCCACGGGGTTCTCGCCCGAGGGACTGATCTACGAGTCCGGCTCCACAAATTTCATTCTGGCCGCGGATTTCGATTTTCTGGCCCTCTCGTCCTATACGCCGCTGACGCTTTATGCCAATGCGGGGTATGCCCTGCCCAACGATGGCGCGTATTCCCAGTTGGGACAATTTCTGATGCGCACCGGAATCGAGTACAAAGGCATCGGCGCGGATTTTTTTACGGAGTTCTGGATGAATGCGCTTAACAACTTTCGCGAGCCCTTTTTGGTGGAGAACCTCCCGCATCCGCGCCGCTACTTTGTGCATTTTTCGGAAAATGCGTGGTTCATCACGGCGGGAGCGCGGATGCGCTACGAGAGCGGCCTGACGACCTTCGCCAACATTTCGCTGCGGCCCAAAGCGCTTGTGTCCGACCCGGGCGCCCCCATCGAAGCGGACAGGCTTGGCGAAGCCGCCGTTCAGAGCATGGAAAACAGCACCGAAGTCAATGCCGGATTTTCGCCGTTCTATGCGGACTGGATGCTGCAAGGAGGAATCGCATACCCGATCCGTTACGCGCAGCCGTCCTCGGAAATCTACCGGGGATTTCTGCTTAAGAAGAATGAAAAACGCAAGAAGGTGATTGATATCGATGAGAAAGTGAAGGCCTCCGGCACGAATGCGGAGGAAGAGGAATCGAAGAAGCGCCTGGAGCAGATCGAGGAACGAAAAAAGAAGGTTATGGATGGGATCATCCTGGACTAACCTGCTGGAGCGCAGCGCAAGAGGCCTGCTCGGCATTGGCCGGCCGCAACCGATCCGCCCTGGCGGATTGCATTCCGGGTGGCGGCCCATGCCATGCCTTTTGCGATGCGCTCTGTTAATTGCAGGATTGTCCGCCATGGTTTTGGCGGCTCCCGGGGATTCCACAGCCGCCGCGGCGACCGTGGCGCGTCCGGACTCCGCGGCCGGATCGGATTCCTCCGCGCAGCCCGAAAAAAAACCGAATGTCTCGAAGGCCGGGCCCGGTTCCGCGGACGCAGCCCCGGCGAAGCAGGGATTCCTGGCGCCGGTCCGCCGCGCCCTGAAGCGGCTGATCAAGATCCGCAGCGACTCGGTCTCGGTGGACGACCGCATCCTGACGCGAACCGAGAAAAGCGCCATGCGCCTGAGCGAAGAACAATGGAAACTCAAGGTGGTCTTCGGCGAAATGGACCGCCTTGCCACGGTTCTTCAGGATATGCGCGATCTTCAGCTGTATCCGGCCTCCCTGACCCGGACCAATCCCAAGTGGAGTGTGGCGTTCGACAAGAAGCTGGAGAAAAAAGAGAAGGAGATCAAGGAAATCCGCTCGCGTGTGGATGCACTAAGCCGGCCCCTTCTCGACGCGGTCGCGATTCTGCGCGAGATGACCATGGGCGAATTCAACCGGGACATGGTCGACATTCTTGACCAGGAAAACCGGGATCGGACCGTGGTCATTCTGCAGGTCAAGCGGGAAATCAACGCCCAGTGGGAGACCATTGGAAAGTTGTTCCATGACGTATGGGCCGTCGCGGGACTCGAATACCCGCGGATCGAGAGCCAGGCGGGATTCGACGCCGAGTTCTTCGCCATCCTCTACTCGAACCTGGGCCGCAACTCGGACCTGTTCTACGACAAACTGCGGGTATTCAAAGATACTCTGGCCGCGCGCGGGACCCAGGATACCTGGCGCAAAATGGCCGCCGTTGATCTGGCCCGAATTCAGGAACGCCTGCAAGCCGGTCTCTACGAAATTTCGGCGCTCGAACTGCAGAATCTCATTGAGCGCTACAACGGACGAATCGAGATCGGCGCCCTTTATTACCTCTACGGGAAAAGCCTTCTTCTCCAGGGACGCCACCGCGAAGCGCAGGAGACCTTCGCCAAAGTTGCGGCCGGCTCCAACTACCGTTCGCGGGCACTGTTGGGTCAATTGCAGGCCCTTTTCCTGCTCGACGACTTTCCGGGCGTTCTGGCGCAGTTTGGTGTCGAATGGCTCGATACCAATCTAACGGCCGGCCAGCGCAACTTCGCGATTCTCATGGGCGCGCAGGCGGCCTATCGCACGGCCCGGTATGACAGTGTAATCAACTTTGTGACCGCGGCCCGGGCAGACCGCAAATACTATGCGGAACTGGTGTACGCACTGGCCCAGGTCTATCTGATCAAGGGCGACCAGGCCACGGCCCAGAAGCTGTGGGAGAAGGTCCTTTCACTGCCGGCCTCGGCCCGCGGAGACGCCGCCCTGAATAATCGCACCACTCTCATGCTGGCGTATCTCGCCTACGAACAGGGCAAATACGAACAGGCCCTGAATCTGTTCTTTAAGATTGCCGACGACCCCCGGTTCTTCGCCGATGCTCTATACGGAATTGTCTGGTGCTATATGAAACTGGGCAATCCCAATGAAGCCGAGATCGCCCTTCGAAAAATGGTCAACCAGAATCCGGACAACCCGTTGGCCGTGGAAGGCATTCTGCTCTTGGGCAAGAAAATCGCGGCCCAGGCCGAACTGGAGTGGAACTACAGCGCCTTCTGCCGCGAAGAAGCCGTGCGCATTCGGGAGCTCTCCGAGAGGCTGGAACGCCGCAGGGCCGATGGGGCGTCGGCGACCGTGCTCAACGAAGCCGCGGCCCAACTGGATACGCTGGAGCAGCGTCATTCGAAGCGCAAGCCCCTGCGGCGCGACCAGATTTCGCAACTCTTCAGCAGGTCGCTTGAAATTTGCGATATGGTCGTGGCCAACTACAAATCAGGCATGTACCTGGAAACCCAGGCGGCGGGCCGGCGCGAAAACCTGATCCGGCAGCTCTCCGAACTGCAAGCACGAACCGAGGCGCAACGCCGCAGCGTGGCCGCCATGGAGGTCAGGGCAACCGAAACAGCCCAACGCGCCGATGTGGCCACGATCAAGGACGCCGTGCAGCGGGCTCGAATCTTCAAGATCAGCGTCATGATGCGCCAGCAGAACTGGGAAACCGAGAATGCGGACCAGGTCCTGATCAGCCTCAATGCCCGCATCGACTCACTGCGAAAAGAAGCGACTACGTCCGCCGACAGCGTTGCGAAAGCCGCGGCCCGCAAGGGGGTCGCCCGCTATCAGAAAGCCAGGGGTGAGTTCGTGATTGTCACCGAGCAGGAGAAAGCGGCGCGGCGAAGCCGGATCATTGATGTGATCGAGCGCTGTGGAAAGGAATACCGGCTTACGGGCGATCAGGAGCAATACCTTCTTTTTCAGTTGGCCGAACTCCGTTACGACGAGGCCAAAGATGCGTTTTTGGCGGAACTGGCCCGCTATGACGAAGCGCTGGTCCGGTTCGACAGCCTGGCCACCCTGGCCAAGACCCGGGATATCCCGGCGCCCGAGCCGCCCGTAGAGCCCAAGCCCGAATACGGCCCCTGCATGGCTATTTTTCAGGATCTGATCTCCCGCTACCCCGATGGGGTCTACACGGGGAGCGCCCTATACTCGCTCGCATTCTGTTACAACGATCTGGGCCGCGATACGGTGGCCCGGGAGCATTTCGAAAAACTGGCGCAGAAGTTTCCCCAGAACCCGCATGCCGCCCAGGCGTGCATGGCCGTGGGCGAATTCTGGTTTGACCGGGCCGAATTGGAAAAGTCGGTGGCCGCCTATTCGAAAGTGCTCACCTATGCCGAGAGCGAGTGGTTCGACGAAGCCATTTACAAGCTGGGGTGGTCCTACTACCGCCTTTCGAAAACCAAGAAAGCGATCAGCTCGTTCGTGTATCTGATGTCCGACAACGGATTGAACCTGGGCAAGGAGTCCGTATCCAAAACCAAATCGCTTCTGGAAAAGGAATCGATCGACTACATCGCCATCAGTTTTGCCGAGGAAGACACGACCTGGCAGGGCGGCATCGAGAAAGCAAAGGCCTTCCTGGGCCGCATCCGGGATGACCGCACCGGGATGCGGATTCTGCACAAACTCGCCGATGTGTACCGGGCCCAGGGGACCGAGGCGAGTCTTAAGCTCGCCCGCAAAACGTATGAGACCCTGCTGGACATGTTTCCGTATTACGACAACAATCCGCAGGTTGAGCTGGACCTGATCGCCGTGCTCGAAAAGCAGGGCGTCAACGTTGACATCAATGCCTCGCGCATGGAAATTTTCCGGCGCTATAACCATCGCAGTTCCTGGGCCAAAAGCAAATCGGACGATCGCGTGGTGGCCCGGGGCGACTCCATTTCCAGCAGCGCGTTGTTCGAAGCCGCGCGGCGATTCGCCCTGGATGCGGCCCAGAACAACGACGTAGCCATCTACAAGCAGGCCATGGATGCCTACCGCCGGTTTATCGACACCTATCCGGGGGACACCCGCTCGGCCGATTCGCATTACAACATTGCCGAAATTCTTTTCAGCCTGGGCCAATACCAAAATGCGGCGCAGGAATATATGCGGGTGTCGCGAATCTACCAGAAAAGCACGCATCAGGAGACGGCCGCCTGGAATGCCATTGTCTCGGCCCAAAACTTCAAAAAGCTAAGGCTGCAAGCCGAGGCGCAGCAATAGTATGGGAACTCGCTCCAAACTTTCTTCCATCGCCGGCTCCGCTGCGCTTGCCGGTCTTTGTCTGTGTCTGGCCGTGTCTTGCGGCGGCCGGAAAACCCTCCAGAAGCCGGCCGAACCCGGGCCCAAAAGACCGGCCGTCCGAAGCGTCCCGGCCGCCGATACCTCGGCCCAAACGGTTCGCAATGTCCTGACCGAGATTCCTCCGGTCGATACCAGCGGCGGAATGGCCAAGGACGACGCACTGGTCATTCTTTCGTGCAACAACTATCTCCAGATGTTCCCCGAAAGTCCAAAAAACGCGGATGTTTTGCAGATCAAAGCCTCGACCTACTACAACGGCAAGCGGTTCAACAGCGCGCGTGAGAGCTACGAGGAGCTGCTGAAACGATATCCGGCCAGCCTCCACGTGAGCGAAGCCATGAAAATGATCGCCCAAAGCTTCTATGTCGAGAAGGATTTTGCCAAGGCCGAGGATTGGTATCGAAAGCTGCGCCAGCTGGCCGCGGCCACAGGGGCCGATGAGGGCGAAGCCGTGGCCCGCCTGTCCGAAGCCGTTTACCGCGGCGCGGAACGCCTTGAACAGACGGGAAAGCTGCTGGAAGCGGCCAAGGAATACGAGCGGGTCGCAATCGAGTTTGCCTCGGCCAAGATCGCCGACGTATCCCTGATCAATGCGGGGCTGGTATATGAAAAACTGATCGACTGGTCGGCGGCCATTCTCATGTACAGCCGCTTGATCAATGATTTTCCGAATTCCTCGTACCGTCCGCGCGGATTCTTTCGCATCGGCAAATGCTACGAAAAATTGAGCGATTGGGAGAAAGCCGCGGAGGCCTATTTGACGCTGGTGCGGACCTATCCCGCGGACCCGCTTGCCGTGGACGCCATTTACAATGCGGGCATGTGTTTTCAAAACGCGGAAAACTGGTCCGCGGCGGCCAAGACCTTCGAACGCATGGCCGAGCTCTATCCCAAAGCCAAAGATGCCTCGAACGTGCTGTTCATTGCCGGCGAGCTCTACATGAAAATCAACGACTGGAATAACGTGGCCCGGATCAACCGCATTTTCGAAAAGAATTTCGGCGGCGACAAAGAACGCGTGGTCCAGGCCCTGTGCATGGCGGCTGTGGCCGCCAAAATGCAGAAGCGAAACGACGAGGCCGTTAAAACCTTTCAGGATGCTCTAGGCGCCTTCCGCAAACTGCCGCAAAAGAGCGAGATCAATGTCTATTATGCAGCCAAGGCTCAGTTCTCCATTGGCGAGATTTACCATGAAATGATGCGGGCCATTAAGTTGACCCAGCCGCCCAACGTATACAAGGAGCAGCTCGGTCGCAAAGCCCAGTACCTGCAAATGGCCATCGAGAACTACAGGCTCACGCCGGGCTATAAGGTCCGGGATTGGACCACGCAGTCCATCTACTGCTTGGGACAGGCCTTCGAGGATTTTGGCCTGGGAATTTTTCAGCAGGAACGGCCCGCCAATTTGACCCTGGACAATCTGGTGGCTCTCGAAACGGGCATTGCCAATGCCGCGGTGGAATATTTCGTAGGACCCGGGCGAGCTTTGCCCACCTATGAAAGCAACGTCACTCTGGGATCCAAGCTCAATATCGAGGACCGGTGGATCCTGAAATCACGCGACAAACTGACGATGCTCCCCTACTCGGCGGCCCAAAGCTATACCAAGCTGATGGAAATTGTCCAAAAGACCCCGCGTACGGCCGGCGATCAGCCGCCGGTGGTGCAAATCCGCGCCAAGCTGGGAGTCCTCCAGCAAATTGGCCCGCTTCAGCAAAAAGCCATCGAACTTTATCTAAAGACTCTTGAGCGCGGATTGATGTACCAGATCCAGGACGAATACGTTCGCAAGGCCACCACCGAGGTCACATCCATTTCCTACGCCATTGGCGAGACCTACCGCGAAATCGTACAGATCGCGCGAAGCGCTCCCATCCCGGAAGCGCTGGCCGCACTGCCGTACGAACGTTTTCTCTATAAACTGAAGCTGATCGAAACGGGAATCGCGGACTATGAAAGCAACTCGCTCGACGCGTTCAAGGACAACGTGGGAATCGCGCGAGCCTACAAGCTCAACGATCAGTGGGTCGACAGTTCGCGGATCCGTATTGGCCAGATCCTTCTGGAGCGCGCCCGAACCCGCGACGTACTCTCGATCGAAGCGCTGGAGGCCCCTCCGCTGCCGGCCGATGTGGCCACCGAAGAGGAAAAGCAGGCTTATAAGGCGCAATTCGAGGAACTCGGCTTCAAGCTGCAGGACGGCTGCGCCGCCATATACCGCGACATTCTGCGCATGGGGCGCGAGGGCACGGTGATGGGAGAAGCGGTCGCGCATGCCTACATGCGCCTCTACCAGATCGATCCCAAACAGTACGGCACGCCCCAGGTCGTTCCAAAGGCCAGGACATTTGGGCCGGGCCCCCACTGGAAATCGTTTGCGGGCCAGCCCCCGCCGGCCTGGCTCCAGGACGGTTACGACGACAGTCAATGGAAACCGGTTCGCAAGGGCCTTATTTCGCCCGCAATGACGATCAAGGGATTCAAGGAAAAACCGCCCGTGCCCATGTGGGGCGAGGACACCGGAGCGGCCGCTCCGGCCGCGGACGGATCGTATTCGCCGGCGCTCTCGATCTGCATAAGAACGGTGCTGTTTGCCAACAGCGTGCCATTGGAAGGGGCGCTGGAAGCGGCAGGCCTGGACTCTTTTCAAATCTGGCTGAACGGCAAGAGCGTGGTGTTCGACTCGACCCAGGCGGCCCGGCCCGCCTCCATGGCCCACACAGCCGATGTCCGGACTTTGCTGCGGAAGGGAAAGAACATCATTGCCATGCAGGGCTGGAGGAAGACCAAGGCCGGCTATGGTCTCCTGCTGCGGCTGGACTATGTGGAAGAGGCCCAGGCGTTCCAGGCTATTCCGCCCGGAACCAGGGAGCCATTGTCCACGGACCAGATCCTGAATCATGTTTTTCCGGAGATTGCGAATTTTCCCGAGGTCGTAAAACCGAAAATCAAATTGCCGGGGTAAGTCAAAATTATGAATTATGAATTGCGGATGAGGAAATGAAAGTAACTACTCAGGTCCTACTGCGCGGTGGTATTGTCATTTCGACGAGTCTTCGAAGAGAAATCTTGGGGGAAGAAAGATTTCTCGCTTCGCTCGAAATGACATGGAAAAAATGAAAAGTTTCGAATGAAAAGCAGAAGAAGAAAAATGCAGCAGGAGAAAGAATGAAGACAAAACACAAACTTGGGCATGTAGTCCAATCCATCCTTCATCCTTCATCCCTCATCCTCGTTGTGACGGCCGCCCTGTTGACGATTTCCGCGGCTCCGCCCCGGCCATCTGCAGCTCCGGCATCCAAACCGGCCAAGCCCGCCTCCGCGGCAGCCCCCAAAACCGCGGCGCCCGACACCGCGGCCAAATCGGACGACCGGCAGAGCTTCGTACTGCGACGGCCCGGCGAAATCACCTTCACGACCGGCGCAGTGATCGAGGGCAAAATCGAGAAGCCGCAAGTCATGATTATTCTGCCCAAAGAAAAAATACAGGCCGACTCGATCATCTTCGATCAGAGCTTCCGCGCGCAAATGCTGGAGCCCCTTGATATTCAGAGCGTGCGGGCAACGGAGATGGAATAGAGCAGGGCGATATTTCGTGTGCTTGCACCGGGAGAATTTTAATTTCAGGAGAACCCGTTACTGGATCGCAGGCGGATAAAGAAGCTGGAGGTAATTCATGTTTAGCGCGGAATCCATTGCCCGGTTTTTCAAAGAGGGTGGCATCTTCATGTACGTGATCGCGGGGGTGTCGGCCCTTGCCCTCGGCGTGTTGCTGGAACGGATTTTTTATTATCTGGTCCGCTGCCGCATTAACGCCAAGGCCCTGTTGGCCGAAGTCATGCGGCTCATCCGCAGCGACAAGATCGAGGAAGCCCGTAAAGTCTGCGCCTCCAGCCGAGCGCCGCTGGCCCAGATTTTGGAGGCCGGCGTTTATCATTTTCAGCAGGGGGAATCGGACCAGGAAATCCAGAATGCGGTGGACGAAGTCGCGCTTCGCGAACTGCCCAGAATCAACCGGCGCACGCACTACCTTTCATTGTTCGCCAACGTCGCCACCCTGCTTGGACTGCTGGGGACCATCCAGGGCCTGATCTCATCATTTGCGGCCTTGGCCACGGCCGAGGCTTCACAGAAAGCGACTCTTTTGGCCGGCGGCATTGCCGTGGCCATGAATACCACGGCCTTGGGACTGGTGGTGGCCATCCCCTGCATGGTGGCATTTTCGATTCTGGGCTCAAAAGCCAATACGATTATCGAGGAAATTGACGAGAGTTCCGTCCGGATTTTGAATTTCCTTTTTTCGCAGCGCCGCCACTGATCCGGCTGCTGCACGAAGAACATGGCAGAACTCGAAAAAATCCAAGGCAAAGCCGAGGGCAAGCCGGCGACGAAAAGAGCCTTGCGCGGCGCCGGGGCCGGCGGGCTCGAAACCGTCGATCTCGACGTAACCCCGGTCATGAACCTTTTTCTGGTCTTGATTCCGTTCCTTGTCTCCATGGCCGTGTTCACGCATCTGGCCATCGTGGAGTTTTCGCTCCCGCCGGGCGTTTCAGACCAGAGCGAAGCCGACCCCACAACCCCGGATCACATCGACATCTCGGTGGTCCTTACCGACAAAGGCTACACCATTATGGGTTCCGGACAGAAGCTGGAACTGGTGCCCAAATCGGGCGAACGCTACGATTTCGAAGCCCTGATCCGGCAGCTCAAGGCCATCAAATACAAATACCCGCAGGAAGAAAGCATTGTTCTGGTCGTGGAGCCTTCCGTGCTCTACGAGGACATCATCCATTTCATGGACAAGTGCCGCGAAAGCCAGTTTCCCAACATTGGCTTGTCGGGAGGATTTCAATGAGTCTGCATATCAAGCGAAAGATCAACAGGGATTTCGCGATCATCAAGCTTTCGGGAGAGGCCACCTCGGAAGAGGTCAGCAAACTTTCCAAAGCCATTGAGGAAAGCCGCGTCAAAGGGTTCCGCAAGATCGCCGTGGATGTGGCGGAAACCGTTTTTCTCGATAGCTCGGCTCTTGGCGTTCTGATTCTCAACTACAAGATGCTATCGAAGGAGAATGGCGACCTCTGTCTGCTGAGCCCCACCCTATACATCCGCGATCTGCTGCGCAATTCGAATCTCGATACGGTCTTCCGGCTCGTGGACAGCGAAGAGGATTTATGAGCTTTCCGGCCTGCAAATCGTCCGGAATGAAGCCGCGCAAAACACGTGCGCGTACGCCCAAGGCCTTTAAGGTCCAGCTAACCTCTTTGGTGGATGTAATGACCATTTTGCTTGTGTTCCTGATAAAAAGCTTCTCGGCCGAAGGCAACGTCATGAACGTTCCGCAGGATATCAAGCTTCCGGCTTCCACGGCCCAGAAGCAGCCAAAACCCGCAATCATTCTCTCGATCAACAATCGGATTCTGCTGGCTGAGGGCGACCCCGTTGCGGACATGACCGAGATGATAAAAACCGACGATCTCTTGATCGAGCCGCTTTACAACTGGCTTGGAAAACGGCGCTCGATGACCGAGAAGATCGCGCAATATTCCACAACAACGGAATTCAAAGGCGAGATCGCGATCCAGGGCGACCGCAAAATTCCATTCCGGCTTCTGCAGAAGATCATGTTTACCTGTGGCCGGGTGGGCTATAGCAACTTTTCGCTGGCCGTCATCCAGGAGGAGTAGTGGAGTTTCCGGGACAGGAACCCATCATTGTCGGGAGCGCCGTCCGGGCGCCCACCGCCAGCGTTGCGGCCATTCGCGGGAGCTTCTTTCAGAATCTCGATCCGCGTCTGGCGGGGTTGATGCTGGTTTCGATGCTCATTCACGGCGGGGTTGTCGCATACTTGTACAGGGTGCCCACGCCAAAGCGCGAAGCGATGGAGCTGGAAAAGATTCCCGAACGTTTCGCAAAATTCATCATCGATAAACCCTTGCCCAAGAAAGAACAGGCAGGCCGCGCAAAGGGCGAGGGCGGGCAAAAGAGTTCGAAAACCGCGGAAACAGCAAAGGCCGAACCGGCCAAGGGTACGGAGGTCGATCCCGCGGTTCAGGCGAAGCGCGTCGCGCAGGCCCAAAAGAGCGTAGCCAAGAGGGCCCAGCGGGCCGAGGCCATGCTTCGCAATTCGGGGGTCCTAGGTATGCTTTCAGGGCTGGGGGCCACGGGCAAGGGGCCGGCGGTGGTGGATGTGCTTGGACGCGCGGGCCGGGTAAGCGCCGCCACGGACCTCGAATCGCAGTTGCAGGGAGTTACCGGCCTGACCAGCGCCGCCACGGCCATGAACCAGCCGCTCGTGCGAAGCCGTGAGGGTGTGGGAACCGCGCAAAAGGCCGACATTTCGGACCTGATCATGGGGCTGGAGGGTGCAAGAGCGAGCTCGCTCGCCCACCGGGGCGAAATTCAGTGGTACAAGCCGCCCGAGATCGTGGGCCAGGCTTCCAGTAGCGCCAAGCGCGCCCAGGAAGCCATCAACCGCGTCGTGAAGGACAAACTAACCACCATCAAAGTCACCTATGAACGCATTTTAAAATTAAACCCGAACCTCTCGGGCAAATTGACGGTGCGCTTCACGATCGAGGAGGATGGCAGCGTGTCGAATGTGGAGATCATCGAAACGACAGTGAATTCCCCCGAACTGGAGCGGGAAATCATCCGCAAAGTGGAACGTTGGATATTCGAACCGCTGGCCTCCGGCAGCGGAACCACGGTCGTAACATACCCGTTTATTTTTCAGTCGAAATAATCCGCGGAAAGGAGCGCCTTATGGTCGTGACTTCCCCATCGATTCGCCGGGCCGGGTTTCACCGGCGGGGTTGTTGTTTCCCGGTTCTAATCGGGCTGTTTTTGGCGGCCGCCGTTCTGGCGCCGCTGCCCTGCGCGGCGGGTATCCTGCGCGCGGGCGACGCGCTTGAGATCTTTGTGGCCGATCACCCGGAACTGACCCGAAAAGTGCTGGTCTCCGCCGAGGGCACGCTCGACTATCCGTTCTTCAGCGATCGCTCGGTGCTGGGCCTAACCCCGGAGGAGGTCTCAGACCTGCTTATGTTTCGCTTGGCCAAGAGCATCACCAACCCATTTGTCCTCGTCACGCCTTTGCGTTCGCTGCCCATCACGGTCCGCGTGCTGGGTCAGGTGAAGAAGCCGGGTCAGATTCAGCTTCCAGTGGGGTCCAGCATGCAGGAGGTCCTGATGGCCGCCGAAGGGCCCACCGATTTCGCCAATCTTGCCGATGTGCGCCTGATCCGGGACAAAGCGACCGAGGCCGATGCCGTGCGGGTGGATTTCCGCAAGTTCATGGAGACCGGCAACATCTCCCTGCTTCCCGAGATCCGCAACAACGACACCGTGATCCTGCTGGCGAGCCCGCGCGACATGAAAGTGAAAGTCCTGGGATGCGTAAGCCGGCCCGGCTACTATTCCCTGCAGGGCGAGACCACAATTTTCGATGCCATCTACATGGCCGGCGGACCCGAAGACAAGGCCAACCTTTCCAAGATCCGGCATGTGCTGCAGACCCTGGACGGCAAGAATGTCGATCAGATTGTGGATCTTCAGAAGTATATTGATAAAGGACGCATGGACGAGATCCCCAAAGTCAATGCGGGGGACGCCATTATTGTTTACAAAAAAATGTTCACCTGGGGAACGTTCCTGACATTGGTGCGGGATGCGCTGATGCTGTTTACCGCCTATCAGGTTTTCGTGGGGAGCTAAATGGGAACCCTCTCGCGCGCGCAGGGCATTGGAGGCCGCGAGGTGCGGCTGCAGGACTACCTGGGTATCCTGCAGCGCCGGTATCTTAGTATCGTCGTCACCTTTCTGGCCGTGGCGGGCTCGACCGGTTTTTTTATCTGGCAGAAACCCGATCTGTATCGGGCCTTTTCAACACTCGTCATTGAGGAAGAACAGTCGGCCTTTGCGTTGGCGGGACTGGCCGAGGCCGGCCGTCCCCTGGGATTCTACCAAGGGCTCCTCAGCAGCCGGTCGTATCTCGAAGAGACGCTTGATTCCATCGGCATCTGGACCTTCCGCGACGTTCTGCCGGATCCCCTCAGAAACGATACATTGGCCATGTTGGCCTATATTCGCGACCACATCTCTCTAGGGCCAACCAATTTTCAGTCGCTCCAGCAATTCACGGCTACGGCGGCCACCAGCGAACTGGCATACCGCATGGCCCTCTATGGCACGCTGGTATTTCGAAAGCGATGCGGCGAGGTGGAGGCCGAACAGTCTCGCGAGACGGTGATCCAACTCGAGAAGCAGATCACGATCATCCGCAAGAAACTGGAAGAGGCCGAGAAGGATTTTCAGGCCTATCGCGACCGCAGCGGATTGAGCAACGAAGGCATGGACGCGGAACTCGCGCACCTGCAGGAGGTTTATTTTAAAGAACGCACCGAACGAACGCTGCGGGAAGCCGAATACGAGGCCACCAAGGGCCAGCTCGAAATTCTCGAACGCAAAATTACTCCCCCCTCGGAAAGCGAGACCGAAGAGGTCCGCAAGCTGCGCAACACGTTGCGCGAATTGGAACGCGAGAAACTTCGCCTGTTGTCGCTCAACATCACCATTTCGCCCAGTTCCCCCCTGCAGAGCGAGATCAACACCATCGAACAGCAGATCCTGCAAGCCAAGGGAAAAAGCAACAGCGCGCGCGAGATGACCAATCCGGGTCTCGTCAACCAGTGGCAGGCGCTGCGAAGCAAGGTGGCCAGCCAGGAACTGGAAATCGAATTCTCGAAAAAGCGGCTTGCCTCGTACCGGTCCTCGATCGAAGAATACCGGGCCCAACACCCCGAAATCGTGGACCAGATCTATGAGCTGTCCCGGCTGGACCGTGCTCGAAAAATCTATGAGGAAACCTACAACCTTTTGCTGGGCAAGGTGGAGGAAGCCAAGATCCGGGGAATTTCCGAGTCCGGCCGCATCAAGATCATCGATCCCGCTTACCGCCCCGGCAGTCCGATCCCAAAAAATTCCGGACGGTTCTATGCCGCCGGGATTGTCATCGGAATTCTGTTGGGTTTCGGGCTGGCCTTTTTTGTCGAGTTCAACGATACCACGGTCAAGACCAGTGAAGACATCGAACGTTTTCTTAATCTGCCGGTGATCGGCACAATCCCCCATATTGTGGTGCCCAAGACAGAGGCCCTGGAGCTCCGGCGCTCAGCCAGCAAATCCCGAAAGAAGGAAGAACAAACCCGGTATCCCAAGAACCTGCTTAATTTTTCGAACGATGAATCCATCGCGTCGGAGGCCTACCGCAGTCTCCGCACCAACCTGCTGTATTCCAGTCCCGACAAGCCGATTCGGTCACTGGTGATGACCAGTTCGGGGCCGGGCGAAGGAAAATCGCTCACCGTGACCAATGTCGCCCTAGCCTACGCCCAGATGGGTTCGAAGGTCCTTCTGGTGGACACGGACCTGCGCCGGCCGGTGGTGCATCACCTGTTCCAGATCCGTCGCGAGCCGGGGTTTTGCGAGCTCTTCCTTCCCAATCCCGACTGGAGCCAGATTGTGCGGCCGTCTCCAGTCTCCAACCTCAGCATCATCCCGGCCGGTCGGTTTACGCCCAGCCCAGCCGAGCTGATCGGCGCCCACAAAATGGATAACGTGCTCGAGCAGATGAAAGAACGGTTTGATATCATCTTTTTCGACACGCCGCCTCTGGTCGCGGTCACCGATGCCACGCTGTTAAGCAAGAAAGTGGACGGCGTGGTCCTTGTCGTCAAGTCGCGGAGAGCGGAACGTGAACTCACCAAAAGAGCCGTTGGCATTCTATCAAGCGTGGGCGTGAAGGTGATCGGCGCGGTGCTTAATGACATCGATTTATCGCACCGCTATTCGGGCTACGGTTACTACAAATACTACTATCATTACTACCGTTCGAAGAAGGATTAGGGAATCGAGCGAGTTGTGCGTCATGAGTCGCGAGCGAAAACAATACCGGGATTAAATCAGGAAAACACCGGTCTTTGATCGGCTCCGGTTCTTCACGCACGACTCGCGACTCACCACTCTATGCGAATCGCATTGGTCAACAGCGAATATTGCGGGCCGGGGGGCATTGGAGCATACACCCGCAATCTGTCCAAGGCCCTGACCAAGCAGGGCCACAGCGTTTTTATCCTAAGCAAGCTCGACGAAGACCAGCGCAACCCGGCATCCCCGGTAACGGTGTTGCCCGTTCGGCGAAGGCCCGCGAAGAACCGCGTTCTGCGCGGACTGGGCTACCGATTTTTCTGGGAAATTAATCTGCACCTGGAATATGCGGGCGGCGTCGCCGAAGCCCTGGAGGCTCTATTCCGGGCCAATCGGATTGACATTGCCGAAGTGCCTGACTTCTACGGCGAAGCCTGGGCCTTGGGAATAAAACATCCCTATGTATGCAGGCTGCACACGCCATGGACACTGGTGCGACAATGGAACTCCCATCCTGCTCGCCAGGCAGACCGCTGGATTGCCAGGATGGAAAAAAAAACCACGCGAAAGGCGGCCGGGGTCTCTTCGCCCAGCGCGGCGCTGCTGGGGCAAATCCCGCGCTCCTGGATGCCGCAAAATGCGCCGCATGCAGTCATTCCCTACCCCCTTGCGGACCCAACGGCACGGACCGGCTCGGTAAAGACATTCCCGACCGAACTGCTCTTTTTGGGACGCCTCGAACGGCGAAAGGGCTTCGATTGGATCTGCCGTGTTCTGCCCGAAGTGCTGCGCGAATTCGCCGGCGCCGGCGCCGGTGCCGTTATTGCCGGCGCGGCGACCCAGGAGGCCCGGCCCTGGCTGGAACAGCTCGCGCAGGAACTCCGAAGCCGGGGATTGGAGGAACGCTGTCGTATTCTGGGCGCTGTCGACGAAGCCCGAGCCTCTGAACTCATGGCCCGCGCCGACATCGTTATGGTCCCCTCGCGATTTGATAATTTTCCCAATGTGATTTTGGAAGCCATGGCCGCGGGTCGCTGCGTCGTGGCCTGCCGGGCGGGCGGAATCCCCGAAATGGTCGAAGACAATGTTTCTGCCCTGCTCTTTGCGCCCGAAGCTGGTCATGAGGGCCTGCGCCGGTGCCTCCGGCAAGCGCTCATGGGCGGTGAACTCCGCCAGCGATTGGGACGAGCCGGCCGCAAGGCTGCAACGCGGCGCTACTCTCCGGATGTTATTGCGCAGCAGACGGTTTCCTTTTACCAGGAGGTATTGTCGCGGTGGAACCCCTAAGAATCTGTTTCATCTCGCGCGAATATCCGCCTCTTTCCCATACGGGGGGAATCGGTACGTATGCCCATGTGGCGGCCGAAGGCCTCGCCCGGCGCGGTCATTGCGTACATGTCATCTGCGTGGGTCCCGGGGAATCGCACGAGGTCAGCCCTGCCGGCGCCTTTGTGCACCGGATTCAAATTCATCCGTTTCTGCTTCCTGCCGGTCGCCTCTGGTATTCACTCCGGGCCGTGGCTCGGCAACTGGCCTTCTCGTATCTCGACAATCAGGCCTGGAGCTATGGCGCAGCCGCTTTCCTGCGGCCCCTGGCCGCCCATGAAGATCTGCGCGTGATCGAATACGCCGAAACCAATGCCGAAGGATTTTACTCGATGCAAAGCAGCGCGCTGGCCCGGGTCTGCCGGCTCCACATCGGCGGCTGGAGCGAGTCGGCCAGCAACGTCCGCAAAGACCTACTGGCCGCCAGATTGACATACAGACTCGAGCGTCGTTCCATTCTATCGGCCCATCGCATCACCAGCCCCAGCCGTGCCCTGGCCGATCTTACGGCCAAAACGCTCGGGATCGATCACAACCAAATCCGGGTCTACCCCAATCCGCTGGATCTGGAGTTCACGGGCAATGCGGCGGCACCGCGAAAACAATTCGAGGGCCGCATTCTATTCGTGGGCCGTATCGAACGGCGCAAGGGCACCGACCTGCTGCTGGGCGCGTTCATTAACCTGCTGGCCCGGTTTCCGCAATCGCGTTTGCGCATTGTGGGCCAGGACTATGGGTATTACTTCGATCAAAAAAAGGGCGTGGACCAGCTCAGGCAGCTGATCGAGGAATATGGAATCGCCGACAAGGTGGAGTTTCTGCCGCGCATGGACCGCCCGCGGCTGATTGAGCAGTACGCCTGGGCCGATGTAGTCGTGGTGCCTTCGATCAACGAGAACCTTCCCTATGTTGTGCTCGAGGCGCTGTCGCAGTTCCGGCCGGTGGTCGCCAGCGACTGCGGCGGAATCCCCGAAATTGTGCAGGACGGCACAACCGGCATTCTCTTCGCCACCGGAGATATTTCAGGGCTGACTTCGGCCCTGGTGCGGCTATGGGAAAATCCGGCCATGGCAACGGCCCTGGGTCAGGAAGCAGGCATTCAGATCCGCCGGCGGTATTCATTGGAAGGACTGCTGCCGAAAATGGAGCAGGCTTATTACGAAGCCATGGAAGAGAGTCGTGAGTCGCCGGTAATGAGTCGTAAGTAGACAAAGGCGGAGGGATGAGCCAAAGCGAAGAGTCGGTCAACGAAAAAACCCCGGGGGCCAAATCTCCTCTACCGCAACGCGCGACGCACCTTCGCCCCCGTTTGATTTATCGCGCAGCCAAACGGATCATCGATCTTTTGGGCGGATTGCTTGGGACGGTGGTAACCCTAATCTTGGCGGTCCCGATCTCGGTAGCCATCAAATTCGATTCGCCGGGTCCGGTTCTATTCCGCCAGACGCGGGTCACCCGCAACGGAATACGGTTCCGGTTCTACAAGTTTCGCACCATGGTGGTGGATGCGACCATGCGCCAAGCCCAGCTGGATCGGCTTAACGAAGCGACCGGACCCATTTTCAAGATCCGCGACGATCCGCGCGTAACCCGGGTGGGCCGCTTTCTCCGGCGCTACAGCCTCGATGAGCTGCCCCAGTTCCTCAACGTGGTCAAGGGAGACATGAGCCTGGTTGGCCCGCGGCCGCCGCTGGACCATGAAGTGATTCAGTATTCGGACTTTCACCGAAAACGATTGCTGGTAAAGCAAGGAATGACCGGCTTATGGCAGATCAGCGGAAGAAGCAAACTGACATTTGAGAAGATGGTGGATTTGGATGTCTACTACGTCGAAAACCAGTCGCTGAAACTAGATCTGCAAATCCTCGCGCAAACCCTTCCAATTGTTGTCAAGGGCATTGGATCGTATTGACAGTTTCCCGTAGCTTGGATCTATTTCGAAAATATATATTCTGAGTAGAAAGCAATGTACTCTCGCTTTTTAAACGGTTAGGGAGGCAGGAGGATAGCCCCAATGAGAACGCGTATTTCGGCCTTAGGAATTTGTTTGTCGATTTTAGCAAGTCTTTCGATGGCGGCAATCGGTGATTCGATCTGCAGCATTCAATCCAAGCCGGGGACTTGTGTAGAGGCAAAAGACAAAGATACGGTTTTTGTTCCCGCAGACATGATGTTGTTCGGAAAGGAAGTGTCGTTCTGCCCCGATACGGTTCCCGGAACGCGCGGAAAAGTGCAGATCATCATGGTGCTCGACAAATCCGGGAGTATGGACGGTACCGACCCCAATCGAAGACTCCCCACAAGAGCCGATAGCGTCGTCGAACAGGTCCGCAGAATGAGTCCCGACAGCAAAATCGGAATTATCCTGATGCCCGGAAGAGCGGGTGGCACAACACCACAGGGACTTCCTCCAGTCTCGCTCAATAACGCGGCCAATGTGGGCTTGCTTCATACCTGGATCAACTACGCCAGAACCCATGGCGGTTACACCCCATATGGCGCCAGTCTCGATACGGCCCTGACTTACTTTGGCCGGCTGCCGGCAACCGATACAAACCGTGTACTCATTTTTCTTTCGGATGGAGAACCGTGCTTAGGGGGGACTCCTTGTACCGATCCCAGGTATGACTTATTTGTGAGCGCCGGCCGACGGGCCCTGCTCCCGCCCACCTATACGATTTACTATTATGCCACCAGCCCAAGCGCGACCGCGGCAGGTGTTCTCCAAAGCCTGGCCGCCAATGCAGACGCGGGCAGGGGCGCATACTACCCGGCCCCCAACGCGGATGCGCTCGATGCGGTGTTCGATGATATTCTTCGCACAATTCAACCGACCCGTACCGTCGAAAACTTCTTCATGCTCAACACAATGACCGGCCAAACCGTCATGGCCAATACGAGCGATACGGCCAAGAAGGTGATGGTGCCGTTCGAACAAATATATCTGCAGCCCGGCGCCAACACGGTTCAATTCTATTACAAAACCAAGGGCGACACTTCAGCGCCCACGGAAAACGACATCTTCAAAACGGTCACCCTTTTCCGCCGGCCAGGCAGCACAACATCGGGTCAGAACGCGGAGTTCGACAGTACATTCATGGATGTGTGCTTCGAAAAAAGTAGCATAACGTTCACCAATGCCAGCTACGTTTCGATGCCCGCGGGTGCGGTTTATGACCCCAATTTCCTCAATGTTTATGTCGGCGGCCGCCGCGGGCCGGGGACAAGCACAACGGCGGCCGACACGGCCACTGTTGTCATCACATCACGAAGCGGCGACGCGGAACGAATCACAATCACCGAGACGGGGCTCAGCACGAATGCGTACCGCGGGCTTGTGCGGCTGACCAACAGCAGTTCCCGCGTTCAGTACGACAACAATCTCCAGGTGTTGGCCATCGATACGCTGTACCTGCGGTACCTAAATCCCGAGTATTATTCCAACGGACAGTACTACGATATGAGCTTGGACACGATTGTCGTTCGCTACATTGGAAAGGTCAAATCGATTGTGCTGTACGAGGAACCGGGTAATCCTGCCTCGCTCGTACCGCTGGCGAACCCAACTACTCCAATCGAGGTGGTGGTGACCGAGCCTCAGACCCTCTGGGCCAAGGGTTTTGACGGCAATGGCTACTGGCTGGGCAATCCCACCACGGGTCTTGACACGATAAAGGTCCGCTGGACCACAACCGGGTTTAAAGGGACAATCCTGTTGATAGGCACGGCCGATTCCGCGTACAAGCTGTTTGCGCCGCAATTGGCTTATGATACGGGATATGTGATCGCCTCGAAGGACACCGGCGGCGGAGTAATCAGGGACTCTATTCGCGTCATCACCAGACCCGGTCCGCCTGTGCGGTTGAGCATCGAAGACCAGCCCAATGGGCTTTCGGTGGCTTCCATCGACACACTTGTGGTGCCTGCCGGAAAGCTCAGCGATACGGTTTACGCGGTCGGCAGGGACACATTCGATAACTTCACGGGGAATATCGCAAGCACCTGGTCGAAATCGCTTGCAAACACGATCTTCTCCGCCTCACCCGGGCCGGACACAAAAAGTACCGTTACGCGAACACCGGCAAATGCAACGGGAATAGGATTCCTGCGGGCACTGGCGGCTTCCTTACCGGCCGAGACAATCCAGGTGAAGCTGGTTGACTATTATTATACGGCCCTGCAAATCAATGAAGTCCCGGGCGGAAATATCACTGACAAGGCCATAAACACGGGCCAGAGCGTCTCCTTGGTGGCCTATGGTCTAAGGTCAACTGATGGCAATTGGGAACCGGTCAATGTCACCTGGAGCCTCACGAACCTGGTGGATCAAAATGGCGCGGCCCCAACAGGAACGCCTACGTATACATTCGAGCCGAAATCACCGGGAAGCGGACCGGGCAATACCGGAACGATCACCGCTACCTTGACGCAGTATGGCGCGGGGAGCACGCTGACCGATGTCGTGAACATGACCGTCACGCCGCAGCCGCCCACTCGCTATACAACCGTCCTTAGCCCCACGCGGTTGGCTGCGGGCGGAACCATGAACGTGGCGCTCACGGCCTGGAACGACGATGGCGTGTACCCGGTCAATCTGGACATGAGCATGTGCTGGTATTCGGACCAGGTGAAACTGCCGTCGAATACCATTCCGCAAACCATCGCGGGCAACAACATGGGGAATGCCGCGGCCCCCGCATGTTTCCTTGTTCATTTCACCAATGGCGTATCCTCGCTCAACACCGTGTTGACGATCGTAACACCCGTGTATGGCAGCCGGCTGCACTTTTATGATACGCGCGGCATTACCACGGTTGACAGCACAGGCACCTTTATTGTGACGCCGGGGGCGCTTGCGGCCCTTCAAATCGTGAACAGCCAAGGCGCGGAAATGCTCGCACAAACCACAAACAATAAAAACGGCCGGATTGAATTGTATCTGCAAGGATACGATGGTTACGGAAACCTGATTTCAAACACAATCGGTACCTGGTCCACAACGTCGCCGCTGACGGATAACCAGTTTGTCAGAACATTGCCGAATCCCGGACCCGAGGCGATATATACGCCCGTGGAAGACCCCGGCGATCATTGCGGCCTCATTCGAGTTGATAACGGGGCAATTTGGGATACAATCAGTGTCTGCGTTGTAGATTCACTCCTGGCCCGAATGGAACCTGTCATCACCCGCGATACGGATGGCGACGGCTACCTGGACCGGCTGGATGTACACCTGAATGAGCCTGTAAAAATCCTGTCCAGCGCCAATGTTGAGGCGGCTTTTGTAGTGTCCGGCCAGGTTGCGGGCAGGACGGTAACCTGGAGAGTAATTGGAATTACCGGCGTCAACTCGACAACCGGCGATTACCAGTTGACACTCGAAGAACATGCCGATTCCCTTGAAACCGGCGCCACCCCAACCGTCACCTTCATTCCCTGGGCAGGCATGGTGGGCATGCAGCCGGGTACGTATCAGTCCGTTGACGGGGCCGGGCCCGTGATCAAGACCGTTGTTCTTAACGACCAAGGCACCACCGAGCCGGCCGATGATCAGATTACGGTCACGTGGAGCGAACCCCTTGGCGGGTGGAATTCGACCGCATTATCGGCCAATCAGGTTCTGACCGTCTGGAAACCGATTACAGATTCCCTGCCGGGTTTGCTGACCGGCTGCCCAATTTATCCGCCGTATGGAATACGCGCGATTGTCGATGTCCTAAACGGGGCCATGCTCGAGACCAACCACTGGTTCTCGATCGACTCCATTCAAGGCGGAGTCAAAGACATTTACAACAACTATTCGCTAAAGACGAACCGGAAGGTGCAGCTCCAGATTGTGGGCCCGGCGAAACCTCGCATAATAATCTATCCCAATCCGATCAACTACGAACGTCTGAAAAATCCTGGATCCGGCTACCAGCCCCACATCAGCCTGTTGATCTACGATACCTCGGAGGTATCGATTATGATTTATGACCTTGCAGGCAATCTGGTCCGGAAGTTTGGTCCCATGACCCTGGCCAACAACATCGGCGTGACCGGGACACGGGCGCGTACACATGTTCTTGATTTCTGGGATGGGACCAACGGTCGCGGTCGCATTGTAAACCGCGGCGGTTATATTGCCAAGGCGCTCGTACGGCCTCTCGGCGGCAAGGCCCAGCCCCTTTTCTTCAAGCTCGCGGTCCAATAGCAGCAAAACGGTCAGGTTCAAATGAAAACGGCCCGGGAAACCGGGCCGTTTGCTTTTTGGACGAATGCTTTTTCTCTGCGTAGATAACTTGTGGAAGGGCTTCATCTTCCAGTTTACGTTTTTAACTAGTAACTGCACAGGTTCCCATGAAACCACAGAGAGAAATCCGAGTTAAGAATGAGAACACAGAGGGAAATCTTTCTGGCGCGCACCGCGCCGGAGTAGATCTTTTCCCACTCTGTGTCCTCTTCTCCGGCCTCAGTGTTTCTCTGTGGTTTCATGATTCTTCCGAGAGACGTGAGTAGTTACTTTAACCATATAGAACTGGTTTGGCCTCCTCCAGCCTAACAGCCTTCTTCCATCTACTTCAATTTCTCTTTCACAAAGCTCACCACATTCGCCACTGGAATCCTCTCCTGCCCCATGCTGTCGCGGTCGCGAATCGTCACGGTGTCATCGGTCAGGGTCTGGCCATCCACCGTAATGCAATAAGGCGTCCCAACTTCATCCTGGCGGCGGTAACGGCGGCCAATGGCGCCGGCCTCGTCGTACTGGGAGCCGATGGCATTGGCTTTGAGTTCTTTCAGGATCGCACGGGCTATCTCGGGCATGCCGTCGCGCTTCACGAGCGGAAATACAGCCGCCTTGACCGGCGCAATGCGCGGATGAAAATGAAGGACCACCCGTTTCTCGCTCTTGCCGTCGGCCGTGGGCGCATCCTCTTCGGCATACGCATCGAGTAGAAACGCCAGGGCGGCCCGGTCGGCGCCCGCAGCCGGTTCGATTACAAAGGGAACATAGCGCTCCTTGGTTTCTTCATCGAAAAATGCCAGATTCTTTCCCGAAAATTCCGAATGCTGCTTAAGATCGTAATCCGTGCGGTTTGCGATTCCTTCCAGCTCGCCCCAGCCCCATGGATATTCGTATTCCACATCGGAGCAGGCTCGCGCATAATGGGCCAGCTCGTTGCACGCATGCTCGCGAAGGCGCAATTTCTCCTTGCGCAAACCCAGCCTGGTGTACCAATTGAATCGCTCGTTGAGCCAGTAGCGATACCACTCCTCATCGGTGCCCGGCTTTACGAAAAACTCCAGCTCCATCTGCTCGAATTCGCAGGAGCGGAAGGTGAAATGCTCGACCACAATTTCGTTGCGAAAACTCTTTCCCTGCTGAGCAATGCCAAAGGGAGGCTTCTTGCGGCTGGCCGACTGTACGTTGAGGAAATTCACGAACATGGCCTGGGCCGTCTCGGGCCGCAAATAGACCTGGCTCGATGCATCCTCCACCGGCCCCAAATGCGTCTTGAACATGAGATTGAATTGCCGGATATCGGACAACTCGGGCGAGCCGCACTCGACACAGAGAATTCCAAGCTTGCCCACAACCCCTTTTTGCTTTGTCTTCTTTCCGGTCTGCGGATCGACCACGGTGTATTCCACCTCGGACCCCGACGCAGCCGTGGGCGCCTTGTCGGCCCGGAACCGGGTCTTGCAGGTTTTGCAGTCCACCAGCGGATCGTGAAATCCCCGAATATGGCCCGATGCCTCCCAGACCCTTGGATGCATGATGATCGAGGCATCGAGGCCCACCACATCCTCGCGCTCGTGGACCACCGCGCGCCACCATTCGTTTTTGATGTTGCGCTTGAGTTCCACGCCCAACGGCCCATAGTCATAGCAGGACCGCAAACCGCCGTAGATTTCGCTGGACTGGAAAATGAACCCACGGCGCTTGCATAGGGATATGATCGACTTCATGAGTTCGGGTTCCTGGCTAGCCAAGCAAATCTCCTTTCAAAGGGGTCGAATTCCGTGTATCCGGTGAAGAAATATACAATTGAAGCCCCCGTTCGTTCACGGACCGATGAGCGGCAAGGTGTGCTGTGTGGATACTTTCCCCAAAGTGGCGTAAGGGTTCGTCCACGCACAATCGATTCGGGCATAAGGCATTCCATGCCCCCGGCCGTTTTATTTAAACGAACCGCGAATTTATTTTAAGGGCATGGAATTTCTGCATCATGAGAATACGCTTGTCGCCATGCTTCCGCCGCATTTCACGGTGCTTGAAGCCAAAGGCTTCGGCCAGGAAATGCGCGCGCGCGCAGCGCATAGCGGCCTCGAGATCGTTCTGGATGCAACCAACCTGGTGTATTTGGATTCGTTCGGAATCGGCAGTATCGTCGAGGTATTGCGCTCAGTGCGGGCCCAAGGGGGAGATTTGCGCGTGCGCAACCTAAGCGGCGAGCCGCTGAACCTGTTCCAGCGCTCTGGGCTGGAACGGATCATTCCGCTGGAAGAGGGCGAAAGCACGCAGCCGGATCTTTCCCTGCGCTATGGATTCGAAACGCACGGCCGCCTGCAGGTATTCCATTGCGCCGGCATGGTCACTTTTACCCATGACGGGGCCAAGTTCGAGGCTGCTTTGCAGCAAGGCTTGGCCAGCCACGATGCTCTTTTGCTCGATCTTTCGGAACTGAAATACATGGACAGCGAAACCATCGGTCAGCTTGCCCGGCTTCATTGCGAAGCCAAGGCCCAGGGCAAACGGTTCGGGTACTGCAACGCGAACCCGCTGGTGGCCGACCTGCTCAAGCGGCTTGGGGTTGCCAGCATCGTGCCCGGATACGATTCCCTGGAACAGGCCATAAAGGCCTTGTCATAGCTATCGTAGTTTGGCCAGGATCACAGGAAAAAAGCCTCTCCTCCCGTTATCCTGGTAAAAAGGGAATCTGCCGGCGACCGTGCCGTGTGCGAAGAGCGATACATGGATAAACAAACCATCATTTCCGAGGACCGCCGAAAATCCCTGGCCCGCGTAAAGCGGGTTGTTGTTAAGGTGGGCACCAATCTGGTGATTGGGCACGGCACGCCCGAAAACCGAACATGGCTGCTTCATTTCGTACAGGACATGGTAAACCTCCAAAAAAGAGGCATCGAAGTGGTCATTGTTTCCTCCGGCGCAATCGGCGCCGGCATGCACATGCTGGGCATCGCGCGCCGGCCTCAGGTCATGCCGATCAAGCAGGCCTGCGCGGCGGTGGGGCAAAGCCAGATCATGCAACTCTATGAACGGCTCTTCCGCCGGCACAAGGTGCGCGTGGGGCAGGTCTTGCTGACCACCGAAGACCTGTGGAACCGGAATCGCTACCTCAACCTTCGCAATACAATCAACGCCCTCCTCGAACTGGGTGTCATGCCCATTATCAACGAGAACGACTCGATCGCGGTGCGCGAAATCAAGGTGGGCGACAACGACACACTCTCGGCGCATGTCACCAATTTCGTTGAGGCCGATCTGCTGGTGATCCTCAGCGATATCGACGGCCTCTACAGCGCCGACCCCAAAAAGAACCCCTCGGCTTCGCTGATCCGCGAAGTGCGCCAGATTACGCCGGCCATTCGCAAATGCTGCGGCGGCAAAGGTTCCGAGGCCAGCGTGGGCGGCATGCGCACCAAAATGGCCGCCGCCGCGATTGTCACCCGCTCGGGCGAGATGATGATCATCGCCAACGGGTTCAAGGACCGGGTCGCGGACCTGCTGGCCGGAAAGAATGCCGGCACGCTGTTTCATCCGGCGGCCCGCGGCTTATCCTCCCGGAAACGCTGGATCGCGTTCTCGCAGAAAACGAACGGCTCGATCGTTGTGGACGACGGCGGCGCCGCGGCCCTGATCCAGAAGAAGAAAAGTCTGCTCCCGGTTGGCGTGCGCGGTATCGAAGGTGTTTTCAAGCGAGGGGACCTTGTGGCCGTTCGCAATCTGCGTAACGAAGTCATCGGCCGCGGCATTGCAAACTACTCCTCGGAACAGGTTGAAGCCATCAAGGGACGGCGATCCAATGAAATCGCCTCCATTCTGGGCCAAATGGACTACGAGGAAGTCATTCACCGCGACAATCTAGCCATTGCGGAAAATTCGTGAGTCCCGTCCCCGTTATCTCGGTACTCATTCCCGCCTACAACCGCGCATGGAGCCTGGCGCGGGCCATCGACTCGGTGCTGCGCCAGAGCCTGCACGAATTCGAACTGATCGTGGTGGACGACGGATCAACGGACAATACCCGGGCCATTCTCGAAGCCTATGGTGATTCGATTCGGGTTCTGCGGCAGGAAAATGCGGGCGTTTCGGCCGCGCGCAATGCGGGGATACGCGCTTCGAGCGGTGAATTCGTGGCCTTTCTGGATTCGGACGATGAATGGCTTCCGGAGAAACTAAGGATTCAATATGCGTTTTTCGAAAATCATCCGCAGGTCCGGATCTGCCAGACCCTGGAGCGCTGGATCCGCAATGGCCGGTTCGTGAATGCCCCGGATTCGCACAAAAAGAAACCGGATTTCATCTTCGCCGAGAGTCTTCGCAAATGTATGATCACCTGCTCCTCGGTCATGATCCGGCGCTCGCTTCTGGATGAAACGGGGTTGTTCAACGAGGCGCTTCCCGCCTGTGAGGACTACGACCTCTGGCTGCGCATCACATGCCGCGACCCGGTAGGCCTTATCGCGCAAGAGCACCTGATCCGCTATGGCGGCCATCCGGACCAACTCTCGTCGAAGTACACGGGAAACGACCGGTACCGCATCCGGGCCATTCTCGACCTGCTGTCATCGGGCCGACTGAGTGAGGAACAACGGCGTCTCACTCTGAGCGAAATCGAATTCAAATGCCGCGTATACGGACAGGGATGCCAAAAAAGAGGAAAACAGGAAGAAGCGCGAAGGTTTATGTCAATTCCGGAGACATTGGGCAATGAATGAAGCGATCCGCGGCGCTGGTTTGAGCGAGATTGCGCTGACCGATGTCGACATCGACGACATGACCTATGCGGTCTGGGCTTGGTCTGACTACGGCAAAATCAAGGAATCGATTGCCCAAACAGGTTTGCTCAATCCTGCGATTGTTGCAAAGAAATCCAACGGATTCGCAATCGTATCGGGCCACAAGAGGATCCGAGCGCTCATTGAGCTTGGCTGGGCCAAGGTTCACTGCCTGCTTGTCGAACCGGAGGACCCGCCTTACCAACTCTTTATCAACACCGTCATGGAGAACCTTTCGTTCAGGGAATACAACCTCATTGAAAAGAGCTTGATTTTAAACCAATTAGAGGTGGTTACCTCGTGTGGATACTCCATTGAAAAGCTCCGGCAGACTCTTGGGATTCACGCTTGTAATTTAGCTAAAATCAAGGACTTACAAAGTCTACCCAGGGAAGCCCTCCGGGCAATCGCGTGTGGAAAAGTTCGACCTTCCGTTGCGCTTGAGTTCGCTGAATTCGGGCCTGAAGATCAGTTAGAGCTCATTAAAGCCCTTGAAATGTTCGATCTGGGCGAGAACAAGCAGAGAGAGATCCTTCTCCTGATTTTTGAACTTGCAAGAATTCAACACTGCACACCGGCCGAGATCTTGCGTTTGAATGAGATCCGGAAGGTTTTGGTGGATCCTGTGCTTAACGCGCCGCAAAAAGGCGCCCTGTTTCTAGATATCCTGCGGGCGAAGCGGTCACCGACATTATCAGGAATGCAGCGCGAATTTGAAACGGCAAAAAGGCGGACAAGCCCGCCAAGAAATGTCGCAATCATTAACAAAGCGCCTTTCGAAGCTGATTCGCTTCAGCTCTCTATCTCCCTTTCCAACCGCACGGAACTGGCATGCGCATACCAGTATTTAAAAAATTTGGAAGCCCGCGAGGAATTCGAGTCCCTCCTGCGCGCCGCAACCGGCACCTCCGTAAGGAAAAGCGAGTAAATCTCCACCCTCCAATAACGCGGCCTTGTTTTTGCAGTTATAAATAGCAGTTGGATTCTCCGTTTTCATTTCCGCGACCCGTATTCCGATCTTCTGTTTTTCAGATTTCGATTCACAATTCCCAAATTGCCGATTCACAATTCTCCGTCTTTCAACCCATGCTTTCCCGCCATAGCCAGAACCCGCTGATCACGCCGCCCATGGTGAAGCCCTCGCGGCCGGGATACCGTGTTCGAGGCGCCTTCAACCCGGCAGCCATCGAGCACGAGGGCGGGATTCTCCTGCTCCTCCGGGTGGCCGAAGACTGCCCGGCGCAAGAGGGGACCGTGGCATTCCCTTTTTATCGCTATGACAAAGGAACCGGCCATCCCGAAATCTTGCAACTGCGCACATCGGATCCCGATGTTCATATAAAAAATTCACGTTCAATAATCTGGCGCGGCAGGGAATATCTCTCGACGATGAGTCATCTGCGGCTTGCCCGAAGCCGCGACGGAATTCATTTTGTGGTGGACGAGCGCCCGCTCATCTCTCCGATTGACGAGTCGGAGAATTACGGCGTGGAGGACGGCCGGATCGTGAAATTGGGCCGGGACTACTGGATCAATTTCACGGCCGTTTCACGGGACAGCTATGCAACGGCCCTTGCCTGCACCGCCGATTTCCAAAACATCGAGCGTCGGGGAATTATCTTCACTGTCCCCAACAAAGACGTCTGCATTTTCCCGGAAAAAATCGAGAGGAACTATGCCGCCCTGCATCGTCCCTTCAATCACGACTTCGGCCTGTCTTCGATCTGGTACGCCGAATCGCCCGACCTCATTCATTGGGGAAATCACCGGTGCATTTTGCGGCCGCGGCCCACCGTATGGGAGAACCGCAAAATAGGAGGGGGCGCTCCCCCAATCAAGACCGGCGAAGGCTGGCTTGCAATCTGCCATGGAACCGGCCTGCAACAAGGCGAGGAGGCCTACTCTCTCTTTGTCGCCCTTCTCGACCTGCGCCGGCCCTGGATCGTCCGCGCCCGAGGCGAATTGCCCTTTTTCTTCCCCCTTCTTCCCTATGAAAAAAGCGGCTTCGTGCCCAACGTCGTCTTCACAAACGGAGTCATTGCCAAGCCCGACGGCACCATTCTTATTTATTACGGCGCTTGCGATGAAAGCACGTGCCTGGCCATTACAAGCGTGGAAAATTTACTGGGAACTCTGAGCTGATTCCTTCTTTTTTTGCAACGGGTCAGGTCCCGGTGTCATTTCGAGCGAAGCGAGAAATCTGATGTGCACCAGCACGTCATTCTGAGTGTAGCGAAGGTTCTTCCAGCATGGCGAAGATCCCTCACTTTGTTCGGGACAACGCGTTGCGCTGGATTTCTCTTCGAAAACTCGTCGAAATGAACACAATATGGGTGCAAACACCTTTTCCTTCAGTTGATTGCGACTGTAAACGTTTGGGATATGCGCATGAATCTACCCATTGTGTTCCTCCTGGCCTCCCAGTCGCTCTTCACCTTGAGCGATTTGGTGGCACGGGCAAGCCTTCGCAATCGCCGGTTTAGCGCGGCGGCCCTTGCCGGGGTATGGATTCTTGTCTTCGAAGCCCTTCGAATAATTGGAACGTTTCTTCAACTCTACGTTTTCACCCACCTGGAACTGGGAAAATCCATGGCGCTTTTTGGCGCCTCGTCCATCGTTCTTTCAAACGCGCTGGGACTGCTCTTCTTGAAAGAGGTTCTTTCCGTACGCGCCTATTTTGGCATTATTCTGGCCATTAGCGCCTTCCTCGTAATTGGACTGTGACATGAAACGAATCCTCCTGCTGCTGATCCTGGCCCAGGTTCTATTTTCATTGAGCGATTTTCTGGCCCGGGCAAACATGCCCCGTTACGGGTTCTGCTTGATGGCTTTTTTCAAGCCATGGTTCGCCGGCTATGTGGGCGTGCGAATCCTGGCCGTAGCATGCACGCTGTATGTCTACACAAGCGTGGAATTGGGCAAAACACGCGCGATCTTCGGCGCGATTTCGATTGTCCTGGCCAACGCCATGGGATACTTCTTGCTTAACGAGGCCCTCACGGTCCGCGAATACGCCGGCGTGGCTATCGCCGTTGCCGCTTTCACGTTTCTGGCGCTGGGCGGCAAGGTCCAAACCCCAGCCTGAACATCCGTAGATTATGCGAAAGCCGCGGATCGGCACTCCGCGTTTGTTTGCGACATCTATGGATTCTCTTTTGTTCCCGCTCCGGCTTTGCCGGGTTAGTATTTTTCTTCCATGATCAGCCTTTCCAACGTCACGCTGCGCCTGGGCGAACGCGTTTTGTTTGACAACATTTCGTGGATCATTCCAGAGAAAAGCCGCGTTGGATTGGTCGGCAACAACGGGGCTGGAAAAACCTCTCTTTTCCGGGCCATCATAGGCGAAACGCATCTGGACGCGGGGTCCGTCGAAATCCAAAAAGGCAGGGAAATCGGTTATCTGTCCCAGGAATTCGCCGACCTGCAACCGGTTAATATCATCGAATACCTGAAGACGCGTTGCGGCATAACGGAATTGGAGCATGGAATTCAGGACCTGGAACACCGGATGTCTCTTTCGCCGGATGATGCCAGGTTAACCCGGGAATACGACCAGGCCCAGGCCGCATTCCATTTCAAGGACGGCTACGCCTTCGAGGCCAAAGCCAAGCAGGTGCTCAAGGGCCTGGCCTTTAAAGACGAAGACTTCGCCAAGAACTGCATGGAGTTCTCCGACGGATGGAAGCGCCGCATTCACCTTGCGGCCGTTCTTCTGGCCAATCCCCATATCCTTCTGCTGGACGAGCCCACCAACTTTCTTGATACCGAGAGCCTCGAATGGCTCGAAAGCTTCTTGCGCGATTATCCGGGCACGATCCTGGCTATTGTGCACGACCGTGTCTTTCTCGACAAAATGGCCCGGCAGATCGCCGAATTGGACAGGGGCCGGTTGACTCTCTACTCCGGGAATTTCAGCCAATACGAGATCGAGAAAGCGAAGCGGCGGGAGCTGGCCCAGATCGAGATGGAACGGCAAGGAAAGGAAATTGAGCGGGTCCAGAAATTCATTGACCGGTTTCGCGCCAAGGCCTCCAAAGCCACGCAGGGGCAGAGCCGCATCAAAATGCTCGAGAAGATCGAACGGGTTTCGCTGGAAGCCGAGTCAAAGCAGGTGCGGATCTCATTTCCGGCCGGGCCCCGGAGCGGACAACAGGTTTTGCGCGCGGAGGGCATTTCGAAATCCTACGGCAGCCATTGCGTGTTCGGCAATCTGGATGTGGTCCTGCACCGGGGCGAACGGGTGGCCCTGGTGGGCGTTAACGGCGCCGGAAAATCCACCCTGCTGCGCATCCTAAGCCGGACCGAGGAGCCATCCTCCGGCGGCGTCGTATACGGCAAGGACGTTCTGCCCGCCTTCTATTCCATCGAGGCTTCACGGGATCTGGATTCGGAGCAGACGATCTGGGAAGATATCTGCGCGGCGCCGTCGGCGGCCACAACGCAAGAGCGACGGAACCTGCTGGGGGCTTTTCTATTCGGGGGCGATGACATCTTCAAGAAGATCCATGTGCTCTCGGGCGGGGAAAAGTCCCGGCTGGCGCTGCTGAAAATTCTTCTGCGACCCACCAACTTTCTGATCCTGGACGAACCCACCAACCACCTCGACCTGGCCACGAAGGAAGTATTCCAGGAAGCCCTGCTCTGCTACCAGGGCACGCTGCTGATCGTTTCGCACGACCGCGATTTTCTCGATCATTTGGCTTCCCGCGTGCTCGAAATCCGCGAGCAACGGCTTCATGAATACCTGGGCAACTACTCGTATTTCATCGAAAAGCGCGGACCGCTGTTGGCCGACACGGTCACCGGTCCGACGCCGGATGTCCAGCCCAGAAAAGAATCGGCCTATCAATTGCGAAAAGACGCGGAACGGGCGCGCCGCATGTCGGAGAAGAAGATTGCCGGGCTGGAAAAGGAGATCGAGGCGCTGGAGACCAGAAGGAAGGAACTCGAGCTGATCTTCTGCGACCCCGAAACGCACAAAGACCGGGAAAAAGCCCAGGAACTGCACAGGGAATGGGAGTCCGTTCCCCAAAAGCTGGAGCAACTGTATTTGCAATGGCAGGAACTTGCGGATCGGAAATGCTGAAGAACGATAGGCGATTTACGCGACGGCGACCGGCGCGCGCTTGGAGGCCTGCGTTCTTGCGTCTTGACTCACCAAAGACCGCTCGTATTCGGCAATTTCCGGGTTGAGCAGCTTCGAAGCCACGAAAGGCTGGAAAATATGCGCCTTGTCGGCCATCCACTCCACAATCTCTTCGAGATCGCGCAGCCTAAGAAGTGAGCGCACCACGGTGGTGCGGAACTGATAAGGCACTCCGGACTGGCGGATGAGATCGACGCTGCGGCTTATGCGGCCATTGTCAATGGGTGCACAGACGACCTGTGAATAGATTTCGAGGGGCGCCTTGATGTCCATCGCGATAAAGTCGAGCAGCTTGAGTTCAATCGCCTTTTCCAGGATTTCGGGGTGGGAGCCGTTGGTGTCCAGCTTGACCAGAAAGTTCATATTCTTCAGGCGCTGGAGAAACTTGATCAGGCTAGGCTGAAGCGTGGGTTCTCCGCCCGTAACCGTGACGCCGTCCAGCTTTCCCTCGCGCCGGCCCAGAAATTCCAGCACGTCCTCCTCGGGTATGGACTCAAAGAACAACTCGGGTTTTACCAATTCGGGATTGTGGCAATAGGGGCAGCGGAAATTGCACCCCTGGGTGAAGACGACGGCGCACGTCCTGCCCGGATAGTCGATCAACGAAAATTTCTGAAAACCGCCGATTCTCATAGAGCCGATGACTCGTTTGCCGAAGTCAGATTATAAAGCCGCCGTTCCTTGAATTCCGCTTTTTTGCCCTTGTTCCATTGCGCAACAGGTCTTAGATATCCCACCACACGCGAATAGACCTCGCATTCGGTTTCGCATTTTGGACAGTTGGGATGCTCCCCGGCCACATATCCGTGATTGGGACATACACTGAATGTCGGTGTGATGCTGAAGTATGGGAGCCGGTATGATTCACACACTTTGCGAACAAGAGATTTTACGGACGCGGGGTTCTCGATTCTCTCGCCCGTAAACAGATGCATCACGGTTCCCCCCGTGAACTTCGTCTGAATTTCATCTTGGAGGTCCAACGCTTCGAACACATCGTCGGTATAGTTGACCGGAAGCTGCGCCGAGTTGGTGTAGAAGGGCTCGGCGCCCTGGGTAACACCCTCTTCATTGCAGCAGAGCACGTGAGGATACTTTTCCTTATCCAACTTCGCCAACCGATACGAGGTGCCTTCCCCAGGAGTTGCCTCGAGATTATAGAAATTGCCGGTCTCTTCCTGGATCTGCACAAGCCTTTTGCGCAGGAAGTCCATTGTACGCAGCGCCAGGGCGCGCCCCTCGGCCGTGCCGATGTCCTTGCCGATCAGGTTGAGACAGGCCTCGTTCATGCCGATGATTCCCACGGTGCTAAAGTGGTTCTTCCAGTATTGGCCTGTGCGAAGCTTCACGTTGCGCAGGTAGTATTTGGTGTAGGGATAGAAGTGCTCTTCCGTGAATTGCTCCAGAACCTTGCGCTTGAGCTCCAGGCTATCCTTGGCCAGCTCCACCAGACGGTCCAGCCGCGCCAGAAGGTCGGTCTCATTCTGGGCCACGCCGCCCAGCCGCGGCAGGTTGATCGTAACAACGCCAATCGAGCCCGTAAGCGGGTTGGCGCCAAAGAGCCCGCCCCCGCGCTTCTGCAGTTCGCGGTTGTCCAAACGCAGCCGGCAGCACATCGACCGGGCGTCTTCGGGCTTCATCTCGGAGTTGACGAAATTGGAGAAGTAGGGGATCCCGTATTTGGCTGTAGCCTTCCAGATGAAGTCGAACTTGGGGTTGTCCCAATCGAAATCCCGGGTGATATTATACGTGGGAATGGGAAACGTGAAAACACGGCCCTTGGCGTCCCCCCGACCCATCACTTCCAGAAAGGCGCGGTTGAGCATATCCATTTCGGTCTGGAACTCGCGATAGGTCTCTTTGCGGGCCTCGCCGCCAATGACCACGGCCTGGTCGGCATAATTGGGCGACGGCGAAAGATCGAGCGTGATGTTGGTAAACGGCGTCTGAAATCCCACCCGTGTGGGAACGTTGATATTGAAGATGAACTCCTGAAGGGCCTGGGTTACTTCCTTCTGATCCAGGTGGTCGTAGCGGATGAACGGCGCCAACAGGGTGTCGAAACTGGAAAAGGCCTGGGCGCCCGCGGCTTCGCCCTGCAGCGTATAGAAAAAGTTGGTGATCTGGCCCAGCGCGGAACGGAAGTGCTTGGGCGGGCTGCTCTCGACCTTGCCCGAGACACCCTTGAAACCCTCGACAAGCAGGTCCATCAGGTCCCAGCCCACGCAGTAAACCGAGAGCGAGTTGAGATCATGGATATGGAAGTCGCCGTCGCCATGGGCTTCGCGCACCTCGGGGGGATACACTTTACGCAGCCAGTACGTCTTGCTGACCTCGGAAGAGATGTAGTTATTGAGTCCTTGGAGCGAGAAAGTCATGTTGCTGTTTTCATTGACGCGCCAGTCCGATTTGTGCAGGTATTGGTCCACCAGGTCGATGCTGGCTTTGGCCGTAATCTCGCGCAGACGCGCATGCTGATCGCGATAGAGAATGTAGGCCTTGGCGGTCTTGGAGTAAGGAGAGGCGATTAAGATCTGCTCGACAATGTCCTGCAATTCTTCGACGGTTGGGGTGCGGTCCACGATGATCTGCTGGGCCAGGCCAATGGCGCGCATGCTCAGCATCCGGGCAACATCTTCGCCGTACTCGCCCGTTGCCAGGCCGGCTTTAAGGATCGCGCTGGTGATCTTTTTGGAATTGAATGGTTCCTCGATGCCGTTGCGCTTGATAATTCTGGCAAACACCCCTGTCGCGGAGGTAATCATCGCTTTGGCTCCCTGCATGATTGGTTTTTTATTGAGGAAACATTAAATACATCTACCATATATTGTGTGTCAAGCTTTTTGAGCGCCAAATATTTTGTTGTGCCGACAATACTTCCTTTTCCAACCCAGGTTGGCGTAAGCATTGGGGTTTTGCACATACAATTTAGCATATTTGCAGAGAAGCGGTTTTTGCACCATAAGAGGCATGAATGTTTGAAGTTACGCTGATTGCTTGAGCGGTTTAGTAGATGAAGGCTGTAACGGCTGAGTTTATCTTGTGTTACGATATGCCGGGCATCCATTACTCACAAATATAAATACCAGATTTGGTATGTCAAATCTTTTTTGGTCCGAGCCCTTGCGGGTAAACCATAGCGGGCCACCACCGGTTGCGTTGACAAAATGCGAATGAATGAAGCGGCCTGTTTTTCATTGGATTTCATGGAGAGATTCGCGTTTTGTCAACGAGACATTGTCCCCGGAGCGGGGCTTCGGGTAATTATTAATTATTAATTATCAATTACCAATTGATAATTGATAACCGGGAGCCGGTCACCGATCCGCGATCGTGGCCATCAGTTCGGCTTCGCAGGTCATTTCGTCACCCACATAGGATTTTGCGGCCATGCGAACAATCTTGCCTTTAAACCGGACCAGTTCCACTTCCAGGCGAAGCTGATCGCCCGGCACCACGGGGCGACGGAATTTGGCGTTGTCGATGCTCATGAAGTAGACGGCCTGCGGGCGCTGGCCTTCGTCGAGGGACTTGAGCGCAAGAAGCCCGCCGGCCTGCGCAAGGGCTTCGATCTGCAAGACGCCCGGCATGATGGGATAGGCGGGAAAATGTCCGTTAAAATAGGGTTCGTTGACCGTGACATTCTTGATGGCGACAATCTTCTTCCTGGGCACGAGTTCGAGCACCCGGTCCACGAGAAGAAATGGATAGCGATGGGGCAGCGCATCGCGGATGGCGTTGACATCGATGCCGCTGGCGCTCGCTTTAAGACGGCTGTGCTCTTTTCGGATGAGCTTGGCCATCTCGATGTTGGCCGCATGGCCGGTGCGCGCGCCCAGCACATGCGCCTTCAGCGGGGCGCCCAACAGATAAAGATCGCCGATCAGATCCAGAGCTTTGTGCCGGCATAGTTCGTTGGGATAGCGCAGGGCCGTGTTGTTGAGAAATCCATTCTCGCCCCAAAAAATCTCGCGCTGATTGAAAAGTTTCTGGATGGTTTCGAGCAATTCGTCGCTGCGGGGAATATCCTGCACCACAATGGCGCTGTCGAGCGTACCGCCCTTGATCATGCCGGCCTCGCGCAGCTTCAGAACCTCCGAAAGAAAGCAGAACGTCCGGGCCCGGGCATATTCTTTTTCGAACTCACCCTTGAGATCGAACAGGGTCGTGTGCTGTGCGCCCAAGGCCGGATGCTGATAGTCGATCATGAGGGTGAGGTGAAAACGATCGGATGGGAAGGCCGAAAGCGCCACATTCCCTTTCTCATAAAGAAAGGGATCCTTGAGTGTGAGATAGCGCCGCGATTGCGCCTGCTCGACGATTCCGGCCTGGCCAATCAGGTCAAGAAACGGCAATGCGCTGCCGTCGCCCAGCGGGATCTCGTTTGTATCGACCTCGATAAGGGCATTGTCGATTTGCATGCCGGCCATGGCGGCCATCACATGCTCGACCGAGTAGACCAGCGCGCCGTCACGGCCCAAGCAGGTCCCGCGCTGCAAATCGGTGACAAAATCAATGTCGGCCGGAATGACAGGCTGCCCAGGGAGATCGACCCGCTTGAATTGGATACCGTGGTTTTCGGGGGCCGGTTTCAGACGGACCGTTGATGAATTTCCGGTGTGCAGTCCCACGCCGCTGAAGCCGGCTTCTTTGGCAATGGTTCGTTGACGGTCCATTTTATTCTCCCTGATAAAAAAGCAAGTATTTACCACAGAGACACAGAGAACACCGAGAAAAACTATTTACCAGAACCATTGGCGGATCCCTGCAACTCCAGCTCCAGCGTCTTGTAAACCTCGATGGCAGATCTAAGAATCTGCTCCGTTATTTTTTTCGATCCCATCTCTGTGCCCTCTGTGCCTCTGTGGTGAGCAGCTGCTATTTTTCCGGCTGTCTGCTTTCCAAAGCGCGAATGCGCTCGATCCATTTTGGCAGGGTGTGCAGCAGCGCCTCGATTTTGCGAACCGAGACCAGATCGCGCGCAGGAGTGCCCGTCACCACGGCTTTAGCCGGAACGGATTTCGAAACGCCCGCCTGTGCTCCAATAAACGCGCCGTCGCCAATTTCCAAGTGCCCGGCCAGGCCCACCTGGCCGGCGATTTTCACATGGCTCCCCACGCGCACGCTGCCGGAAATCCCGGTTTGAGCCGCAATTGCCGAGTGTTCGCCAATTTCAACGTTGTGCGCCACATGAATCAGGTTGTCCAGTTTCACGCCGTCGCGCAGGATCGTGGGCCCCAATGCCCCCCGATCGATGCAGGTGTTGGCGCCGATTTCCACATCGTGGCCGATCTCAACCCAGCCCAGCTGCCGGATTTTTGTGTACCGGCCTTCTTTTTCGGCAAACCCAAACCCGTCGCTGCCAATCACGGCGCCCGGGTGCAAGATAGCGCGATCCCCGATTTTGCAGTTTCGCCGTATCACGACATGCGGGTAGATGCGACAATCTTTGCCAATCGAGACATTCTCCTCCACTATCACGGAGGCATCCAGGATCGTGTTTTCGCCGATGCACACATTGGGCCCGATTGCGCAGTGCGGCCCAACGGTCAAACCGGAAGGCGGCTGAAAAGAGGGATGGACAACGGCGCTGGGATGAATACCCGGAGCGGGCCTTTTCTCGTCGTCAAAGAGCTCCGTGGCTCTGGCAAAGGCCCAGTAGGGGTCGTCCACCTCGATACGATTGGCGGGCCCTCCCAAGACGCCGGACGCAATGAGGACCGCGCCCGCTCGGGTGGAAGCCAGCTCCTTCTGCCGCCTGGAATCCGCTAGAAAACTAAGGTGCCGGGGACCGGCCTTGTCCAGCGGAGCAAGCGTTTCCACGGCGTAGGACGAATCGCCTTTGAGCTCTCCATGGACATGTCGCGCAATTTCGGACAGGGTCAGCAAATGGGCGCCCCTTTGATCGGTGAATGGAGAGAAAAGATAATTTATCTCTCCGAACGGGGACAGCATTGTCCGGCAGAAGGGCGATCGCCACAAGGGGGCAGGAAATGGTAATGGTTGCTCAGCGAAGTCCACACGCGGATGCCATATCTTTTTTAGCGGACAGCAAGCAGGCTTGGATAAGTGGTTTGGTTCTGCATCCTCAGGCGTGCGCTATTGGCATTAACTAGCTCCGACACTGAGATATGTTGACAAAACAGTCCTGCGCCCTTATTTTTTCTTTACAGAGTGATTCCATTCTTCTTCCTGTTACGGCGCAATACGATTCCATGGCTGGAATTGAAGCGGTAAACATTTAGGGGGTACCATGGCGCACAATTGGATTGGCGCAACCTTATGCCTGGCCGGGCTTGCTTTCCATCAGGCCCGGGCACAGATTGTTTTCTCCAATGGCTTTGAGGGTTCTGCCCAGGAAGTAACCGACGCTTGGGGTTCCGCCAATGCGGCCAACTGGCGTATTGCGGATCCGGGCCCTTTTAATACTCCGGGGAATCGCGTATTGAAATTGACGATCCCGGCTGGTCAAATGGGCGCCACCATGCTGGTTAAAACCGTGGCCGGCTACGACAGACTCTATGCCCGCTGGTACATGAAATTTCCGGATGGCTATAATTTTAACGACGATGCTCGCCACGGAAGCTGGTTTGGCGTGGGGACAATCGGCAAGGCAGGCAATATTCCCTCCGCCGACAATAGCTTTTATTATTCCGTGGAGCCCAGCAACCAGGGCAAGATGTACATTTATGCCTACTACGCGGGCATGGCCTGCTCCAATCCGCCGCCCCCTGGTCCCACCTGCTGGGGTAGCATTTTCCAGGATGCCGGAAGGCCGGCCGTAACCATAGGCAAATGGTTTTGCCTGGAGATTATGATCAATGCAGGCACTCCCACCCCCAGCGCAACCGGCGCGAATGGGGAATTTGATCTATGGGTTGATAGCCTCCGGATTGGACCCTGGGGCGGGCTCTGGCTGCGCTCTATTGCGTCCCTTAAGACCAATACTCTGCGGCTTGAAATTTATAACGAGCCCGCGCTCACGCATGATCTTTCGGTACTGTATGATGACGTGGTCATGTCGCAGCAGCGAATCGGACCTGTGGGCGGCCCAGGCGACACAGCCGTTCCGGCCGCGCCCAATAACCTGAAAGCTACGGTGGTTTCGGCATCGCAAATTAATTTGACCTGGAAGGACAACTCGTATAACGAAAAAATGTTTATCATGGAAAAAAAGGTAAGTCCCACCGGCGCCTGGACCAAATTCGATACGACCCAAACCAATATCAGCAGCGGTACTAGCAGCGGATTAGGGCCTTCACACACTTTTTACTACCGTGTTTTGGCACTTGGAAACAACGGGAAATCGGGGTATTCGAACGTTGACAGCGCCACGACTCTTTCCACCGGAATGCAGATGGTACCGACGTCCCGGGCTCTTGGGAATATTCGCAGCCGGTGGGTTTTCGCCCCGGGCGGAGCCGGAAACAAATTGTCCTTTGTCAAAGAAGCGGGCGTATTGGAAGTCTACAACATTGCCGGCAGAAAAGTATGGCAGCATCGGCATACCGGCGCTTACGGCGACACACGCCCGGTTTATCTGCCCGCGGACCTGGAAGGCATATTGTACCTGAAATTCGAATAGCCGCATGCCGGGCCAAATCTGTGCCTCATAAAGCCGGTACCGCAAACATAGTCTCAGATTCCTTTTTGAGATGCGCTCTACAAAAAAGGCCTTGCGGGTTGCGCAAGGCCTTTTGCGGAAAATATGGGGTCGGGTTTACTGCTGGTTGAGAAGCTTCAGCACCCGGTCGGTGAGATCGATTTTCTTGCTGGCGAAAATGATTCCGCCCATGCGGGAGTCGAGGACCAGATCGTAGTGCTCTTCGTCGGCAATCTTGTCGATGATCTTCTGGATTTTCTCGATGATGGGCTTCGTCATTTCCTCATTCTTTTTCACCAGATCGCCCTCGCGGCCGTAATGCTTGGCAACATAACTCTCAAACTCGGCGGCCTTGGCTTTGATCTTGTCTTCCAGCTCCTTCTTCCGCTCCTTGGACAGCAGCAGGCTCTGGCGTTCGAGCTGCTCTTTAAGTCCCTCGATTTCCTTTTTCATGTTCGTGGCCTGCTGCTGAATTCCAGCCGCCACCTTGTCGAACTTTTCCTGGGCATCCTGCGTGCCCTTGAACTTGATGAAAATCTCTTCGGAATTGACATAGCCGATTTTCAGTTCGGCCCAGGCCGCGCCCGAAGCCAGGCCCACAATCACGAGCGCCCAGAGAAGTGGTTTACGCATGAATCCTCCTTTTTTAACCTAAAGTCCGCGTTTGAACATGGATGAAGAGTGCCAAAAGCTTGGGATGACAGGGGACGCGCAACGACGACTGCGTATCGACAAGGTGATACGCCAAGGAGTTGCAAGGCCCATGTCGCGCAAGATTTTGGTGCTATTCGCCATGATTCAAATGTGGATTTAGGTTAGAATCCTTTGCCAATTTGAAAGTGCCAATTGAGTCCCGATGGTTCCTTGGAAAACTGATCGACCGGATCGAACCCGTAGGCGGCATCGAAACCCATCAGTCCCAGCATGGGAATCGACAACCGGATGCCCGCGCCGGCCGATCGCTTGAGATCGGTGGGGTCAACCGTACTCAGATCGCCGAACGTGTTGCCGGCATCGGCGAACAGCGATAGATAAAGCTGCTGATCGATTACGGGAAAACGGAAAGCCGCCGAAAACGCCATCATCGAAAGCCCGTTGTTGAGACTGCCGCCAAATTGCCCTTCGGGATAGCCGCGAATCATGCCGTCATAGTTGACCCCGCCGGCCTTGAACAGATGATAATGGGAAATCCGGGTTCCATCGATGTAGCCCAACTGCGCCCTGGTGCTGAGCACGAACTTCCAGAACGCGGGAAAGTTCCAGTTCAGATGGAGATTGTGCTTCGTGAAGCTGAAATCACCGCCCAAAGGCCCCCCAAAAAACTCCGGGTTGTAGTAGAAAACAGACCCGCGGGTTGGAAATTGCGGCAGATCGGTGTCGTCGCGCAGCAGGCGAAGCGACAGGCTGCTGCGCAATCCCGATGACAGGACCGAACGGCCTCCCGAACTGGCGATGGCGGTGCTTAGCCCTGTCACATCTTCACGGCTGAACTGATAGGACCCCGAGACGCTGAAATAATCGTCGGGCCAGCGAAGTTTACGGCCCAAACTCAATTCGGCGCCGCGGTCCAGATAAAGCTGATTGGTGTATTTCTGTTCGGTGTAGAAAATCCGAAACCCCAGACTGGTGGGTGTGTCGTACATCCACGGCTCCGAAAACCCCAGCACGTAGTTCTGCTTCACGCTGCCGCGCTCCAGGTTCAGGTCCAACTTCTGTCCGGCGCCCCGGAAGTTGGGAATCGACAGGCTGGCCGTACCCACTACGCCGTCGCGCTGACTGTAGCCAACACCCACCGAAACCTGTCCAATGTCCTCGCGTTCGATAACGCGAAAGACGATATCGACACTGCCCTCATCGAGGGGTTTTATATCGTATTTGACATCGGTGAAGAAATTCAGGTGCATGACATTTCGATAGCTGCGCTCCAGCTTGGATTGACGGAAAATACTGCCGGGCACCAGCGCGATTTCGCGGCGAATCACTTTTTCGCGGGTTTTCAGGTTTCCCTCGATTCGAATCTTGTGCACATAAGCCGGGAGACCTTCGGTGACATTGAAATGGACGTCGATCGTATCCCCGCGATAGGTGCGCTTTTCGTCAAACCGCGAATAGATATAGCCTTCTTCATAGTAGAGGCTTTGCAGCTTGAATTTGAGGAGGTCAAAACGCTTCTGGTTGAACACATCGCCTTCGTCGAGAAGCACTTCCTTCTTCAGCCGGCTGCCCTTGAAAAGCACATTGCCCTCGAACGAGAACCGTCCGGCATAGAAGCGAGGGCCTTCGTAAACCTGCACATCGATCCGAAGGTTACTTCTGGCCTGATCGGGCGTCAGCGAGTCCACGCCGGCAGGGCGCACAACGACTTGTTTCTTGATTCCCTTGCCGCCGGCGGGGCGCTTCCAGGCTTCTTTCCTGACAACGGGACACGGTCCAATCTGGTAATCAAGAACGCGCGCGTCGAGAAAGCCTTTTTCGCGGTAAAAGTCCGGAATCGCCTGAACGTCGGCCTCAAAATCCTCTTCCTTGAAATCACCCGAACGCCACCAGCGGTCCTCTTTGGTTTTCATCAATGAGCGAAGTTTGCTCTCCTTCACCTTCGAAACGCCCTGGAAATGGACTTGGGCAACCTGGACCTTCTTGCCTTCCTTGATATCAATGGCCAGGACAACGCGGTTTGGGTTTTCCTTGGAAGGAACAGTGTTCGCCTCGATTTCGGCCATCAGAAGGCCTTCCTTGTCGTACATGTCCCGAAGATCGCGCACAATGTTTTGAATGTTCTGGTCGGTCAAAACCTGGCCCTCGTTGAGCGTAATTTTGGCCTTGATGTCCTCTTCACGGACCTTTTTATTGCCCGAAAGCTCGTAACGGTCCAGAACCGGAAACTCCTTGACGCGAATGGCCAAAATCAATCCGGAATCGCCGATTGTGGTATCAGCCTGAATCCGGGAAAAAAGGCCCAGATCGTAGAGGCTGCGAATCGATTCCTGGAGTTTGACCGAATTGTACTCCTCGCCCGCTTTAAGGCTGAGGGTATTGACGATCAGCTCCCGCTGGGTATTACGGTTTCCCTCCACCGCGATTTCGCGGATAGCGGGGAATTGCTCCTGGGCCGGAGCGGAAGTGGCGGCAAGCAGACAGAGAAAAGCAAGTAGTTTCTTCATAATAGGAAATAGGGTAAGATAGTTATGTTCCCTTGCTCGATTCAATTCGGGCCAAAGCCTGAGTCCATCTCTCGGTAGCAGTGGAGTATCCGGGCCACACACCAAAAGCCGGCATTTGGCGGCCCCAAAGTTGAATCACCTATATTTTATAACACCGTTCAACCCTCTTCACCCGGTCAGCTCCCCGGACAAGAACAGGAGCCGGGTTGGGGAGAGAATCAGGTTTAAGATAATGAAATGGCTTCCGTTATTGTTGGTATTGGCCGGGTTGGCCCGGGCTTCCTCGCCCTATGTTTCCCTGGACCACTGGTCCTATCCTCTGTTGGAAGAGCTGCACCAAAGCGGAGCTCTGCCGGAATTGGCCATTTCCAACCGGCCCTGGACCCGGCAGGAAATTTCTCGGGCGCTTGCAGCCCAAAACGAGTCATACCTGCCAGCCTGGTCCGCCAAAACCGTCCGGATGCTTCGGGAAGTTTTTCCAGTCGATTCAACACCCCGGTTGGATTTTCTGGCGGAAGCCGGCGAGGAATACGCGGTAGCCGAAAGCATTGGCACAAACTGGTCGGCGAAAGCGGGCCTGTTTCTTTCAGCCCGGCATATTTCCGCCGTTGCGCGCGCAAAAAGCGAGGAATGGTACGCGAACGCTCCGCATTCGCTGTATCCATGGAAGCAGGACCGGGCCGCCTCGGTGCGTATGAGCGATTTATATCTGAAGACGGACTGGGCCGGGTTTACCGCCGGATTGGGCCGGTTGAATTGGATATGGGGTCCCTTTGGCCGGCAAAGTCTGATCCTGGGCGACCAGGCCTTTTCGTTTGACCAGCTCTTTTTTTTGTTCCACTGGCGCAGGCTGCGGCTGGCGCAGATCATTGCCGAACTGGATCGCCACGGCGAGAGCCATCGCTATCTGACATTGCACCGGCTGGATGTGGACCTGGGCCGCGGATTGGCTTTGGGCCTGTTCGAGTCAATTCTCTACCAGGGAACCGGCCGGGACTACTCGCTGAAATACCTAAATCCCGTTGGCCTGTATTTTCTGGAACAGATGAACAATCAACTGCTCTATCAGGAAGACGGCAACAGTCTTATTGGGTTTGATGCGGAATGGGTTCATCCGAAGGTCAATCTCCGGATGCAGGTTATGATCGACGATTTCCAGGTCGACAATGAAGACGGCGGCGATCTGGAACCGCCGGCCATGGGCGGCATGGCAGGCGCGGACCTGTTCTGGCCCAGCCCTGTTTTTGGACCCGATCGCTACCTCACACTGGAATTCACGAAGCTGACCAACCGCGTCTATAACGCCATGCTCCCAGCCGAGCGCTACACCTATTACACAACGGGACTGGCCTATCCAAACAGCGACCTCGAAAATTATTTCGCATCCTACACCGTGCGGACAGTCAAGCCCTTCATGACCTGGAAACCCTTTGTGGAGTTCCGCCGTCAAGGCGAGGGCGGAATCAACGAATTCTGGGGCGAGGTCACGGACGGCGGCAACCTGGGGTTCCGCGACGAAAAGACCCCCACCGGCATTGTGGACCAGACGCTCACCCTGGGATTGGAGGGCTCCTATCGGCCCCGGTCATTTCTGGGCGCGGGCTTCACGGTGGGCTACTATACAGAAGACAACGTGGGAAATGTTTCGGGCGTTTCCGAACAAGGTCCCGTTTTCAAACTGAAGATCGACGCCACGTGGGGACGGAAGTTGTTCTGACGCATTTGCCGGCAACAAGATCTCGCCTTTGCATTCCCGTTTTCACGGGTGCCCGCCATAGGACGAATTCGCCATTTTCTATCTGGTTAGTGCTGTAGTTATAGTAGACAGAATCCACTTAGGGCGCGAAATTCGGTGACGCAGTCACCGCGAGGCAAAAGCGACTATGCTTTCCCGTTCAGGCTTTCAATTATCCCTTTGAAGCTCTCCAGGCCTGCCTCAAGGTTCTCGACTATTTCCGTGGCCAGTACGTCTGGGTCCGGCAAATTCTCCAAATCCCCAAGACTCTCGTCCTTAAGCCAGAATATATCCAGGTTCGCTTTGTCACGCGCGACTAAGTCTTCGTATTTGAATTTCTTAAACCGTTCGGTTTCCTTGCGCTTGAAACGGTTTTCTGGATTGTAGCATTTAACGAAATCCTTAAGATCATCATAGCGCATGTGGTTGGTCTTGAGCGTGAAATGAATGTTCGTCCGCAGGTCATAAATCCAAAGTTCTTTTGTCCACGGTGTTTTGCTCGCCGGTTTGTTGTCGAAGAAGACCACATTGGCCTTGACGCCCTGGGCGTAAAAGATGCCGGTTGGGAGTCGCAAAAGGGTGTGGACATCACAGCTTGTTAGCAGCCGTTTCCTGATGGTTTCGCCGGCGCCGCCTTCGAATAGCACGTTGTCCGGCACAACAACCGCGGCTTTCCCGTCTATTTTGAGCATCGTACGGATGTGCTGGACAAAGTTCAGTTGCTTGTTGCTTGTCGTTGCCCAGAAATCCTGCCTATTGTATGATAACGCTTCCCTCTTTTGTTCCCCTTCTTCATTGGTAATAGTGGTACTGCTCTTTTTTCCAAAAGGCGGATTTGTTAGGATGTAATCGAACCTCTTTCCAGGATCGGAAATCAGGCTGTCGTTCCGGGTTATGGGCGGCTCGCTGTTCATGTCACCGATGTTATGCAAGAAGAGGTTCATCAGGCAGAGACGCGTAGTATTTGCGACGATTTCCCAGCCTGTGAAGGTATCGTACTTCAGGAACTCCTTCTGCGCCTTGTCGAGTTTGTTGGCCTTGATGATATAGTCATAGTAGGCGAGGAAAAAACCGCCCGTTCCACATGCTGGATCCGCCATTGTCTTCTTGGGTTCCGGTCGTATGCACTCGACCATTGCTTGGATAAGGGCACGCGGGGTAAAATATTGCCCTGCCCCGCTTTTGGTATCTTCAGCGTTCTTTTCGAGCAGTCCTTCGTAGATATCACCTTTTACGTCGGTCCCCAGCATGACCCAGGATTCCTCATTAATCATCTGTATAAGCTTGAACAGTTTGGCCGGGTCTTGAATCTTGTTCTGCGCCTTAAAGAATATCTGCCCAAGCATTCCCTTTTTTTTGCCAAGCTCTTGAAGTAGCTCGATGTAATGGGCTTCGAGCCCCGCTCCAGTTTTACCTGCCAGGCTTTGCCAATTGTAAGCCTTGGGAATGTGAGTATCGCGGCTGTATGGTGGTTTTGAATACTCGTCTGCCATTTTGAGAAACAGCAAGAAGGTGAGTTGTTCCACGTAATCCCCATAGCTAACACCATCATCCTTCAAAATGTTGCAGAAATTCCAGACTTTGGATACGATTGCTTCTGCGGTCATTTCTTCTTTTCTACCTTTCGGCCTTTGCCTTTGCGGGTGATAGCGCTTTCGCTATTGGCAGTTTTGGGAAGAGTTTCTTTTTTCCGCCGTAATTCTTGCCAGCAAGGCTTCGGCGGAATTTTCCCCACTCACTAATTCCGGGTTTTCTTCACGCCAGGCTTGAGTTAGCTTGCCTTCAAACGCTCGCTTAAGAATGCTTTGACGCATGGCATCTGCTTTGGCAAGGGCAGCATCAATAACATTTTCAAGGTTGGCTGCTTCGGAATGACGTTCCTCAATTTCGGCAGCAACTCTTTCCTGCTCCTCAATATCAGAAAATGGGAGTAGTATTTGTTTAAATCTATCAGAACTAATCTTTTTCTGAGCCACGCCTTTTGTGATTATCGCCAGTTGACGTTTCGTCACATCGTTTCTTATCGCGAATTTCACAAAATTGCGGTTGACAAATTCGTCCCACACGCGGAATTTCAAGCAATCTGCGGTGAGTATTGCAGCTTTGCGGTTGGCAGGATAGATTTCGCAATCACCCGGAGGATCACCCATCTTTGTTATCAAAACATCCAAAGGCAAAACTGAGTGCGCAGCCAATTCCCCGTATTTTGCACTCGAAATGTATTTCGAATGAATATCGAAATTTCCACTTGTTATGTGTCGAACGAAAACAAGAGGAATTCCTTGCGAGCGATAATCGCTAACCTTGAGGTTACTCCCAAATGGGCCTATTCCAATAGAATAAGGAGTTGGTGATGCTAATTGCTCAGGTCTTGCCCACACCCAACCCACTGGCAATTTTGGCAATTCCGCCAACTCCTTGGCCGAAATCGGTGGAAGTTCTTTCATTTTCTTTGGGGGTCTTTTGCATTCCTTCTTCGCCTTCTCGCATTCCTCTTCGTACTTCGTTTCCCGCTCTGATACTTCCCCGAAAAAATGGACACACGGTTAAGCGCACTTCGCCAGACGTT
>CAYVZU010000010.1:0-52275 GCA_964455935.1 uncultured Fibrobacterota bacterium
ATGCGATCAACGCGGCAATGCCGTGCTCCAGGGGAAGACGACTGCGGCTGTGCCGGCCCAGAAGCGCCCCATAGAGAAACACGGTCCAGACCGGCGCCAGCAAGGGTATGCGAAAAAGAAACAGATGGTCGGCGAAGGACACCCCGATTCGCTGTGGGCTAAACCGCGCCATGTGCCTGCCGCAACCAGATGGGATTTGTGTAGATCCAGGCCTTGCCCCGCCGCGCGACTTCCAGGCGATAGACTCCGGGCTGCCGTACGTTGAACGTAAGCGACTCGCCGGCCGAAAAGACCTCGACACCGTCGCGCAACAGAGTCATGGTTGCCGGCCGCGGCGCCCTGGCGTGAAGAACGGCGCCCGGCCTGAAGAACCGCTCGGTACCGGGCCCGAACAAAGCGCCCGCATCCATGCCCCAGAACCGGAACCCGCGGGCATCCCCGTGGCGGAAATTCGAGACAAAAGACCGACCTTCTTTCAGAGCCGTTAGAACTGCCGCCGAGTCGTCTTCGAACCGGCCGGTCAGCGCCCGGTCCAGCAGAAGATGCGTGCGGATTGCCTGAAACCCCACTTTGTAGGGAATCAGCGTGTAGGCCAGAAATCCAAACCGGTAGTGAAATGCATGAACGTCGGCCCCGCCCACAATGCTTACACGGCGCTCCCGGGTCAAGGCATCCCATCGCTTCAGCAGATTTCGCGATGGCGGACACATGAACCGGCGGGGAAAGAAAAGGCGGATCGCGAAATTAAGCGGGGTCACCTGTTCGACCCAGTCGGACATCAGATTCCAGATTTCGATTCCGTCAAAGCCCGTCGTGTCCCAGGCATCCCAGGGATAAGGCGGCAGCATGGCAATGCGGCTTCGCGTTTCTTCGGGATGGGCGATAAAACCGACATAGCCCCGCTTGCGGGCCTCCGCGACATAGGCCGGAGCGGAATTCGAAGGGATCACCTCCACACCGCGGCCCAGCACCAGGTAATGATTGTGGTTGTCCTTATCGTTGTGTTCATACCCCACCAGAAACAACAGGCGATCGTGATAGCCTTCCCAGCCGCTGGCCCGGGCCTGGACATTCATATGATCGGTGAGGATCAGGAAGTCGAGGCCAAGTTGTTTGGCCGGCGTCAGCAGGTCATCGAGATTGCCGGTACCGTCCGAGAAGGTCGAATGGATGTGGATAACGCCGGTGTATTCCCAAAGCCGGGGTTCGGCGGCCGAAGGTGTCGGGTGTGTTTGGGGCATCTACGGAAAATAATAGTACGTAGGCGATTGCCGGAAATGAGATTGCGCCACGAGGGACTCGAACCCCCAACCACCTGATCCGAAGTCAGGAACTCTATCCAATTGAGCTAGTGGCGCGTTATGGAAAAGTAGCATTTTCCCCAAGGAAAACGCCAAGACCAAATCGAAAAGGGTAATTTCGCCTAATCCCGATCTGTTCCCCATCCCGCAATTCCGTCAATATGGCGTTGAAACCCCGCTGGGTGACAATTATTTTGATTCCCGATTTTCGCGCATAGAACATCGACGGGCCATGGACGGAACGACCCTTGAAAGTACTTCTCCTCACCAACGAATACCCCCCCAACGTATACGGCGGCGCCGGAGTTCACGTCGAGTACCTCGCGCGTGAATTGGCCAAAGAAATCGATGTCGATGTCCGCTGTTTTGGCAGCCAAAAAAGCCAATCGGGCCGGCTTGCGGTGAGCGGGTTCGGCGTTGAGGAGGCCCTTTTCCATTCGTGCCCCAAAGAGTTGAAGCCCGCCCTTACCGCTGCGTATCGTTGCGTCAGTTTCAATGCAGCCGGCAGCAATGCCAACCTGGTCCATTGCCACACCTGGTACACGCATCTGGGCGGGATCCTGGCCAAGCTCAATTATGGAATCCCGCTGGTCCTTACGACGCACTCTCTCGAACCGCTGCGGCCCTGGAAACGCGAACAGCTCGGCGGCGCCTATGATTTCTCGTGCTGGGTCGAGCGGACCGCCGCGCAAGTTGCCGACGCTGTCATTGCGGTATCACATGGCACGAAAAAAGATGTGGTCCAATACCTGGGTATCTCACCCGAGAAGGTCAAGGTTATCCATAACGGCATTGATGTGGACGAATACAAAAAAGTGGAATCCGCCGAGGTCGTGCGAAAGTACGGCGTAGATCCCGGCAAACCCTATGTCCTGTTTGTGGGACGCATTACGCGCCAGAAGGGCATTGTTCACCTGGTGCGCGCCATTCCGCAGATCGACCCCTCCGCGCAGATCGTTCTCTGCGCCGGGGCGCCCGACACCAAGGAGATCGCCGAGGAAATGAAAGCGGCAGTGGCCCAGGTGCAGGCCGCCCGCAGCCATGTCTTCTGGATCCCGGAAATGCTCAGCAAGAAGCAGATCGTGGAATTCTATTCTCACGCGGCCGTGTTTTGCTGTCCTTCCATCTACGAACCGTTCGGCATCATCAATCTGGAAGCCATGGCTTGCCGGATCCCGGTCGTTGCCAGCGCGGTGGGCGGAATTCCGGAAGTGGTGCAGCATGAAAAAACCGGGCTTCTGGTCCCCGTGGACCAGCTTGCGACGAGTCCTTTCGAGCCGCGAAATCCAGCGAAATTTTCCGCTGACCTGGCGCAGGCGATCAATCGATTGCTGGCCGATCCAAAACTGCGGGACGCGATGGCCGAAGAGGGCCGGCGGAGCGCCGCGACCGTGTTCGGCTGGCCCGTGATTGCCCGGGAGACCCTGAATCTGTATCGCTCCATTACGGCAAACCGGACTTGAATCGTTTCCGTGGTGACGCGATTCTCCATTATGCATATTAGAGGCATTCATTCAACGTTCTGACGAGGGCGTGAAAGAACGTCTGCCGCGAAAAACACGGAGGTTAGCCTTGGACATACAGGAAGTCCGCAATGTCCTGATCGAAGACGTGCAGCCGCAGCTCGATTGCGGTCGCTATCCCGTGAAACGCGAAGCGGGCGACACGGTCGAAGTCTCGGCCCATATTTTCCGCGATGGCCACGGACGCATACAGGCGCTCCTCAAGCATCGCAAGACCGGCGCCAAGAACTGGATCGAGACTCCCATGAAGCCGGCCAATCCGGGCCTGGACCTTTGGACGGCCGGGTTTGTGGCCGAGGAGAACGGCTATTACGAATTCACCCTCGAAGCCTTTCCCGATCATTTCGCCTCGTGGTTGCAGGATACCAAGAAAAAGATCGACGCCGGACAGGATATCCACAGCGACATTCTGGAGGGTCTGCAGATCATGGACCAGGCCGGCCGCCGCGCTTCGCCCGCCCTTCGCAAACAGATTCAGGGATTCTCGCAGCAGATCAAAACAGCCGATCCGGGTCGCAAGGCGCTTCTTATTCAAGAGCCGGAACTTCTCGAACTTATGAACCGCGTCCCGGACCGCAGCATTGCAACGCAATTCGAGAGAGTCCTTCGCGTCTGGGTCGACCGCCCGCAGGCGCGCTACGCGGCCTGGTACGAAATCTTTCCCCGGTCCGCAGGCAAGACGGAGGGCAAAAGCGGCACCTTCCGGGACGTGGAGGCGCAATTGCCGCGTATCAAGGCAATGGGATTCGACGTGATCTACTTCCCGCCCATTCATCCCATTGGCCGCACAAACCGCAAGGGGCCCAACAATTCGCTCAAAGCCGGGCCCAAGGACCCGGGATGCCCCTTCTCGATCGGCAATGAGCAGGGCGGCCATAAAGCGGTGGAGGCGAGCCTGGGCGGCTTGCCCGCGTTTGAGCGGTTCGCGGCAAAAGCCCGGAAAATGGGTTTTGAAATTGCGCTTGATTTCGCTCTGAACTGCTCGCCCGACCACCCCTATGTGAAAGAACATCCCGAGTGGTTCCGCAAACGGCCGGACGGAACGATCAAGTTTGCCGAGAATCCTCCCAAGAAATACGAGGATATTTATCCGTTCGATTTCGAGATCCCATTCAATACCGCGCTGTGGGAAGAGATTCGCAGCGTCATTTTCTTCTGGATCGAGAAGGGTGTTTCGATCTTCCGTGTGGACAATCCCCACACCAAGCCCATTCACTTTTGGGAATGGCTCATTGAGGAAACGCATAAGGTTCACCCCGGAATTCTCTTCCTGGCCGAAGCCTTCACCCGGCCCAGGGTGATGAAGGCCCTGGCCAAAGCGGGATTCTCCCAATCCTATACCTATTTCACATGGCGCAACACGAAAGCCGAACTCGCGGAGTATTTCACCGAGCTAACCACGCCGCCGGAAAGCGATTTCTACCGGGGAAATCTCTTTGCCAACACGCCCGACATCCTGCCGTTCTACCTGCAGAAGGGAGGGCGGCCCGCCTTCAAGATCCGGGCCGCGCTGGCCGCGACCCTGTCGTCCGTGTATGGCATTTACAGCGGGTTTGAATTGTGCGAGAACCGGGCGCTTCCGGGCCGCGAGGAATACGCCGATTCGGAGAAATACCAATACCGGGTCTGGGACTGGGACCGGTCCGGCAATATCCAGGATTATATCACGAAGCTCAACGCTTGTCGGCGCGACAACCCGGCCCTGCAGGAATACGACAACCTGCGCTTCTACAAGGCCGAAAGTGAACACATCCTCTTTTACGGCAAATCAACGCCGGACAAGCGGAACCGCGTTCTGGTCGCGATCAACCTGGACCCGTTTCAAACACACAACTCCTGGATCTATCTGCCCTTGGACGAACTTGGCCTGGACGCCGCAAAGCCGTACCGGGTGCGAGACGTCATCACCGGCCAGGTCTTTACCTGGACCGGCGAACGCAATTATGTTGAACTGGACCCGTTTAAAGAACCGGCCCATATACTGGAAGTTTTGGGTTGACTAGGCAATAACCGGTGAGATCGGGATGCATAGGGACACGGCATGCCGTGTCCGCTTTCTAATGCTTTCCGGATTCTGACCTCTGTCCTTTGACTTTTACCTACGAGGAGCCTCCCATGGACCGAAACGCAAAGCGAATTGTTAGGACGGTTACCGTAATTCCCCGCATTCCGGATAGGCTGGAGCGGTTGCGTGATCTTTCCTACAACCTCTGGCTCTTTTGGAACCAGGATGCCCTGGACCTTTTCCGGCGCATCGATATGGACCTTTGGGAAAGCACCAATCACAACCCGGTCGATCTCCTGGGCAAGGTGAGCCAGGAGCGGATGAACCAGTTGGCCGACGACGAGGGTTTCCGGGACCATCTCGAACGGACATGGGCGCACTTCCAGCAATACACGAAAAGCTCGGTGCGTTTTCCCGAGTTTCACTCCAAAGAGCCCACGATCGCGTATTTCTCGTTCGAGTTCGGCCTGACCGAAGCCATTCCCGTGTACTCGGGCGGCCTGGGCGTGCTCTCGGGCGATCACATGAAATCGGCCAGCGACCTGGGACTTCCCCTGGTTGGCGTGGGACTGCTGTATCGCGATGGCTACTTCAAGCAGTACCTCAATCCCGATGGATGGCAGCAGGAGACGGACCCGGACGTGGACTTTTACAATCTGCCGGCGCGCATCGAGATGGATAAAAGCGGTCATCCCATTCTGATCCAGGTGGCCTACCCCGAAGAAACCGTCAAGGCCCAGATTTGGCGTATCAGCGTGGGCCGGGTTTCCCTTTTTCTCCTCGACACCAACATCGCCGGCAACAGCCCGCTGGCCAAGGAGATCACGGCCAAGCTGTACGGCGGCGATCGGGACATGCGCATTCGCCAGGAAATCATGCTGGGAATTGGAGGAATCACGGCTCTGGATGCCCTGGGCATTCAGCCGAAGGTCTGCCACATGAACGAGGGCCATGCCGCATTTTTGGGACTGGAGCGCGTAAGGCGGATCATGCTCGGGGCGCGCTGTTCGTTTGCCGTTGCCCGCGAGGCCGTGGCGGCCGGAGACGTCTTCACGACGCACACGCCGGTGCCGGCCGGAAATGATGTGTTCCCGGTGGATCTGATGGACCGCTATTTCGGCTCCTATTACCCGCAACTGGGGCTGGACCGCAAGGAGTTCCTGGGCCTGGGCCGCCAAAACCCCAAAGATGAAAACGAGTTCTTCTGCATGACCGTGCTGGCCCTGCGGCTCTCGGGCCGCTCCAACGGCGTCAGCAAGTTGCACGGCGAGGTTTCCAGGGCCATGTGGCAGGCCGTTTGGCCCGAGGTGCCCCTGGAAGAAATTCCCATTGGCGCCATCACCAACGGCGTTCACATTCCCTCCTGGATTTCATGGGATTTGGCAGGTCTTTACAACCGTTATGTGGGGAGCGAGTGGGTGCGGGCCATTCACGAGGCCGAGATTTGGCGAAAGGTCGAAAACATCCCGGGCGAGGAATTGTGGCGCACCCACGAACGCCGGCGCGAGCGCCTGGTGGCGATCACGCGCCGGTTGCTGCGCGATCAGCTGCTCAACCGGGGCGCTTCGCGAACCGAACTGGACCAGGCCGCCGAGGTCCTCGATCCCAATGCGCTGACCATCGGCTTTGCCCGGCGGTTTGCCACATACAAACGGGCCACGCTTCTTTTCCGCAACCCGCAGCGCCTGGCCGCCATTCTCAACGACCGCGATCGTCCGGCGCAAATCATCTTTGCGGGAAAGGCGCACCCGCGCGACAACGAAGGCAAAGACCTGATCCGCCAGATCATTCATTTGGCCCGGCGCGACGAATTCCGCCGCCGCATTGTTTTTCTCGAGGACTACAACATCAATGTGGCCCGTTACCTGGTCCAGGGTTGCGATGTCTGGCTCAACACGCCGCTTCGCCCCATGGAAGCCAGCGGCACGTCGGGCATGAAGGCCAGCGTCAATGGCGTGTTGAACTTAAGCATTCCCGACGGCTGGTGGTGCGAGGGTTTCAATGGCGACAACGGCTGGAACATCGGCAGCGGCGAACAATATAGCAGCCGCGAAGAGCAGGACAACGTCGAAAGCAGCGCCATTTACGATCTCCTCGAGAAGGAAATCGTTCCGCGCTTCTACGACCGCGGTCGGGATCGCATTCCCCGCGAATGGATTCGGCGGATGAAAAACGCTCTGCGCACCCTGTCGCCCGTGTTCAACACCGGCCGCATGGTCTCGGAATACGCGCAGCAGTTCTACTTTCCCGCCTTGGGCCAATACGGGATCATGACCGCCGAGAATATGCAGGTCGCCCGCGAGCTGGCCGAGTGGAAAGAGGGGATGGCTAAACGCTGGTCGGGCCTGCGCATTGAAAAGATCGATCCCGACGAGCTGGGCGAGGTCATTGTCGGCGAGGAGCGCGAAATCTCGGTGCGGATCAGCCTGGGCGAAATCGCACCGCAGGATGTTCTTGTCGAAGTCTGTTATGGCCCGCAGGATTCGCTGGGCAATATCATCCGGACCAAAATCGTTGCCCTGCAGCCGGCGGGCGCGGCCGTCGGCCGGACGTGTACTTTCTCGGCACGGCTGCATTTCTTCACCAGCGGCCAGCAGGGACTGGCTTTCCGGGTCTTGCCCCGCCATCGCTACCTGATCAACAAGTTCGAAACGAACCTGATCAGCTGGGCATAGGAGAAGATGGGAGCGATGAGACGGGAGTAGGGAGAAAAAGCAGGAGCAAAATACAGAGTATAAGCATTGAGCCAGGGTTTGTCTTGGCGTAAGATGTGGGGTCGCAAGGGATTCCCGTTCTTGTTTTTTCGATTTTTGGTAACTACACAGGTTTTCATGAAACCACAGAGAGAAAACCGAGGTGAGGATGAGAGCACAGAGGGAAATCTTTTTGGGGCGCACCGCGCCGGAAAAAGTTATTTCCCCTCTCTGTGTCCTCTTCTCCGACCTCAGTGTTGCTCTGTGGTTTCATAGTTCTTTTTAGAAATGTGAATAGTTTACGATTTTTGTTTGCTTTGTCTCTGGCTCCCGGCTCTCGTCTCCCGTCTTTTCCCGCTTTATCGCACCATCTCCGCCACCGGCCGGATCGCGTCGGCCAGAATCATCAGCCCGAAGGCGGCTAGCGAAACCGCGCTGATGAGCAGGTCCGCCATCGGCTTAAGATCGGTGAACCGATCCAGTTTTTCCTTGTGGTCCAGGACCAGAAGGATCCAGAGCACAGCCGGCAGTCCCACCAGCATCCAGGCGTGCGGGGACAAAAACCCCAGCAAAATTCCGGAGACCAGGGCCGCCAGCACAAACGAGTTGAGAATGTTGGCCACCCGCCAGGTCTTGCGCCGTCCCAAATGAATGGGAATGGTTTCGCGGCCCACAAACAGGTCCCTCTGCAAATCCTGCAGATCGTGCAATAGTGCATGCAGAAACGATACCGCAGCAACGATCATCCCCACCCAGACCGCTTTGAGAACCGGGACGGAATGCGGTGGAGCACTTAACAGTGGTAGCAGAACAATCACCGAGGTCCATCCAAGGGAAATGCCCAGGTCTTTCGAGAGCGGGATGTCCTTGATCCGTTCGCGCCGGATCGCCCGCGCCAGCCGGCGGGGGAAGATGCGGAGGTTGTATACGATGCCGGCCGCTTCGCAAAAGGCCACGAAGAGAATGGAGGAAAAATTCAGGCGAAACGCTAGCAGAAACGCCGAAAGCAGGGCGCCCACGGCCATTGCAATATAGACCCGGCGAAAACGGTTGATAGGCTCGCGTTTAAAGATCTCCTGAAGCTGGTTTGCCTCGATGTTGGTAAGGTGGTTGAGCGCATACATGGCCAGGATGTAACTGAAGACAATCCAAAGGTGCGCCGGCCGCAGAAGCGGCACGCCCGCGGCGCTCCACACAGCCAGGGCCAAAACCGCTGCCGTGAACCCCAGGCCCAGATAGGCGCTGGAGAGAAGCTCGGTGCCGCGCACGATCCAACGAAGAATCCGGGATCGGTTTTCATAATCCATTTTTTTCAGGTGGACGGCCACGCGCCGGATCATCCACGTGGGCGTCGAGGCGCCGGCCGCAACCAGAACCGTCTTTTTACCCTTGAGAATGTCGGGCGGAAGCTCGCTCTCGTCTTCGATCGACATTGCCTGCGAACCCGCCTTTCGGGCGACCTCCACCAGCCGCTGGGTGTTGGCGCTGCTTTTGCCGCCCACGACAAGCGTGAGATCGGAGCGGGCCGCCAGCGCAATGATTTCCGACTGCCGGTCCTCGGTGGCGCGGCAGATTGTATCATAGACGCTCGCATTGGGATATAAGGCCCGCATGCGATCCGCAATTTCCTTGAATTGGGCCACGGACTGGGTCGTTTGCGCAACCAGGCAGGGGTTGCGCAGCGCGGGCAGAGCGTCCAACTCGGCAACCGAACTGATGACGCAAGCTTTTCCGTTGGCGCTGCCCTCAAGCCCCGTTACCTCGGCATGCCCCTGGTCACCCGCGATCACGATGTCATCACCCTGGCCGGAATGCTTTTGGATGATGCGATGAATGCGGGCCACATGCGGACACGTCGCATCCAGAATCTCGACGCCCTTGGCTCTAAGCGCCTTGATTATGCCGGGCGGCACGCCATGGGCACGGATGATCACTTTGCCCTTCTCGACCCCATCCGGTGAGGGGATCGCGCGGATGCCCCGCTTTTCAAGAAGGTCCACGATCTGTGGGTTGTGGATGAGGGCGCCCAGAGTTTGAAGACGGCCTTTATATTTTTTGCTTTCCTCCAAGGTAAGATTCACCGCGCGGCGCACGCCCATGCAAAAACCGGCCTGGGAAGCAATTCGGATTTGGACCATGCCAGGAAAATACTCTTAGGGATAGAACAGGGAATACAGGTATTCACCACGGAGATAGGATTGAGCGAAATAACGAAGAGATATTGAAAAATAGCCTAGTCTTGATCGGTGGTGTTGCCGGCAAAATACTATGAAGCAGCTCTTCTCGGTGTCCTCTATGTCATTATGGTGAATAATACGGAATTTGGAGCGGCAGGAAATGTCTTTGTCTTTCACTACAACTCACGAATTCCGTCCCACAACCGCTTACGGCGCCCGGTTCAGGGTAAGCCAATAATGGACAATCATGTCCACTTCCTTCACGAAGTCGCCGAAGTCCAGGCTTTTTCGCACGTAGCTGTTGGCGCCAAGTTGGTGGACGCGCTCAATATCCGATGCGAGGTCGGAAGAGGTAAGAACGACCACCGGAACGTAGCGGGTGTTGAGGCTCTGGCGGATGCGGTTCAGCACGTCAGCGCCATCCAGACCCGGCAGTTTCAAATCCAAAAGTATCAGATCGAAACGAGCATTGGGCGCATCCAGAATGTCCAGGGCTTTTTCGCCATCTTCCGCAAACCGGAGATCGATGGCCAAAGGGCTTCTGCGAAGCGCTAGAGCCGTCAGGGCCGTATCGTCTTGATTGTCTTCGACCAGCAGAACGACTTTACCTTCTGGCATTCGCGCTCCTCTCTATAGAAGAAAATAGAATGTCGCGCCCTGGCCCGGCACAGACTCGGCCCGTACGTGGCCGCCGTGGCGCTCCACAATGCTGCGGACAATGGCCAAGCCGATTCCCGTTCCCGGAAAGTCCTTTTCCGGATGAAGCCGGCCAAAGGGCTTAAACAACAGGTCTGCCCGATCGGCGGGGAAACCAACGCCATTGTCGCGGACCCAGCATAGCGTGCGATTCTTCTCTGGCCGGCAGCCGAGTTCAATACGGGCTTCGGGCCGCGGTGCCGTAAACTTCCAGGCATTGCTCAGAAGATTCTCCAGAACGCTGCGCATCATGGCCGGATCGGCGCCGACCGCAATTCCGTCCTGAATGGCGATCTGCGCCTTGCGCTGCGGCTTGGCGCCGCGGAGTTCGCCTGCAATCGAACGGGCCATTGCGCTCAAATCCGTTGGCGCTCTTCGAATGGACCGCCGGGTCGCGTGCGAAAGGCTGAGAAGGTCATCGATCAGCTGCCCCAGTTTCTTGCCCGAGACGACAATCCGGCGCAGATAATCCCGTCCCGCTTCATCCAGAACCGTTCCGTAGTTCTCCTGAAGGATTTGACTGAAGCCGGTCATGGCGCGCAGGGGTGCCCGCAAATCGCGCGAGACCGAGTATGCGAACATCTCCAACTCGCGGTTGGCCAGCGTCAATTCAGCCGTGCGCTGCTCTAGGTATTCATTCAGGTCCCGTATCTGCTGCTCTTTTTCCTTGCGTTCGGTTATGTCAATGCCGGTTGCGATATATAGCTTTTCATTGCAGGCTGCGTCCCGAACCACCGAAATCGTCCACCGGATAAACCGGCGCGTCCCATCTTTGGCCACCAAGTGCCCTTCGTATTCACTGGCCACGGAGGCATCCCTGAACTTCTGCGCCCGCTCCGCCAGATTCGATTGCTCGTCCGGGGGAATCAGGATCTCCCAATAGGGCTTGTCCCTGAGTTCGTGAAGGGCATATCCCAACATCCGCTCGCAGGCTTTATTGAATATCAGCAGGCGGCCATTTTCTCCCGCCACCGCAACCAAGCCAGCCGTGGTGTCCAGAATCGTGGGAATGAGGCGGCTGCCAACCTCATCAACGACCGGAGCAAGATTGTCTCCGCCGGAATCCGGCCGGCTGTCCTTATTCGTGCTCAGATCTGCTCCTTATTTGCGACCCATGAAGTTACAAAAATGTATGCGCTCAAGTCGAGAGATTTATGGGTTCTGCCGGGAAAGCGGATGCCAATTTGCCATAGGCCCTGCACGGTCATGGGTTGAAACGCACCGGCTCACATTCTATATTGAGATCGCAAAAAACCGGATCAGAATTTCTTTCCTAAAAGAGGAGGTCTGCATGGATCGTTTGGCCATGCTGGCGCCCTGGATGGGAGTGATCGGCGGCGTAGTCATCATTGCGATCTACGCTTTCGTCTCCCGGCAGGATGCCGGCAATGAAAAAATGCAAGGAATTGCGGCCCAGATTCGCGAGGGCGCAATGGCCTACATGCGTCGTCAATTCATGTATGTGTTCGGCTTCATTGTGGTCGTCTTCATTCTTCTGGCTGTTTTTCTGAAGCAGCCGGGAATTGATGGATTCGGACTAAAAACGGCCATTGCCTATGCCTTGGGCGGCCTCAGTTCCATGTTGTGCGGAATCATTGGCATGTCGGCCTCCACCAAAGCCAATGTACGCACCGCGGCCGCGGCCAACCGAAGCGGCATGGCCAAGGCTTTGAGCATGGCCTTTAACGGCGGCGCCATTATGGGATTGGCTGTGGCCAGCATCGGCCTCATCTGTTTTGGCGGTCTTTATTATTTCATTATGAAGCGCTATGGCGGCGATATGACGTATTTGGCAATCCTGAATGGATTTGCCATGGGTGCCAGCTCGATCGCGCTGTTCATGCGCGTGGGCGGTGGCATCTACACCAAATCGGCTGACGTGGGCGCCGACCTTGTTGGCAAAGTGGAAGCCGGAATTCCGGAAGACGATCCGCGCAACCCGGCCGTGATTGCCGATAATGTGGGCGACAATGTGGGCGATGTTGCCGGTATGGGCGCCGATCTCTACGAGAGTTACGTGGGAAGTGTCGTGGCCACAATCGCGCTGGCTGCAACCACCGCCACCACCGCAGCCGTTTCCGGAGCCGCAATTGAAGCGAGCCGGGCTTCCTTCGCCGTATTTCCCATTGGTATCGCAGCCGTGGGCCTCATTGGAAGCCTGGTGGCTGTTGCTTCCATCAAGATTCTTCAGAGGCTCAATCCGCCGCTGGCCCTGCGGCTTTCGTCCTGGATTGCCGCCGCGGTCATGATTGGGCTGACCTATGTCATGGCCTCGAAGCTGGGAATTGAGTCCCGGTTTGCCAACGCGGTGACGGCAGGATGCATTATTGGCATCGCAATTGGAATTCTTTCGGAATATTACACCTCGGCCAAGCCCGTGCGCGATATCGCTGAATCGAGCAAGACCGGGCCGGCTACCGTAATTATCAATGGTCTGGCCATTGGAATGCAGTCCATTATTCTTCCGGTGATCGGAATCTGCCTGGCCATGGGACTGAGCTATAAATTTGCCGGAATGTATGGCGTTGCGTTAGCGGCCGTTGGCATGCTGGGAACGATTGGCGTGACCATGGCGGTTGACGCCTATGGACCAATCGCCGACAATGCCGGCGGGATCAGCGAGATGAGCGGGCTGGGCGAAGGCACCCGCAAGATCACCGACAGCCTCGATTCGCTGGGCAACACGACGGCGGCCATTGGCAAAGGCTTTGCCATTGGCTCGGCCGCTCTTACGGCTTTGGCCCTGTATGCGGCCTACGCGCTGGCCGCGGGCGTCAAGGTGATCGATTTGACCAATCCGCGGGTTGTGATCGGCACGTTTCTGGGCGGACTCATGCCTTTCTTCGTTGCTTCAAGCACCATGCGCGCCGTGGGAACCGCGGCTTTTGCGATGGTCGAGGAAGTACGCCGCCAATTCCGGGAGATCGCGGGCCTCATGGAAGGGACCGGCAAGCCCGATACGCGTCGCTGCGTTGACATTGCCACCAAAGCGGCAATCGGCAAAATGATCATCCCCGGCCTTTCGGCTGTGGTATTTCCCGTGCTCATCGGCTTCGGCCTGGGTAAAGAAGCGCTTGGCGGAGCTCTGGGCGGCGCCACGGTTGTGGGTGTTTCGCTTGCGCTGATGATGGCCAATGCCGGCGGGGCCTGGGACAATGCCAAGAAATACATCGAGGCTGGAAATCTAACCGGTTTCGGCAAGAAAAGCGATCCGCACAAAGCGGCCGTCGTGGGCGACACGGTGGGCGATCCGTTCAAGGACACGTCGGGTCCCAGCATGAACATCCTCATCAAGCTGATGTCCGTGGTTTCGCTGGTTCTGGCGCCGTTGCTGCGCAACGCCGCGTCGATTTTTTAGCGTCTCAACCGCATTGTGCGGGTTGACAAAATGCAAATGGGCCGGTCCTAGACCGGCCCATTGCTTTTTCGGCGAACTATTCACGTTTCTTAGAAGGAGCTTGAAACCACTGAGATCACAGAGGGAAAACGAGAGAAAACCTGTTCTTCATCCGGCCTTTGGCTTACATTCTGTGATTGGTTTTTGCCATGGGCTACTGCGTACTCTCAGCTATCGAAGGCACAAAATAAAAAACGGAAAAATGGTTCGCATTTTTCCGTTTTGTTCTTAAGAATCCGCGCGGCTTACTTCTTTTTTTTCTTCGCTACCGCTTTCTTCTTCGCTACGGGTTTCTTCGCTGCTTTTTTCTTTGCTGCCATCCTAGACCTCACCTCCTTCAGGGCTACTAAATAAGAAAGCGGCTCTCAAGAAGCCGCTTTCAGTCCCAAAACAAAAAATTATGGATGTTCTTGTTAAAATGCCGCGTCTCTTTTTTGATGATCATTTCATTTAATATAATAGTCTAATAATAAAAAGTTGTCAAGAGAAAACTTAACTTTATGCGCTTATAACTCAAATCCGGTTCGCGAGGTCATAAAAACGCTCCCCTAATTGTTGGGCAATCTGCGGTTAAAATTCACTACATAGTCAACGGCTTCCTCGGCCGAATCCGTTTCGAGAAATATATCCAGGTCCTCCGGGCTGATATTGCGTTCGGCAAGCATCACTTCACGCATCCATCGAAGCAAGCCTTTCCAGTAGCGCTTTCCCATGAACACGATGGGAACCGGATGAATCTTCTTGGTCTGAATCAATGTCAGGCTTTCGAACATTTCGTCCAAGGTACCAAAGCCGCCTGGGAAAAAGATGAATCCCTTGGCATAACGGACGAACATAACCTTGCGGACAAAGAAGTAGCGAAATGAAATGGCAATATTCTGGTAGGGATTGGGAACCTGCTCAAACGGAAGCTGGATGTTGAGGCCGATCGACTTGCCGTGGTTGCCGAACGCTCCCTTGTTGCTGGCCTCCATAATACCAGGCCCGCCTCCGGTAATGATGCTGTAACCCCGCAAGCTCAATAGGCGGGAGACCTTCACGGCCAGCTTATAGTATGGATGGCTTTTCTTTGTGCGCGCGGACCCGAAAACGGTCACGCAATTTTCTGCCTTGGAAAGAGCCTCGAAACCTTCGACAAACTCCCCCATGATGCGGAAAATCCGCCACGTGTCATCTTTTGTGAAATCTTCCATAGGTCGCATCGCTTCCTTTCGGTTTGGTCTGAGTTGTACTTCTCCTTAATCTAATTTCAATTTTGTCCGGTATAACCATTTTCATCATTATTCACCACGGAGGCACAAAGGGCACGAGGAAGGATTGAACGAAATTGTGAATCGGATGATTGAAGCCGCCATCGAGATTCACAAGGCGTTGCGGCCGAGGTTGCGGGAATCGGCCTATCAAGAGAGCGTCTGTCGCGAGTTGGCGCTGCGCAATATCACGTCAAGCGACAACGGCCTTCGCCGGCCGTGTGGCTTTTGGGCGCTCCACACGATACGGGAATTATCCTGTGATCCGGTCCGATTTCCTCGGTACGGATCAGGCGTTCTCGGTGACATTGTCGGGAAATTTTTTTGTGAGCACGGTCAGGAACACGTCCACCACAAACGGATCGAACTGGGTGCCCTTGTTGCGGGTCAACTGATCGACGGCTTCGGTGCGTGACAGTGCTTTGCGGTAGGGCCGATTACTGGTCATGGCCTCGAAGGAATCCGCCACGGCCAGAATACGCGCGCCAACCGGAATGGCGTCGCCCTTCAGGTTGTGAGGATAGCCCTGTCCATCGTAGCGTTCATGGTGATGCAGGACAAGCGGGACCAGCTCGCTTAGGAAGGGGATCTCCTGCACAATACTGGCGCCCAAAATGACATGCTTCTTCATGACGTCGTTAAATTCGTCGGCCGTCAGCTTACCCGGCTTATTGAGAATGGTGCCCGGAACGCCGATCTTGCCGATGTCGTGAAGCAGGGCCGCATTTTGCACATCCTCGTTGATTCTCGCATCGATAATTCCCATTTCCTCCGTGATGGCCATTGCGAATTTCATGACATTCTCGGAATGGCCGCGCGTGTATTTGTCCTTGGCGTCGACAGCGATGGCCAGGGCTTTGATTGTTCGCAAATGGTTTTCCCGCGTCTCTTCATAAAGCCGGGCATTGGTCAGGGCAATTGTCGTTTGCCGGGCAACGGAGGACAACTGGTCGCGCGTATTGGTGTCGAAGGCATCCTTGCGGCTGCTGCCGATGTAGAGCGCGCCGACCCACTCCTCTCCGTTTCGCAGCGGGCAGATGAGGAACGACGAGTGCCGGCTCAGGCGCTGCTGAAGAAAGCTTTGCTTGGAGATTGCGGCCATGCGGTGAATGGTTCGCACGCGGCCGCGGGGAACGCGAAGATTCTGCGTCAATCCGCCCAGAATGGTATCGATGATATTCTCGGTAAAGGAAAACGACAGCTTTTTAATCGAGCTCAAATGAAGTTCGTAGCGGCGCTTGACCGGCGCCAGTACGCCCGCGATTTCCGCTCCGAAGGCGCGCAGAAGACTGGCCAGCACGAAATCAAGGATCTGGCCTCGCTCGGTGAGTCGCATCAGGCTTTCGGCGAAGGTTTGAATTTCGCGGAGATTCTCGATCCGGTCCGAGAGCATTTCGTAGCTTTGCGCATTGCCAAAGCCGATCGAGGCCTGGCCCACGAGGACTTCGGCCACGCGCAGATCGTTTTCGGTAAACGGCCCGGCTCCGCCGCGGCGGCCCAGTATAATACTGCCGAAGCGCCGCTCGGCGGCATGGAAGGGAAGACACAGGAGGCTGTAATCGAAGTCCGGGCAGTCCGCAATGCTGGTGCGCGACTGAACCCGTCCTTCCACCGCAAGAAGTGACCGGTTGTTCATCGAAGACCATTCGCCCAGCCGCCGGATGAAATCCGTGTTTTTTCTTTTCAGCATCAGCGGTCGGGGTCCCTTATAGAGCACGGGCTGAAGCTGCGAGTCCGAATCCTGCCAAAGCAGAATGCTGCCGATTTCAGATTTGGTGATACGCAGGCAGGCATCCAGAATCTGCGGAAGCAGCGCGTCCTTGCGGTGCGTGGCAAAAAACGAAAGAGTCACACCGTGCAGAGCGGCCAGTTCCGAGAGAATCGTATTCTCGCGCTGCACGCGCTTTCGGTCCAGCACCAGATTGATCTTGTGCTCCAGCTCGATCAGGTTGACCGGCTCCGGCAGGTAGTCCGAGGCCCCCGCCTTTAATGCGCGGATGACCGAGTGCAGCGAGGGCGTCGCGCTGAGGATAATGAATACCGTATTGAGATCGATGGACTTCACGCGTTCCAGGAACCGAAGGGATATTTCTATGTTTTGCTCGTTGATGGTCTGCAGAATGATTTGCGGTGTTTCTTTGCGGTAAATGCGAAAGGCCTTGCGAATATCGGGGGCGCGGTAGGCTGTAACGCCTTTCTGCTGAAAGGCATTGCAGATTGTTGAGGCCTGCCCTTCGCGTGAATCAACGACAAGAATTCTCACATTATCGGACATTGCGTCCCGCTTTCCCGCACGTGCCACCGGGCTTTCCAGCTTCCAACCCCAAGGCCCAGCCGCTTGCGGTTTCCGGCCCAGGCTGCGTGGTTTCCACGCCGGTTGCGAAGCACTCTGGGCAAACGCGGTCGGCCTGAGCGCTCTGTAGCATGCGCTCTGATTCACTTTAAGAATAGCTGTTGACCGGTTTCTTGTCAAGGCGCTCCCAGCCAAGAGGTTGTGAGTAGTGAGTCGGGAGTTGTGAGCGCAGGGTAAAAGCAGGATAGCTATTCAGCTTCCGGCGCCAAACCAGGGTGAGTTGTCATTTCGACGAGTCTTCGAGGAGAAATCTTTGCATCCGCACCATGAAAGATTTCTCGCGTGCGCTCGAAATGACCTCCCAGAATAGTTACAAAGCAGGAAAGCAGAATCACAGGGACAGGAGGGTATGGCGCGCCCGATACGCGATTCCTGATTTTCAACTCACAACATTGCCGCTTTGACCCGGATTTAGCTATCTTTCTCGCGTGCGCGTTGATGTTTTTCCATATCCCGCCCTGCGCCAACCCGCCGAGCTCCACAGGAAAACCGCAGTGGTGATCGATGTCCTTCGCGCGACAACCAGCATGATCTCGGCTCTGGACAACGGGGCGCGTGAAATTTGGGCCGCGGCATCCATTCCCCAGGCGCGGCTTCTCCGCCGCAAATTGGGGGCACAGGTCCTCCTGTGTGGCGAGCGCAACGGCTTGCGAATCCCGGGTTTTCAATTGGGGAATTCGCCGCTTGAATTTACCCGGTCCGCCGTGAAAGGCAAGCGCCTGGTCATGGCAACGACCAACGGCACAAAGGCCGTGCGCTGGGCCCAGCCGGCCCGGGAAATGCTGATCGGCTCTCTGACAAACGCATCGGCAGTGGCGCGTCGTCTGGCGAAGACCCCCCGTGACATCGTAATCGTGTGCGCCGGCAAAGAGGGCGGTTTTTCTCTGGAAGATGCGGTCTGCGCCGGTTTGATTGTTGCCGTGCTGCGAAAACATCGGCCTGCATTCAGCTGCAATGATCCGGCCGTGGCCTGCGCGGCTTTGTTTCAGCAGTGGAAATCGAAAATACCGGCCTTGCTCGCCGGGGCGGAGCATGGCCTTTACCTGGCCGGCCTCGGCTTGAAGAAGGATGTGGAGGTTTGTGCAAAGGTCGACACGACAACCTCGGTCCCGGCCTGGAGAAGGGGCCGTATCACAGTGCTCCGCGGTTGAGTCTTCCGGGTTGCTGCGGATTCTGGACGCCAACGCCAACAGGCTGCGCGAGGGTTTGCGCACACTGGAAGAATATGTCCGTTTTGTGGAGAACAGCCCCAGGCTGACGCGCCGCCTCAAGGCGCTTCGCCACCAATTGCGGTCCGCGCTGTCCGGGATTCCGGAAGAGGGGCTGCTGGCCGCACGCAACAGCGGCGGTGATATCGGCAAACCGTCCAATGTAAGCGAACGGGCCCGGTCGTCCCTGCGCAGTGTCGCGGCCGCGAACTTCAAGCGCTGCCAGGAGGCCGCGCGGGTGATGGAGGAATACGCAAAACTGCTGGACTCCAACGCCGCGGAGAGATTTAAGGAAATCCGGTTTGCCCTTTATGATCTTGAAAAGCGGTTTGTATACCGTATGAAGGACTAAGCATGGCAAAGAAGAACGCAAAGAAAAGCAAGTCGAAATCCGAGGGAAGGCTGGCCAAGGAAGTGCAGGGGCTTCTGCTGATTGCGCTGGCCGCTTTGGTCCTGGTAGCTCTTTGCGCGCGGATTGCGCAAGGCCCCGAAAATCTGCTGGGTCCCTACTTCGGGGTCCTTCTTGCGCAGGCGCTGGTTGGCGCCGGAGGGCCTTTGGCCGCTTTTCTTGTCCCCTTCATTCTTTTTGCCGCCGGGTTGCGCCGCTTCCGTGGTATTCGTGGTGGACCCTCGCTGCGCAAAATTGTTTTCTTCGTGCTCCTTTTCCTTGAGGTCAGCGGCCTTTTAAGCGTCAATATTGTGCGCCGGGTTCCCGCGCCGGGCATGTTCCTGGGCGGAGGCGGAACCATTGGCGTCTTCATTGCCCGGTTCATTTATCTTCCCCTGTTTGGGACCGGCGCATTCGGCCCGTATTTTGTGACGATCTCCGCGATGGCCATTACGATCCTCTGGGGAGCCCAGTTGCGCCTCGAGCATTTCTCGCTGGCCCTCCAGGCTTTAAAGGACCTGTTTTCGGACTTCCGCGAGGAGCTTTCGGAACGGTGGGAACCTGAAGAAAGCGGCCGGGGCGGTCCTGCCGCACGAAGGCGCCGCGAACCGAAACCCCTATTGAACGATGATTTGATTCGCGCTCAGGAGAGGACGCGACAAGGCGATGAACGCCGGCGGCTGGAGGAGAAGCAGCAGGAGTTCATTCGCGAGAAGAGCGGTATGACCCCCCAAATCATGGCCGCCGAACCTTCGGAAACAGAGAAACCCGAACCGGCTCCAAAGCCGCAGGCGGAAACGGCGGCGGAGAAGCGAAAGCGCCTGCAAGCGCAGCAGGAGGCCGAGACCCCGCAAACGCCGGTTTTGGAGCAAGTCCCTGAAACCGGAGAACCGGAAACGCCTGAAGAGCCGACCGGGTCTTCGGAGCCCACCACCAAATCGATCCCGATCATTGCCGGCGTGGAGGCGAAAAAGGAAATCAAACAGATCGACTACGAGCCCTACCGCTTTCCTCCGCTGGACATTCTCAAGGAGCCTCCCTCGGTATCGGAGAACATCTCAAAAGAGGAGTTGATCGAGAATTCACGCATACTCGAAGAGAAGCTCAACGACTTCGGCGTGCAGGGAAAGGTGGTCCAGGTCAACCCCGGTCCGATTATCACGCGTTACGAGATCGAACTGGCTCCGGGCATCAAAGTCAACAGGGTTCACAACCTTTCCGACGACCTGGCCATGGCCATGAAGGCGACACGTGTGCGCATTCTGGCCCCCATTCCGGGCAAGTCCGCGGTTGGAATCGAACTGCCCAACTCGAAGCCTTCCACGATCTATCTGCGCGAGATCCTGGCCTCGGATAAATTCCCGGGTTCCAAAGGCAGCATCACCCTGGCGATCGGTAAGACCATCATCCATGAACCCTACGTCACCGACCTTACGCGCATGCCGCACCTTCTTGTGGCCGGCCAGACGGGGTCGGGCAAAAGCGTCTGCATCAACTGCATTATCAGTTCCATCCTTTATAGCAAGGCGCCCGAGGATTGCCGCTTGCTGATGATCGATCCCAAAGTGGTGGAGCTTGCGCTATACAACGACATTCCGCATCTGCTTTCTCCCGTGGTCACCGATGTGCGCGAGGCCGTGAAGTGTCTGAAGTGGGCCGTGGCGGAAATGGAGCGCCGCTATCGCCTGCTGGCCAAGGTTGCGGTGCGCAACATTTCCGGCTTCAATGAGAAATTCGAAAAGGCACAAATCAAGGAAGGCCTGCTCTCCACGGAAGAGAATAAGAAACTGCCCTACATTGTTTTCATCATCGACGAGTTGGCCGATTTGATGATGACGGCGGCCAACGAGGTCGAAAGCCATATTGTGCGATTGGCGCAGCTGGCCCGGGCCGTGGGCATCCACCTGATCGTGGCCACGCAACGTCCTTCGGCCAATGTCATCACGGGCCTGATCAAAGCGAACATGCCTTCGCGCATCGCCTTTCAGGTGGCCTCGAAAATCGACTCACGGGTCATTCTGGACCAGAACGGGGCCGACAAGCTCCTGGGCCGCGGCGACATGCTTTTCATTCCGCCCGGGATCGCGGAGCCGGTCCGGCTCCACGGCGCCCTGGTGACGGACGGCGAGACCGAGGCGATTGTCGAAGCCGTGCGCCATCAAAAGGTAAGGGCCGATCGCCTGGAAACCTGGGGAATTGCCGATGAAGGAACGCCCGAAGGGGACTCCGAGCCGGCCGGGGGTCCATCGGATTCGGACCTGTTCGTTGAGGCGGCCCGGCTGGTCGTGCGCCATCAATTAGGCTCGACCTCGCTCATCCAACGCAGACTCAAGGTGGGTTATGCGCGCGCCGGCCGGCTGATGGACGAGCTTGAGGCAGTGGGTATTGTGGGCGGCAACAACGGCTCTAAAGCCCGTGATGTTCTAATGGACGAAGGTAGCCTCGAACAACTTCTGGCCAACCGCAGAGGCCAATAGCCCACAGGCCGGATTCGCGCGCGAAACACCGGACATTGATACCGCCATTGGATGACTTCATGCGGCACTACCGAGCTTGTTTCTCCGATTTGCTTATGCGCCGTCGGCCGCCGCATTTTTGGCAATTGCTCCGCCCGGCGGCCGGCTTTCCGGCCAGAGCGTAGTGCAGGTCGCTCCAACGCCGGTCATCGGGCGCATCACCCGGTCAATTCCGGTTTATGATGCCAATGCCGCGGCGCGTCGGTCTTGAACATTAAAGCACCCGCAGCCGGTTTGTCGGCGCCCCTGCAGGCGTGTGCAAAAGAATCCGGGACGTTCGTCCCTGCGTCTGCTCCGCGGCTTTCTGATTGGCGCCGGTATGCTCGCCCCGGAGCGGATCGAGACACGCGCCACGGAGAGCCGGAGTGATGCATGCTTGAATTGGAATCAGCCCCCTCGCCAATGGCGCCCATCCGACGGTATTTTACGCGCTGAGCCATTTAGGTTATATTTCATTAATTCCCATGAAATCCGCCATCGAACTTTACCAGGAAGCCTACAATCTTCACTTCCGTCAGGGCAGACCCGAACTGGCCCGCGAATTGTACCGTGAGATTATCGAGCGCTTTCCCGAATCCGACGAACGCAAATACGCGCAATTCCTGTTGGCCCGCATCTCCACGACCGTGGAGACGCCGCAACCGCAATCCGCCTCATCTTCGCTTCCGGCGATTGCCGCACTCAGCCTGCTGGTCAGCTTCATCGCCCTTGCCGGAATCGTCGGCCTGTTCTACTTCATCAAAAAACAGCAGAACTCGGTGGACTACTTCGAGCGAGTTATGGTGGGAATTCATGCGATTGCTCAGCGCAACGACGACGACGCCCTCGCGGTTTTGCGGGAGGCAAAGATTCTTGCGCCGCGGCGGACAGCGGCCTACGTATTGGCCAGCCAGATCTACATCCGCAAAGAGCGTTTCGATCTCGCCGAATCGGAGTACAAGCTTCTGTTGTCCATGGATCCCGAGAACACATTTGCGCAGGAGCAGTTGACCGCGGTTCGCCAGCGGCAGGAAGAAGCGCGCTCGCAGCGCAAGCAGGCGATTCAGAGCGTCCCGGCGCCCATTTTGCCGTCCAGCCCGGCTCCGGTGCGGGAGCCCATGCCGAATCTGGAAGAGGAATCAGAACCGCAGCCCAAGGTCCTTGACACGGATGTCAATTATTTTTAGATAGTAGTATAGGGGAGATTTTCATGCTCAGGCCGCGCAACCGACTTGTCCGCTACTGTGCCGCATGTTCCTCTGCAATTCCCATTCATGAAGAGGAGTGCCCGCATTGCTCCAGGGTTATTTCGCTGACACTAGGCCCCGGCGAACGGGAAACGGAACAGATTCTCAGCGGCCGCGTTCTTCACAATGGCGGTTGGGTCACACCGGCCGAGAAGATCGAGGCTGAGCGGGAATTGGCAAAGCAGTTGGCGGCGGGTCTGGTGGAACACAACGGCCAATGGATTCGAATTGAAGAAAAAGCCAGGACGTTGCAGGAACAGGCTCGGGATCCGGCCGAAAAGATCGTGGATTTTCCACGGGTCCAGCCCGAAACGGTTTTGCCGCCGCGCGAGCGTCCTGTTAATCTCGCGGTCCGCCGCGCGCGCCGGCAACGGCGCGTCGTCGTCATTGCCCTCTCGCTCTGTTCGTTTCTGACCATGGCTTTCGCTCTGATCGGAATCCTGGTCTCCATGCATTAAACTTCTCTGCACTCGATTCCCGACTCACAACTCTCGACGCCCGTCTTTCTTGCCGGGCGGCCAGGCCAACTTTCGACCAACCAGCAGGTGGACATGAGGGTGCGCCGCGGCCTGCCCGCCGTCAACTCCGCGTAGATCACCAGCTGGAAACCACTTGCGTCGAACAAGGGAGAAGCAGGTGAACACAAGAATATAGGGTCTCCATTGGAAAAAAGCCGTTAAACCCACCCATTAGGGTGCGGCTCGAAACCTGTTATGATTTGTTGGCAATTAGAAGCTCCTGCCTGGCCAGGTAAGCCGGCCATCGCAGTGTCAGGTCTTCTTCGATGGCTGCTGCAAAGAACTGCCTGGCACTGTCCGGATGACCTCGTCGCCCTACGATCAACCCGGCAAGATAGAAAAGCTCAGACCGGACACTATTCGGGTAAGGCATCTCGCGCAAGACCGCAATGTTCCCGGAAACAAACGCCTGCGCCGCCTTTTCGATGAAGCAGCACTCCGTTGGAGGGAATCGCTCGATGGCATGCTCCCACACGGCCCGCGCTTTCAAGCGTTCATCATTCAGCTCTAATAGGATGCCTGCGATCAACGCCTGTCGTCCTTTCGCCTCGATCGGCCCGGCGCTCTGGCCGAAGGCGTCATCCTGCAGGTGTTCGGCCCCTGAACTGGTTCTGCCCTCCAGCAAATCCAGGATGTAGTAGTCAAGACTCCTTCGGCTGGGAAGGCCTTCTTGTATGCCTTTCCAGGCTTCATTCGCGGCATCCCGGGCTTTTTGAAGCTGGCCGAGACAACACCGCAAATAGCAGAGATGGCGCAGGGCAAACGTAACCTGCCTTCCTGCGCGCGGGTATAATGCGGGTATGCCCGAAAGAATTGTCACAGCTTCCTCGATCCGGCCCTGGGCCCGCACATTGAATGCATGATAGATGACGCTGAGGGCAAGGGTCTCATGGTTGTCGGCCCTGTTCTTGATTTGCGCAAGGACCCGGTCCGACTCGGTGAACTCGCCCAGGTTTGCGCGGATGTCGGCGATCTGCTGCAGGGCTGTAAGGACGAACTGCTCCGGGGCAACCGAGGAGTCGGCCGTCCCACGGAAGAATTCCAGTGCCTGCGGGAAACGGTTCAGGTATCGTAACGAATCCGCGGTTCCTTCCATCAGGGCAAAATACGGAATGCTGTTGACCTTTGCCGTTGGCAGGCCTTGCTGGATCACCTCCAGGCCGCGCTGGTAGAAGCCGCGGTCAAGATAGGATGCCCGGATCTTCGGGGCCAATTCCTGCAGGGCGGGCGCGAACTCGGGGATAGGCGATAGGCTCCTCATCCGGATCAAGGCCGCATCGAAATCGTTGACAAGGTATTCCAGCTCGACAAGCGCGGTGCGGGCGTGCTGCGACCACAGGTTCTTTTCCCCCAGGACTTCTGCCTTGTCGAGCCACGTGCGGGCCCGAGCATAGTCACCCAAACGGAGCAGGCACATGCCGATCTTGTATTCAAGTTCAAGAGCATCGCTGTTTGCGAGGCTGGAGCGGTGGCGACGCTGAAAGAAGTCGAGCGCGACATCGTAAGAGCCGGCAGCGTAGAGCGAGTCCCCTTGTCGGATTTCCTGGACGAGAGGCGAGAACCCCAGGTCCTGCATCTGGAAGTTGCGCAGCGAGACAGCGTCCTGCCAAGAGCCGAACGAAAAGCAGTTGCGGAGTGAATAGGGCGGCAGGAATGGATCGCGAAGGACAAAAAGTTCGATCCTGTCGAGGCCGAAACGAACCACATTATCCTGGATCAGGAGCGACGCTGCCTGCCACTGGCCCGGATGGAGCACTGCCTTTGCGTTCCAGTTGCCTGGGAGATTCAGGTGCGCTGCGCTCCCCACCGCGTTCTGGTGGGCGCCAATGCTGAACCAGCAATATGGGTGGTTCAGGTCACCGCCATGCAGGGAGGCAAACAGGTGGCCGTTGCGGACACGCTCGAACCTGAATTCAAAATCGATTTGGCAGTTCTCGGGCAAGGGCCCGGTATAGGTCAATGCGATCAGATCGGCGCCGCGACCGACCACGCAATCGGCGCCCCCTCTCCATTCGCCACTAATCGTTTTCCACCATGGTCCCAATTGGGGCCCGCCCATTCTGTGGCGGAACAGGACTTCGTCGGTTTTGCGGACAGGACGCCTGGATGACGGCTGTTTTTTGGAATCGGAACAGGCCACGCGGAACCGCGTCGGTGAAACACCGGTGGCTCTGCGAAAAGCGACTGTGAACGTGTTGTGTGAATTAAAGCCGGTCTGCAGGGCGATATTGGAGATGCTGATTCGTGTATTCCAAAGAAGTTCTTTGGCCTTCTCAATCCGCATCTGAAGCAGGTGAGCCCAAACTCCTTTGCCGGTCATTGCCTTGAACAACGCTTTAGTCCAAGGCACTGAGCGTCTGATGTGGCTCGCGATCTCCGCTACAGAGAGCTTGTCCGAGAAATTCATTCGCATAAAAACGAGAGCTCTCTCGATCTGATCGCAATCGTAAGCTTTCGGAGCCTTCGAATCGTTGCCATCTTCCGAATCAACCATACTAATTTCAAAATAGCAGAATACTTTTTTCATGGCAATGACTTTGAGGTGATGCTATCTTTATTGCCGGATTGGCAAATCAGGAACTATTGGTTTATCGATTAAATGAGCGGGGGTGACGAATGTCCATCAGATTGCTTCTGAAGAACACCTTGGCCTTAGCCCTAACCGGATTTTTGTGTGGCAATGCAATGGCCGCCAATCTGCTATTACAGGACGGCTTCGAGAGTGGGAATACGGCTGGCTGGGATTGTGTCGACCTTGTGACAACCGAACAGACCCATACCGGCAAATATGCTCTGAAAAAAAACAGCGCCAATTATTGGGGCTGCAGCAAGTTTCTTTCCGCGGAAAGCCCGACCATTTACATGAGTTTCTGGTGGTTCATTCCGCAAGGGTTCCAATGGAATCTGAGCAGCATTGGTGGAAGGCATTTCTGGCGGCTCACAAATGCTGTTGGAGACCAATACCAAAAATACCAGATCGACACAGGCCCGACCGGCGGGGTTTCCAAGTCGTTCGAACTCGTTTATTTCTGGGGCGGTGACGGGCCGGTGTACAGGCCGGGCACGATTCTTCCTGAAGGCAAATGGTTCCGGTTTGAGATTTACACCAAACTGAACGCGCCGGGTAAATCGGACGGCGTTGTGGCAGTGTGGATCGACGGCCAGCAGAAAGTGAATGCGGCCAACCAGGACTTCCATCGAAACGGGACCTACGGCATTAATATGCTTCGCCTCAATACGAACTACGACAACTGCAGTGGTACGTGCCACTGGTACCAGGATGACGTGGAAGTCTGGGACGATAAGCCAAACGGGCTGTCGATTGCCTATATCACCACCGACTCACTCCCCAGGGGCCAGACCGGCGTTCCCTACAATGCTACGCTGGCCGCAACGGGCGGGGTTGCCCCCTATAAGTGGAGAATCGCGGCTAGTTCTCTGCTCCCCGGGCTGGTATTGGATTCGCTGACAGGCAGAATCACGGGCGTCACGATGATCGCGCAAAGGCGCAGGATTACGTTTGAGGTGCGAGACAGCCAGAACCCGCCCTCCATTGCCGCAAAAGACATCTACATCAACATTGTTCAAGGCACAACCGTCATTGTGTCGCCTTTCCGCCAGAGTCAGGAAGGCCGGATGCTAAATCTGGGAAAAGGTTCTGCGTTGACCCTTGCTCTTCCGCAGGCAGGCGCCTTCCGGGCGAAGGTGCTGTCCCTGGACGGCCGAAGTCTGGGGACCTGCAGCGGAACGGCCGAAAGCAATGGGGTATGCCGGATTCCGCTGGGGGATGTCTTTGGGGCAAAAGGTTACGGCGGGATTGGCTTTCTTGTGTTGGAGCAGCGGGGCGAGAAGATTGTGCGGAAGGTCGCTCTGGTCCAGTAGCCTTCGCGATCGGCTGCGCGCATCCCGCATTCGGGGACGGACTTCTACAGTTCTGCCCCGCCTGGCCGCCACGGCAATTGTTTCCGGCGCCCTGCTCTGGAATCCAGCCCTTGGCACGCGATGCGGGAAGAATTGCCGAACTAAGCAAATTCGCACATCACTCATCACAGGCAAAACGAAGGAGGGCGTCCAGGGCCGGAAATAAATTAGAAGAGCAACTGAACCAGTGATCCTTCTGCCCTCACCGGTTCGGAGCCGTCGAGCACTCGGGCCGGTCATCCCAAGGTAACGACCGATCTCAGCTACGGGAAAGCTGTGGAGATGCGCAGACACCAGGCGCCATCTCGTTAAGTGTGTGCGAAAAGCGCCTCCACCAAGACCCAGCGGTAATGGTTCTTGCCGCAAGCCCGCTTTTTGTTGATTCTTCGAAGAAACATGCAATAAAATTATCCCGAATTTTCGCTCTCAACAAGGGGTTATTTCTTCACTACATCCACTTTCAAAGAGCAAAGGCCAAATTCCAACCCCATTTGGACTTTTGGCGGACAGATCACCACCATAAAACTTCACTAAACGGAAAATGGGCTAGCTTCCATGGTTCCTGAACGCTCTTGGCGATTTCCCTGTTTCCTGTGCGAAAAAATAGGAGAAGTAGGCGGCGTTTTCGTAACCGAGTTTCAAGGCAATTTCGTTGATTGGAATGGTAGTATAGGCGAGAAGATTGCGGGCCTCTTCGATTTTTAGCAAACGGAAATACCGCATGGGAGCCACCCCCGTATGTTTATGAAAAACCCGGCAAAAATGCGGAGTACTTAAACAAGCCTTTGCGGCGATTTCGCCAAGCGATGGCAAACCATTCAGGTGCTGGTGCATGTAATCAAGCGCGAGTTGGACAGGTGAAGGGTATTTATGCCCCTTGATTTCGTTCCCTGCATACACCAAGGCAGCATAGGCGAGTTCCGAGAGCATGGTGATAAACCCCGGCGGGCGCGCCTGAAGAACTTGCGCCCCTTTTTTAATGAAATCCGCGAAATTTCGCGCGTTCTTCGGACGGAAAATGTCAACCTCCAGCATTTTCATTTGAGCCAGCATCGGGGAAAGCAAATCGCCGCCGATAACCAGGATCCTCTTATGGGCGTATCCATGCGGTCCGGTGCGATAGGTGTGATTGCTTCCTTTCCGCAACATAAAAATCTGGCCCGGCTCCGCAAGGTATGACCTGTTGTTCTGTGTAAACTCAATGCTCCCGTGGGTAACAAGCTCCATGGAGAATATATATGCGTTTTGTCTTGTAATCGATATACCGGCTTCCCAAACCGCATTCCCCAAAAATTGAGGATAAAGAGGGAGCCTTATTCCCATGTGATTGTTGGGGAAATGCCAGAGTTTTTCGTGCCGATGCTGGCCTTTTGTTATGGATACCCTTTCGCCATGAGGATCGGGTTGAACTTCCGCACCGGTTTCTAACCGGGTTGGATGGCCCGCGTGCCCGAATTCGGAGGATACCTGACCACTTGGGTTTTCAGTAGAATGGCTATTCATAGCATTAAATCTAAATAATTTATGTGGACAAGTACATAAAAAGGTCCGCAACAATGATAAGTTTTCGAATGTTTATAATAACCATCCTAATAGATAAATCTTCCTGCTTTTCGCTACATTTATAATAGCCAAAAGTATTATTCAAAGGGTCCTTGCAGGGCTATAAATGTGCGCCAAGAAGGAGAAATTCATGCTTTTATACGGGCGTAAACGTTTGCTGTTCATCGGAGCCTTCCTGCTTATTTCAGGAGCAAAAAGTATGGCTCAAATTGTCACTTATCCAGCACCTCCGGGCCTAACCCCAAGCAATTACTTCACCATGACGGTCAATGGCAACGCTGTTTCAGTAGAAGAACTTGGAACAGGCTTGAACATGGTGAATGTGGCGAATTTCTCCTGCGCGGGAAGCATGACCATTGTCATAACGGCAAAAGACGACATCAATTCATTCATCATTCGCCCTAAGAGTCTGGGCATTGCGGGGCAGAAAAGCGGAAACAAACTAACGTTCACATTGCCCGGTCCGAAAAAACTCTATATCGAAGTAAATATGCCTGCGAGTGCATATGATGGCACCAAGCACCTTGCTATTTTTGCAAATCCCCTGGAAGTCAACCCGCCAAAGCAGGGAGATGCCAATGTAGTGTATTACGGGCCAGGTGCCTCCAACCCCGGAACAATCACATTGCAGAGCAATCAAACCATCTACATTGCCGGCGGTGCGGTTGTGAATGCAAATGTCCGCGGCAGCAACGTAACGAATGCCAAAGTTATCGGCCGTGGTATTCTTCAAGGTATTGTGGAAGTTAGCGGAGCGACCAATATGGTGTTTGACGGGATCATTGTGCACAATACAATTCAAAGCTGGACAAACACGCTTATGAATTGCAGCCAATCTGCTTACCGTAACGTGAAGGTGCTCAGCTATCCTATTCCCTATGCAACCGACGGTATTGACGTCGTCTCCTGCACCAATTTCAAAATCGACGACTGCTTCTTCCGGTGCGGGGACGACTGTATCGCTATTAAATCGATCGCTTACAATTCGCATGTGGACTCGATTACAGTAAGCAATTGCGTTATGGTCGGGTGGGATAACAGCGACGGCGTTACCATTGGCTACGAGTTAAATGGAACTCCGGTTCAGAATGTTCTGGTAAAGAATTGCGATATTCTCTACGCTCGCGGGGGAGGACTGACAGGCGGACATTCAGGCTTTAGTATTGTGTGCGACGGTCCCGCGTGGGTGCAGAATATACGTTTCGAGGATATCCGGCTTGAAGAGCATGTCGAGTCAAAGAATTTGGAACTTGTCTGCACCAATGGAACGATGTATGGAAACGATTCTCCCGGCCATATCAAGGATGTATACATGAAGAATATCCGGTGGGAGCTCAATACAAAATGGATAATTTTAAACGGGTACGATGCCACCCATCTTGTGGAGAACATCACCTTCGATAACTGCTATGTGGGCGGCAAGCTGCTGAGGAGCTCCGCAGATGCGAGAATCAGCATTAATAATTATACGAAGAATATTTCTTTCACAAATACAGCTACAAAACTTTCCAGTCCGCTATTGACTGCAAACCCCAAAATTCATGCTGCGTCGAAACAATTTGCAGCGAGCATTTGCATGGACGCCACTTGGAATGAGGACCAAGCATGGAGTATCGATGGCCGAAAAGGGAGAGCCGGAGCATTGAAGACTGCAGGAATGGTTATCTATAGGAAGAACAAAACAGAAGGACCGCATTCGGGTACCCCACGGTAGGCGAAAAGGGCTATAGCACGTAATTGAACGGGAAGCCTACCGAACCCCGTTAGCATTGGGGGGAAGATAAGCTCTACCAATGCTCTTCTTTGTTGGTTTCGTTTCCGTCTCGCGCCATCGCATTGCCTCGTTTGGGTGCAATTAAAGCCAGCGCTCTCCTTGCGATTTGCAGACCGTGAGCTTCTCTCTGGCAAGCCAGGCTGGCCATCGTAAGGTGGGATCTTCCTCCAAACTCATTTGCAGCAGTGTCTGCGCGCGATCCCGGTTTCCGCGCATTTCGTAGAGCAGCGCGCAAATGTAAAACATTTCCGAGCGGTGTTCCGGGTGATACGGCATCTTCTCCAGATGATCTTCCTTATCGGAAAGCAACGCGCTAGCCAGGGCACCGAAGAAGCCATATCGGTCCGCGGGATAGCGATGAGCTATCCAGTCCCATGTGCTTTTTGCGGCATCCTCGTTGCCTCCGATTTCATGCAGGATGCCCGCTTTCACTCCTTTTTGCGCCTGTTGCCACGTACCATGGCCGCCGATTCGCGCGCCACTCTCCAGCATGTTCGCGGCCTGTCCGTATTCTCCGGCCCGGAGATGCAGGGGGCAGAAAAGCGCATCTCTGCTGCCCGGCTGAAAGTAGAAATATTGCGGATCGCCGGCCTCCGCTTGCTCCAGAATCTTTCGCGCCTGGGTGATCTTTCCCGTGGAGATGCAAAGAAAGGCACGGTGAATTCGAGCAAAGGCGACCATGGAAGCCGCCTCCGGATATTGTATATCGACGGCTTCGAGCATCCGAGAGGCCTCTTCAATTCGGCCGCCCGCCCTTGCATTGAAGGAGCGATAGATATCGCAGTACGCCAGAAAAAAAGGATTGCGTGTCATGGCTTTTGTTTCCAGCAGAATCGATTCCGATTCGTCGAATTTCCTCAGCATGGCCAGTTCGCGCGAGAATTGAACACGCGTTGCTAATCGATCGTCGAGCGGGGCCGTGGGACTCAGGAATCCCTTCCGGTAATGGAGCTGGGATTCGTTGGGCCGCCCCAGACAACTGAGATCCTGCGCGACTGCCCAATGGGAAATATTCGCGTGATATGAATCGGGTTCCTCAAGATCCAGCAGCGTCTGATTGATTTGCAGCGAGCGGTCGTAAAAGCCGTCGGACCGGTACTGTTCCATGGCGCGCTGCGCGATTTCACGAATAGCATCGCGCAACCGGCCGTCCGGGAACAGGTCTCGGATATCCTGTAGGAAACTTGGCAATCGGCCTTGCGCCCAATTGATCTCCGCCCGCGTCAGGCGGGCCCGGTCGAACCAGAAGGCGCTCCCTTTTGTGAACACGACCTTGTCCAGCCATTCGCGTGCCTGCGAGAACATGCTCTCGCGCAGGAAGCAAACCCCGATCTTGCAGCGCAATTCCATGGTGTCGATGATCGATAGGCCCGAGGCTAAATGCCGCATGTAGAAGTCGCGCGCGCCATCGTAGATGCCCGCGTTGTAGAGCGAATCGCCTTCCCGCACAGGACTTACCAGGGATAGGAATCCCAGGTCGTGCACGACGAAGTTGCGGACAGCGATCTGGTTCTGCCATCCCCCAATTTCGAACAGGCATCGCTTTGAATATGAAATAGGGAATGCATCGCGAAACCCGAATACCTCCTGGCCATCGACCAGCAGGGATATCGAGGAATCTTTGGCGCGCAGCTCGATCGACTGCCATTGCCCGGGCTTCACCAGGGCGGCCTCGTTCCACTGGGCCTGGCTTCCCCGCACAAAGAGCATGCCCATGGTATTGCTGTTGCGGCCCAAGCAGAAGCTGCAATAGCCCTCGGGAGCGTCAACACCGCGCAGTCGGATGAACAGATCGGTCGAGGGCGCGGTTGGATCCACGAGTACCTTGGCATCAAACCGGATTCGAAAATTCTCGGGCAGCGGCTTTGTTAGTGTCAGGATGAAGTTGCTCGACAGGCCCTTGCCCAGCGCAATCCGGTCACGACAGGTCCAATCGCCGCCATCGGGCTTCCACCACGATTTGAACCGATCTCCTTCGAAGCGATCGCACAGCCACTCGCGTTCCGGGGATCGAACGGCCTCTTCCTTCCGCACCTGGGTCGGAACTTCGTTGATGGCGTTCGCCATCCTTCGGAATTCGGCCGCGTTGGTGCCTTCGTATTTGCGGAAAGCGATGGCAAAGCGATTGTAGTCGCTGAATCCAACTTCATAGGCGATTTCGGTGATGCTGAGGTCCGTCCGCCGCAGCAGGCTTTTCGCGTTGTCAATGCGCAGGTGATTGAGGTAGGAAATCACTGACTTACCCGTGACCTCGTGGAACACTCGAAGCAGGTGCCTTGGGGAAAGGGCGACAACTTCGGCGATCTTTCTCAGGCTCAGCGGCCCGCCGGCGTTATCGCGAATGAAATCAATGGCTTTGCCCACGATTGCATCGGGATAGTTTCTTCTCATAGAGGGTGCCTGGGAATCAGCATAATGTCCAAAGTAGCAATATAGCATGACTTCTTTGGCAATGCAATTCGCTCGAAATGAGGGTTAGTTTATCCCAGCTTAATTTCCGGAGATATCTTGATTTGAGCGCATCTCAAAAAGGATTGCGCGGGCCGAAGCCCGTGCGAAAATGACGCAGGCAAGGCGCGCGAAGCAGGCGTATCCGAGGGAGATACGCCGATGGAGCGCAACGAAGCTTGCGGCGTTTGCAGCCGGGCGATGCCAGAAAGCCTTTTTGAGATGCGCTCTTTTACGAAAAAAGTCGAAAAGCCGACGGGCCATGAACGCAGGCCGTATGGTTCCTATCAAAGAGGGACACGCAAAAAGCAGAACGGACCGCTGAGGTGGTATCTTCCGCGAAGTTTTGACCTGCGGATGCTAGAGCCTGATCGGCTGAAGGAAATTGTGACCAAAATCAACAGCCGACCACGGAATGCCTGAACTTCCGAAAGTCAGCAGAAGTATTACATGACGAAATCAAAAAGGCTTACCGCAAAGCAAACCGTTGCACTTAGAAATTGAATTCAGGTATCTTCACAAAACCGAAATCCATCCAAGATTGTCTGTTTACGCGCTTACGTGAGGATGGGAACTCGATCTTGGATCAGTTAGACGGAATTTAAAAAGGTAGGGAGAAGGTAATGACCAATCAAGGGAAAAAAACGGTTGCAGTGGAGTCAAGAATAACAGTTTTGGCGGGCGTAGTATTCATTATGGCAATGGTTGCGTTTGAAGCTGGTGCTCAGGGAATCGTATTTAGCGATGGGTTTGAAGGGACCGATCAGCAGGTCAACACTGTATGGGGTTCGGGCGCATCGGCCAAACGAATTCTTGACCTAGGGCCTTCCAATAGTTCTGGAAACCATGTATTACGATTGACGATGGCAGCCGGCCGAACCCAGGCCGCCGATGGATTGGCAAAATATCTTTCCACCGGCTACCAAAAACTTTATGCCCGCTGGTATATGAAATTCGCGCAAGGCTACAACTTTGCAGCCGGCGCTTGGCATGGATCCTGGTTCGGTGGCGGAAGCGGCATTGGCATTGCAGGCTATGTTCCACCCGATGGAGGAGATCGTGTTTGCTATTCGGTTGAAACCAATACGGCGGGACAAATGCAACTTTATGCCTATTACCGTGGAATGCCGTGCGCTAGGCCTCCGGGTCCGGCATGCTTCGGCAATATTTTCACCGACCCAGCAAGACCTGCCCTTACGGTAAACACGTGGAACTGTGTCGAAGTCATGATTGACGTTGGAACGCCAACTTCGTCTGCGGTCGGGGCCACCGGCGCTTTTGATCTTTGGGTGAATGGAATTCATTACGGACCTTGGGGCGGATTGTGGCTGCGGGCCTCCTCTTCATTGACGCTGAACACTTTAAGACCGGAAATCTATGTCGAGGTTGCACTTCCCTCGGCCATTACGATTTTGTACGATGATTATGTGGTGTCTACCCAACGGATCGGCACGCTCAATGGCATTGGAGATACAACTCTTCCTGCCGCGCCAACGAATCTAAGGGCTACAGCCGTATCGGCAGTTCAAATAAATTTGACGTGGACCGATAATGCTTCCAATGAGACCGGTTTTCTTGTTGAGAAGAAGGTTTCGCCAACAGGAGCATGGACTCAGTTCGCCACGACAGCCGCGAATGTCACAACGTGCAACAGCACCGGACTTGGCGCCTTGCATACGTTTCGCTATCGCGTGCGGGCCATCAATAATAATGGAAGGTCGGCTTATTCGAATATTGATAGTGCTACAACAACAGCGGGTTTGCTTGTTGGGGCTGGTAAAATTGCCCAAGGCGTGATGCCCAACCGATGGGTTCTTGTTATGGGAGGATTTAAAAACGAGATTGCATTGGGACATGATGTGAGGAGGGTAGAGGTCTACAATATTGCTGGAAGAAAAGTATGGCAACTTGATCGTGGCGATGCTCGTGGCAATTTGATTGCTGCTTTGCCCGTTGATCTTAGAGGGGTGCTGTACTTGAAATTCGCGGAATAGCAGCGAATTGGCTGAGATCGGAGGGAGAACATCACCAGAGGTTGGGATCGCAGGCCAAAAGCGGCGGATTGGAATGGTCATTCTTGGAGGGCCATTTGACTGGCTTGAGACCCGGCCATATTGGTTGCCGTGAAGGCGTGCCCCCCTTGGATTCTTGTGCTCCTCATTTTTCCTCACTCTCCTTCCTCTGTCCCTCTTCAGTTTTCTGAATAGATTACCATTCCGGATGTCCAAAAAGACAATACGTGATGACCATTACGGCAATAGAACTCGCTTGGAATGCAACTATATTCTCAAATAGGAAATTGAGCCAACCGTTGCAATCCTCGAGATTCAACGCAAACAGGAGGTTTTATGAATTGCCGTGCTTTTTTTTCGGTGCTTCTGCTGGTTCCCGTTTATTTATTCGCTTATACAACGGTTATGAATACCGGCTTTGAAACCGGAGGGCTTTCTGGATGGTGGAACGATGGAAATGGTGGCGCCGTGGTTTCGAGTGATGCCCACTCGGGCTCCCAATGCGTTAAATACACAGTTGGAGGTCCGAGTGGTGGATTGGCCACTCATCTTGGGGTTGTCAATATTAATGCCTTTCGTGAGTTTTACGTTCGGTTCTGGGTCAAATACGGGCCAGGCGTCCCTTGCAGCAACTGCACGTCCGGTGGAAGGCATTTTTGGCGTTTCACCTCGGTCGCGGGCCCCCAAATGGATACCAACCTTTTTGGCGACCAGTTCTGCGTTTTCTTTTATGGAAATGGCGGCTGGGAAACGGGACACTATGTGAGTCAGAGCTGGACCTCGGGCAGATGGTACCAGTGGGTTATCAGGGGGAATTTGGAGTCGGCACCTGGCAGGGCAGACGGCAATTTGGTGGTCAGCGTAGATGGCAGAAGGTATTTCGACGAGCATAATTCCAATATTGCAGGTGGTTGGACCGGTGGATTTGATGCATGGGTTTTTACAAATTATGACTTCACCCCTGGTGCCTACTGGCTGGTGGATGATGTACTTCTTGTAACTGGATCAGGCGCATATACCTATCAGGAACCAGGTGACAAAGACACAATACCTCCCTATACGGCCAGCCCAATTCCAGGCAGGAATGCCACGAACGTTTCCTCATTCCCGGCGATCAGCATTCAAGTGAAGGATGATGGCAGCGGCGTCGATACCGCCACTGTGGTCATGAAAGTAAAAGAACAACCAGTGCGCCCTACATTCTCATCGGTGCTGGCTGGTTATGTTGTGCGCTATGTGCCAAATACCACTTATAGCGCGGGCGAGACCATTCGGGTTTCCATCGATGCCAAAGACAACTCCGGCAATGTCATGAAGACCGACTCCTACTACTTCGTGAAGGCGGGCACATTGCGGATCAATGGCCCGGCTTCCCCTCCATCCGTTCCTCATGGGATCCGGGCCGGTAATCTTCACGGAAGCGCAATCGAGATCTCCTTGAGTATGCAAAGACCGGGGCCGTTCTCTTTGGACATTATGGATCTGCGCGGGCAGAAGATATGGACCCATCGAGATCATGCTCAGGCCGGAATGAATCATGTGCCTTGGGCAGGCCCGGTTGAGCTTGGACGGCAATACCCGAATGGGCTGTATTATATAAGGGTCGAACAGAACGGTGAATTCAGTGCCAAGCAGTTTATGCTTCTGCGGTGATCGGAAATGCGATGTGGAACATGGGTATTCGGTTGCCGTAGGAAATGCAGGGGCAAAGCCGTCGTATGGAGAAATTGGAACTTATGATCCTAAATGCCGCAGTTGAACCGTGGATGAAGAGTGGTAAGATCTTGTCCCAGTTCGGCTTGATTCGAAGGCCAGGACGGACGCAGAACACTCGCCGAAGGCGAGCCGGAAGGGTACCCGCCTGGAGGGTGACCGCCTGGATGGCGGTCATGTACGTCGAGATAAGGCAAAAGGTTGCCGCTATTCCGGGCAACTGGTATTTAGGATGATATCGAAGGGGAACAGAATACAAAAAATGGTTGTCCTGATCTTGGCCTCGCTTTGGGCTAGTCTTCGAACCGATCGGCGAGACCAGAAAGCGGGTTTCGCGTGGAGATCCGGTCGAGCATGTCGAGTGTCTCGCGGTGCTTGCCTTGCCACAGCAGGATACAGATTCCCAACCGCAAATCTTGGCGGCCGACGGCCGGCCTCAATTCGGGGCAGACGCATGGGGCAACATGATCTCGCCAATGAGCATAACTAGCGATACGACGAAACAGGATACCGACGGATGACAGCCATGCCGGCGCAGGGCCTGGCTTGGCCGGATGACGCGCCCATCGTTGCTTGCGCGTGAAAGGTCCGTCCCAGCAGATCCACATAGGCGGCGTTGGCGCCAGCGGGACGGCCTGCATCCAAGAAGACTGACACCTTGGTTCTTCCAAGGCGGGGCGAATTCGTCATTAACGCATTTGGCCACGATCCCGATAGAACGCCCGGCGTGCCCCCCGTCGTGAATGACAGTGTGTCGGTCGCGATATTGGATGCGCGGTCGGCCACGCGCGTTATCACGGTGATTCTCTGGCCGGCCGGCAGCCCGCCGGGCGGCGTAAACATTAAGCTGAGATAGCCGGGAAGGCCCTTGAGGCCGGGCTGTACGGCCTGGCCATTGACCTTCATCTGAATCGAGGTTAGGTCGACCAGCGAGCCCTTATCCGTGACCTTCAACATAATGTTCGCGGCAGTGGAGACGTTGGTGTTGTTCTTCGCCGGAAACCAGCTTGAGAACAGCGGGGGCTGTATGTCCCGAGTTGGACCGGAGTAGGGGCCAATCCACCCGCTGTTGCCAAGCGCCACGCAGGAAATGTCATAGATCTTACCCGAGCCCACCCCGGAAGCCGGCCCGTTATTTCCCATCTTCCACGTGGTGCGGTCGCCGAACTGGTAGTAGCGCTTCCCCGCATCGTAAAAGCTTTTCAGTGTTTTTCCCGAGTTCATGCCCACGAAGTCCGACGGATCGTGCACCAGGTTGTTATTGCTGTCGTAGATTCTGACTTCCATGATCGTGGGGGCCTGGCCCGCATGGCTAAACCAGTGCACATGGCCCTCGATGCGATACCAATTGCCGCAGATAAGGTCCTGCGGTGAGTGGAAGTACCCGTCGAGGCCCTCCTGTTGCGTGATGTAGTTCGAGAAGTACACTGCCCAGCGCGAAGCGTCTACTCCGTATACCCCGGTGTAGAAGTTCGCGCCTCCTGCTTGCTGCGTCTCGGCGAGGCCGTGCATATGGAAGTAGGTAAAGGCGACCGCGGGGTAGACGCGGATATAGAACCGGTAGTAGAAATCGGACCCGGTGTCTGTCGGGATTCCATTCAGAATCACTCCGCACCATTCCTGATCTTGAAGATAGACAGACATCTGGTTTGTACCGGCAATACCGCCGCTCGAAATGGGAAGCATGTTGGGAGACTGCACGAAATCCCACCGGCCTCCGTCGCTGACCGCTGCGGACGAGTCGCCCGCGGCATAGTTCCAGTTCGATTCGTAGAAGATCCCCGCAAAGCATGCGTGAGCCGCAAGCAACAGCAAAACAAGAACTCCGAATACCCAGGTCCGCGACATCTTGTTCTCCTCGTTTCTGGTTTGTTAAAGTGCGCGTTTCAGTGTTGATTTGTTTGCTGTGAAAGAGTCCCGTTGACCGGCATGGCAAAGAGCGGTTGAAACGCCATGGAGTTGGCCGCAGGTGCAAGCCTCCGGCCGGCCATGTCGAACAGGGCCACGCCAAAGCTGCTTTGGCTCGAACGACGGAACTCGGGGCCGCGCCCGCTAAAAGAGCCAAACGGATTGGCCGTCGCACCCGGTGTCGGGGCCAACATGGGCCGAATCGATGCCGGGGAGAGCGGGAACCCAATCGCGTTTACGGCTCCGTTGGCATCGACAACATAGAGGTAAAGGGGCTCGGAACCGGTGAAGGCTCCCATGTTCAGCTTGCAGGCCACTTGTCCATCGGCCCATTGCGTAGGTACCTGGATCTCGAGCTTGGTGCATCGCAGCCAGGCGGGCGAATTGCCGATCTCGACCCGGGCGCGTGAATTATCGATATACATATCATCTATATAAATGTCGTAGTCGTGAGTTTGTGCCGCCCCGTCCATGGTGCCCAAGAGCACGGTGTTCAGGAGAAACGAATATCCCGCCGCGCGCGTCATGGCCGCGGAGTCAATTGCGTAATCGGTGCCCACGAAGTTGCATTCCATCACACCGTTGGTGGACCCGGGAGTACTGAGCTTTTTATACATCTCCACCTTGATCCACGAGTTGAGCGGAGGCTCCTTGAAGTACTTTAGTATGGCTTCGCCCGTGACTCCGTTGTTGTAGGCGCAATAAGGCCCGGCGTTCCTGGCCAGGTCATAGGTTCCTCCCAGCGAAGTGTTGCCCGGGCCGTTGTAAACGCCGCCGCCGCCCGCCGCTTCCGACGAGTTGATCCGGGTCATCTTGATGATCGTGTGGTCGTTCAAGTCCCCATTGGCCGTTCTCCACCAATATGAGATGAACATCTCGGTGGAGGCTTGCGGATACGTGTAGTAGTTGGTGTTAAAGCTTTCGCCGTTGGCGATATGAGTGCCCACCGACAACGCGCCCGAATGGACAACCGCGTTCGAGTAGTTCACGCCATGGGCGTTGTTGTTGTAGACCTTCCAGGATGGATCACGACTGGAAAGCGCTGATCCATTTGTTCCGTTGTCGAAGTTGTCGAACTTAATGGGAGCCGCCGTTGGTTTGGTGCCGAAACCGGAGCCGCTGACCGCAATGGTTTGGCCGCTTGTTGTCACACCGGTGATCTTAGGGATGGAAAGCGCGCTGCAGAACAGGATGAGAGTTAGGGGACCCATGAGGAATTTAAGACAGTGTTCCATGCAGTGCTCCTTATTTAACCGATCTAGGTCCTTGCCGGCGCGGATAGCCGCTTTCCAGGCCCGATTTAAGAAAGATAGCATGGCCCCACTTTGAAAACTATAATATTTCGCGCTTCATTATTGCTAAATTCGAGCGAATTTCTCATTTTAAGACCATCTTTGCAAAATAAACGGATTCGGGTGTCATTTGCAGCATGAGAATTGATCCCGTTAAACTCGCCGAATCCCAAGAGAAAGCTGCCGAAACAATGAGAAAGAACAGGTATCCAGAAGTTGTTCAGAAGGCAATCGCTTTCATGCAGTCCAATCTTGACCGGCCTTTCAAAATGGCAGAGCTCGCAAAATCCGCCTTCCTCTCCGAGGCCCAGTTGCGCAGAATCTTTCGCAGCGTTACGGGTGAAGGGATATTGCCGAACCTGATGCGGATGCGAGTGGAAAAGGCTCGGCAGCTGCTGGCCGACACCAATCTCACCGTTAACGAGATCGCCGACGCAGTCGGATTCCCCACACACTCAGCATTCTCGTCCTACTTCAAACGCAGGACCGGGACCAGTCCCCGTGCCTTCCGCGAAGGCGCGCGCGCCAATGTAGGTCCAGTCACACAGCAGCCATTTCTTCTGGACACCGGGCCACGGCTGCGGTTTTCTGATGACTTCGAGGGGCGAATCCTTCGGTCGTGCTGGAAGGCACGATCGGGCGAATGGAAACAAGAGAACGGATTCCTTACCGGCGAGGGGAATTTCGATTTCGCGATCTGCTTTCAAAATCCTATGCCCGAAAATTTCAGGCTCACCTACGAGATCCGGATTCAGGCGGCCGGGGATTCGCGCGCGGCGGATCTGCACCTGTTTCTTGAAAATGACCGCAATGACCAGACCTACTGTCTTATTAACGTGGGCAAGTACGACAACTCCGCCGCCGAAATGAGCCACCGCACCCTGGGCACCCTGTTGGCCGTGCCCGGCCGGGTCTCGAAAGGTCAGTGGCACCGGGTCTCCTTTGAATTGATGGACGACAAGGGCCTGTTCCGGTTCGATGACAAGGACCTATTTCAGTTCCGCGATCCTTTTCCGCCGCCCTATTCGGCCCGGTGCCGGTTTTCGATTGGAAGCTACCGGTGCCGGATCGAGATTCGCAACCTGCGCCTGCATGACCTTGGCTTTTCTCCCCTGGTGCGCGCCATCCGTCAGGGCGACCTGCTGTTCAATTCCGGCTTCTTCGATCGTGCCCTCGACTTTTATCTTCGGCATCTGCAGTCGGCCGACGTCTCGTTCGTGGATACGGTCGAACTGCGCTACAAAATTGCGCAGTGTTTCTTCCGCCAGGGCGACCGGTTTCAGGCAAAGGCGTGGCTTGGCAAAGTCGTGGTTCTGCCCGAAACCGATTATTGGGCCCAACAGGCGGAACTGGTCCAGCTGGAGATCCTGCTGGCTGAAGGTGAATTGGATGAATTCCAAAACAAAGCTCGGGACTGGTTCCGAAACCCCTTGATGCAGACGGGAATTCGCCGAATCATCCGCGAGGCCTTGGGCGAGCTGGACGCCAAAGGCTTTCACGAGAAGCAATATGCGCTCGCGAAATTCATGCTGGAACTCAACCGACCCGGCGATTTCGGCGCGCTTGTGGCCTTGGAGTATGTTGCCGACGCTTGCCAGTACCGAAACGACCTGTCGGCCGCGGAAAAACACTATCGGGCCGTGGCGGAATGGCCAGGCGCGCCACAGGAAAAAGCCCTTCTGGCCGCGTACAATCTTGGGTTTGTGCTGGCTCTGCAGGGCCGATTGACTGAGGCTCTGCGAATCGCCCGTGGTTTCCGCGAGCGCACCCGCGAGATCTTCTTCGTTGCCCGGGGAGAAACCTATGCCGCCTTTTACGAAAGAGGCCTGGGTAAGTGGGAATGCGCGCTGGAGGAATTGGCGGACATCGAAAAGAAATACCCCACCGCTGGAGATATCATCGCTTTTGCCCAAATGCAAAGGGCCATGATGCTGTGCTGCCTCGGTCAAACCGCCCAGACGCGAGAGGACATGGCCCGGGTACAAAAGCAGTTCCCGAACTATTACATGCTCCAGCCTGGCAAGCGCAGCTATTATCTGTATGTACCCGAGTTGGTCGACGGCCGTTTTAAGGAGGCCATCAAACTGCTGCTGGATGACGCGCGACGCGACGACAACGATTTCGCCGAACACGATCGGCAGTTCATCAAGGCAGGCCTGATCGCCGAATACTCGGGGTATCTCGAAGTGTCACGCGAGATCTTGTCGGAATCCCTGCGCCGCTTTCCAGCCAACCGTTGCGGCTTCCTCCCTCTTTTGGCGAAGCACCTGCTGGAGAATAAGGGCGACGAACTTGAAAAGATGGAGTACCCAGGGTGGCATCGGTCGGAAGTCTTCTACCTGGCGGGCCTTATGTATGAGCGCCGCGGCAATCCATCGCGCTCGCGGGAACTGCTGAAGATGAGCCTTAAAGCGGATCCTACTCTGCGCTGGCCGGCGTACCTGGCCCGAGAGCGGCTGAGACGGGAGGAAGGTTTGCCCCGCGAAAGATAAGGGCCGCGCGTGGCGGCCCTGCACTAGTTCAGACCCTCATAAATTTACCTGGCTGGGTTGGCGCAGCAGCGGAAGCCCACGTCTTTTTGCGGCCGGTCGATCTCGCCGGTCTTCCATTGGGTGCAGCGGGCCGATTTGCCGTCGTTCCATGAACCACCCAGGCTGACGACGCCGCCGCTGCCGGTCCATTCGGATACATTGCCGACCATGTCGTAAACGCCGTATACACTGCGGCAGGCTTCGCGCGAACCGACTTTCACCAGGTACTTGTTGTGGGTGACGCACTTTTCTTTGTCGTATTTCTTTCCGTAGGGATATTTCCATTCCTCGGGACCTCGGCAGGCGGTTGTCCATTCGGCATCGGTGCACAAACGTACGCCGCGTTCGGTGCAAAGCTGACGGGCCTGGAGCCAGCTGATATTGGCGACGGGAAACTTGCCGGCGCGGTTGGGAAATTCATACTGATCGATGCAGAACGAGTGCGCCCGTTTAAGAATCCGGCCGGGCTTTGCGGTGATTCCAATCATGCCGTCGGGGCAGCGGACGTTCGAAGAGACGGCGGTAGCCAGCGTTTCAGTGACTGCGGGGGCTTCCACAGGCTTTGCCTTCTCGGCGGGAATTGGCGCAGCGGCCTCCGGGGCTTTTGCCTTCTCAACCGCGGGCGTGGCGGCGGGAGCGGCTTGCGGCTCCTTGACCTTTTCGGCTGAGGCGGGCGTATCGACGGCCTTTGGTGAATCGGCGGGTTCGGGCGCCGGGGCGCCGTAGGCCAATCCAACTGCGATAAGCAGGGCGAAGCTGATTGTTTTCATTTGAACTCTCCTTTGGGGTTCTCCGAAATATTCATTTCTAGAGCCGGGGAGTAAAGGGTTGGGCCGGGAAAGAATGAAGGATGAATCTGAAACTAGGTCGAGCATCAATTGGCCAGCAGATCACAGGCAGCGCACAATTGAAGTGCCACGCAGAGCCACGACGTGCCGGCCCCGGTCGGCCGGCATAGTGGCTTTGGCCATAGGCTAGTTGGCTTCCATTAAGGAGCCGGCCACCCAATTAGTGTTTCCGCTCGCGGTGCGGTTTGCGCCACCGCTGATACTTGAGACTGGTCCGCTTGTAGTATTGTGGGCGCCTCCACTCACATGAGAATGGATCGCACTTGCGGAATTGGCAAGACCTCCGCTAACGCTCGAAGTCGAACCCTCAGTAGTATTGCTTTGGCCGCCGCCTACGCTTGAAGCAGACCCGCTTGCGACGTTGTTTTGTCCGCCGCTTACACTGCTGTAAGGTCCTGCAATGCTATTGTTAAATCCAGCAATTAAACCACCATAGCTGGTAAAATTATGCCGTGGACCAACCACAAGATTGTGCGAACCTGTCTTTGCGTTCTCTGTTGCTCTTGCTTCGTTGTAGCCGACAATCAAATTTCCAAAGCCATTTATTGTGTCTGTTTTTCCCTGGCCATTGCGTATGCAAAGATTGGCGCCATCGATATAAATATTTTGGTTGGCACATGATATATATTGGAGCTTTGCCTCGAGGGCTGCAATACGGTTTTCGAGTGAATCAACATGCGCTTTGGAATGGTATTGGGTGCTATGCGAATGATCACTTCTTGCAACTGTTGTGGCGGAACCTGTCCCGCTAAAGCTAATGGAAAGAGTTTCTGTTTCGGAATTAAGCGTTCTTGTGATTCCGGGGCCTGCGGTAGCAACGGCAGGAAGTGCCCAGGTTACCTGGGTACCATCATAAGTGATGGCTTGGTTCTTGGTTGCGCCGGCCTTGCTGATTTTGGCGGGCGTAACAATGCTATCCGCAAGGCTAAGCGCTTTGCCGGATGCGGCGGCATAGCTTGACGTGTCGGCCTTTGCCACACGCAAAGCGCTATCCGCCAAAGCAGCATGCCCTGCCGAGTCGGCATAAGCAGAGCCAAAGGCAAAAAAGCTGCCGGTGATCTTCTGCCGTGGAAAAGGGATCTCGCTGCCGATCTGCATTTCCAGATAAAGCTTGTCCGTGCCCGCCAGTTGGCGCAACGGAAAACCGGTTTTCGCTCCCAAGACCACGGATACAAAGCCATTGGGCGCAACTATTCTATGATCCTCCTCCCAGAGCTTTGTGCCATTGGCGCTGTCGGAATATAAACGGAATGAGACAAAGTCCAAGATTGCGCGGGGTTTTTTGTTAAGATCAGTAAGGTAGGTGCTATAGGTAATTGTTGTTGGCGCGGCAAAAGCAATTTGGCAAGCAAGAAAAATAAGCATTGAGCGGCGCATAACACTCCTTTTGGGGTAGCAGTTATTTGTACCCTCTACCAAGCTCCCCATCTTCCGCCACAGGCGGGCAAGTTCCGGGAGGGGTGGCGTGCATTGGCGGGCGAACTCCAACACGCCGGGGTGGTCGGGTTTTGGGAATATAAAAAAGCCCGTGGGGGGTTGCCACGGGCTTTTCACTATAGACTCAAAAAGAGTCGGGTTCCTAACGAACCAAGAACCTGTGCGCCTGACGCTGACCGTTCTGGTTGAGTACGGCCATATACACGCCCGAGACATCCCCGTGGTTCCAGGAAACCTGCTGGCTCGAAGAAGCGCCTTGGTGAGTCCATACATTCTTTCCAGCCACATCGTAAACAGCCAGGTTGTATTTGCCCTGTTGCGGTAGAGCAACATTAAACCGGGTGGCGCCTTTCTGCTGCTGAGAAGAAATGACCAGCCCCTCGGCCGTGGCCGGCGAAACAGCGGAAATACCGACTGTGCCGGTTGCCGCATAAATCTCGAACTCGGCGATCCACAGCACAGTGGGGTAGCCTCCATTGTTCATATCTGCTGGGACGCTTATCTTCACCGAATCGGCACTTACAGCCGGGGCCCAGCCCACAACAGTTAAGCTGTCGGAATAGCCGGTTTCGCCCTGAGTCGGGTACACCGATGTAATTGCCGTCCATGCGCCGTTGTTGAAAACGGAAACATCAACCTGCTGCGAAGCCATGTAGTCTGCCTGGTTCTGGTTATAAGCCCAGAAGATGGCGACCGACCCAACTGTTTTTGGTGTGGTAAAACCAACTGCCACAAAATGCTCCTGCGAAGCCTGGCACGAAGCCCACGTGTTTGTATATGCTTCAGCTTGTGTAGCGTTTGTGCGAGTGCCGTCGATTAGGTTGGTAGAGTCAAAATAGTCAGCAGTGGCAACACTGCCGTAGTGGCAATCTGTTGAAAGACCTTGCCCTGTGGCAAGATTGGTTCCCGTTGGAACCACGGCCCCAAATGCGGACCCAATCAAGCCGGCCACCAGAAACACGAAAACCGTTCTAACTCTTTTCATACCATCCCTCCTAAGATTTAGAAAGTTTATCCCACAGGCACAATATAATGCCCCTGGGAAGGTAGAAGCAACGACTTCGATGCGCAGGAAAATCAGAATTTCCGGCAATCCTGTCCGGCTAACTTGTTTTATGATAGTTAGTTAGGTTTGCCCATTGACTTCGCCTCTTCGACTTCTCTCAGGGGTGCTTAGGGAACGTCGGCTGCGGAATTGGGAGGGGATACTGTTTTAGACGAGAAACTTAAGTTTTAGGTTGCTGGAGGCGTATTCGCCATAGGGGTATTTCTGGAGCCAGCCGCTCACATTGATATAGCGGCCCTTGCCATGTTCCTGCATTTCGGCAAAGTGGGTATGACCCATGACAACGTAGTCGAACCCGTTTTCGATCAGCTTAAACGCGATGCTGCGATAGATTTCGGCGACCATCTGTCTATTGCGTTTTCGTGTGGCCGAGCGACTTGCCTGGGCCGACCATTGGGCCAGGCCAATGGCAAAATCCGCGGGCAGCAGGCGATAAATCGCCTGACAGGTTTTGCTCCGAAGAATTTTCTTAAGGACCCTATAGCCCAGGTCGCGCTTGTTGAGCCCGTCCCCATGGGCAATATAGAACCGGCGGCCGTCAAACTCGAACGCAAAGGGATTCCAGTGGAGCGCAATTCCAATGTCTTCCTCCAGAAAACGCCCTAAGGCGAAATCGTGGTTGCCCGCAACATAGTGAATCAGCGTTCCGGCTTTCACCATGCGCCGGAGCTGATAGAGAAGCTCCAGGTGACCTTTGGGCATAAGATGCTTGTATTCGAACCAGAATTCGAAAAGGTCACCCACAATAAAGAGCTGCGCGGCGTTGTCCTCGATGGATTCGAGAAAGCGAATCAGCGCGGATTCCCGCTGAGGCCGGCCTTCCCGGTCCGCTCCCAGGTGTGCATCGGAAATGAAGTAAAGCCGGTCTTTCATCGGGATTTTGTGACTCCTGTTCGAGGGCAATACGCCCGGATTGGGCATCGCGAGCACATCGGCGATATTGGCAGACATGTGTGCTGACCATAAGCAACCAGCAGGTCGTTGATCACCGGCCAAAACCGGACAGGAAGCTTTTGGCGCAATGCCATTTCCGTCTGGTCGGGCGTTTTGGTGCGCACATACCCCCAGCGGTTCGTAATCCGGTGCACATGCGTATCCACACACACCGCGGGTGTCCCGTAGGCCTTCAGTACGACCAGATTCGCGGTTTTGCGGCCCACACCCTTCAACGACACCAGCGTTTCGATGTCATCGGGAACGCGGCCCTTGTACCGGGCAATCAGTGTCTTTGAGAGCTCTTTCAATGTCCGGGCCTTCGTATGATAGAAGCCCGCCGGGTAAATGGCCTGCTCGATTGTTTCCGCATCGAGACTCGCCAAGGCCCATGGCGTGCGGGCCAGTTTCCAAAGCCTGTCTGTGGCCGCCTCGGTTACCGCATCCTTGGTGCGCAGGGACAGAATGGTCGAAACGAGAATTTTAAACGGGTCCCTGCGGCCGCGGGCATACTCCGTCACAATCGGTTCGCGCCATTTGCGGACCTCGGTTTTAAGGATCGCGATGACCTGGGTAATGTTTTTAATGGTGACCATGGCGAAAACCGGAATTGGACGGAATAATCCTAAACCGGAGAAGAGTGGACAGGATAACAGGATAAACGGGATTTGGGAAACATCTTGTCATCCTATTAATCCTGCCAAAAATCTTTCGGTTTTCAATCACAAGCTCATCTACGCAAGAAACATGGTTGTTGAGCAAGACGAAAACCGCAGTTGGATCACGGCGAATGGCATCCGCCAACACCCCCGGCGAGCGCATTCTGTCAAGCTTTTGGGGGCAAGTCGTCAGACACATTTTTGGAGGAGATAATACTGACAGCCCTCGCAATCTTCGTTGACATACTGGAATGACACCCCTTCGACCGAGCCCTCGACGACCCAGCAGGGCTTTGCGGATTTCGACTGCTTGCGGAAACATTCGTCGCAGGTGTTGGCGTTCTTGGGATTGCGATTCTTCCAGAATTCCCAGCAAGGTTGCGACGCCCTTTGCTGCTGTTCGGCTTGCTTTTTTTTGGATGTCTCAACCGCCTCGGTCTCTTTTCGCCGGGTGTCGAAAACCTGATCGACCAGGGCCAGGGCATCGGGTTCCTTCTCCGCGATTTTCAGGAAGCGCGTCAGCTTTGTCGATTCGAAAATTGAAAAGACGTATGGTTGCGGGTTGGAAACAACCAGCATACCGCCCCGGGCGACCAGGTCCTTGTGCATGCGGATAATCGTGCCCAGGCCGCAACTGTAGATATTGTTGACATCGGCCAGATTCAAGACAACATGAAAGCGCTTTTTTTCCAGAAGCGAGGCCAGCACGTCTTCCAGGGCGCGCGCCCGGTTATTATTGATCGCGCCCGAGACCGAGATGATTGTGGTCCGGGTCCGTTCGGTCTGAACGATCTGGGTCTCCTGCGTATTGGCCTTGTAGTATGGGCAGGCCTGGCATTTTTCGAGTTGAGCGCGGTTTCCCTTCTGAAAAGCGCCGTTCAGAATCCAGCATTTTACGCCGTCCAGGTCCTGCTTGTTTGGATAGGACAGATAAACGAAGCACTGTTTTCGCTCCTGCTCGGAGCATTGGCGCAATTCAAAGCACTTCATGGACATAGAGATAGTTAAATGGTTCTTGAGGCGCAAGAGGGGGTGGGGAGTCGGAGATGGAGAACGAGACGGAGGCTCTCCGTCTCCGCCGGCAGCGCTTTGACACTTCTCTTCTAATTAGTGTAGATTTTTCCCGACAATGGACAACGTTTTTTACTGGGTGGCATTCAATTCGATCCACGGTATCGGACCGCGCACCGCGAGTATCCTGCTTCAGCATTTTGGAACTCCCCAACGTGTTCTGGAAGCCAGGCCTGACGATCTGCGGGACATCGAAGGCGTTGACGCGCCGGTCCTGCGGGGGCTTTGCCAGGGCTACAACTCGGATTGTGTCGAAGAGCAGATCCGTAAAGTGCGCGAGTGGGACGCCCGCATCCTCACGCTTGACTCGCCCGATTACCCGCGGCTTCTGCGCGAAATTCCCGATCCGCCCGTTTTGTTGTTTGTGCGGGGCGAGATTCGTCCCGAGGATGAGAAAGCCATTGGCATCGTGGGGTCGCGGCGGTTTTCCAACTACGGCCGCACGGTCACCGAGATGCTGGCGCGCGATCTGGCCAACCGGGGAGTGACCATTGTAAGCGGTTTTGCCCGGGGCATCGATTCCACGGCGCACCAGGCCGCCCTGGAGGCGGGTTCGCGCACATTGGCGGTGCTCGGCTGCGGCATCGACATTTGCTATCCGGCCGAGAACCGGGACCTGATGGACCGGGTCGTGCGCCAGGGGGCCGTGATTTCGGAATTCCCCATGAGTTCGCCGCCCGAAACCTTTCACTTTCCGCGACGCAACCGGATTATCAGCGGGCTCTCGCGCGGCGTTTTGGTGGTGGAAGCCAGAGAAACCAGTGGCGCCTTGATTACAGTGAAGTACGCGCTGGAGCAGAACCGCGAGGTCTTCGCGGTGCCCGGGCCCATCAACGATCCCAATTACGTCGGCTGCAACCGGCTCATTCAGAATGGGGCCGCCATGGCCCTGTGCGCCCGCGATGTCATTGAACCGCTGCGTCGCTATCTGGGGCCGGCCGAAGGCCCGGTGATCGCGGCCCCGCCCCCGGACCTGAGCGCGGACGAGAAGCACGTGTATCAATTTCTTGCATACGACCCGATTCACGTGGATCTGCTGTCGCAGAAATCCGGCCAGCCCGCACCCCGGCTGCTGGGAGTGCTGCTGGGAATGGAACTGCGCGGCCTTGTGCGCCAATACTCGGGCAAGAACTTTGTCAGAACGTGAAAGAAGGTTATCGGTTCTCAGTTCGCAGTTCAAGGCGGGAAAGATGGACTCCCTCGTTATTTCGTATCTTCAATACAAGTACGCAGGTACCTATGAAACCACAGAGAGAAATCCGAGTTGAGAACGAGAACACAGAGGGAAAATTGTCTGGCGCGCACCGCGCCGGAAAAGATATTTCTCCTCTCCGTGTCCTCTTCTCCGGCCTCAGCGTATTACTTTGTGGTTTCAAAGTTCGTTCGAAAGACGTGGGTAGCTGCTCTTCAATTTGGCTGACAATCGGGAATCGACGACCGGCAATGGAAAGGACCACGGGTTTTTTGTGAGCGCTCTTCATCGAGCTGCAATGATCAGGCGGCCGCCCAAGCGGATTATTGCGCTGGTCGTTCTATTGGCGGCCCTGGCCTATCTGTTTCTGCGGGACTCCGGCTTTGTTCGCATCAGCCAGCTGCGCTGGGAGCGGCACCGGCTTGAAAATGAGATTGTCGTGGAAAAGGTCCGGCGTGACTCGCTAGTCGCCCTCGAATTCAGGCTTCGCAACGATACAACGGCCCTGGAAAAGGTGGCCCGCGAGAAGCTGGGCATGGCCCGCGAGGACGAGACCGTCTATAAATTCGTGGATCCGAAGAAGAAAGAAAAATGAGTTGTCGGCTCGCGGTTCTCAGTTCTCGGTTTGGGATTGGAGTGAATAAGCTCGCTGCAAAGCGTACCTATCCTGTCTCCGGGTATTCAACCGACAACTGTGAACTGACAACCGACAACTAAACCTATGCCTATCGTAAAAACTTCCGCCATCTCCCTTGGTGGCACGCGGCTGGGCGACACCAGCCAGATCGTGACCTTTCTGACACAGGACATGGGCCTGGTCAAATGCGTGGCCAAGGGGTGCCGCTCGAAGCGCAACAAATTCGGCAGCGCCCTCGAGCCGTTTATGCTCTCGACCATCTTGTTCTATTACCGGCCGCGCCGCGATCTGTTTACGCTGAGCCAGGCCGATGTGTCGTGCTTTTTCCCCGCGATTCATGCCGACCTTGTGCGCACGGCCTGCGCGCAGGTGCCCATGGAACTGCTGCGCCGGACTCTGTGGGCTTCGGGAAAAGAGGCGGAGCTATTTGCTTTGACGCGCGGCTTCCTGCAGCGCCTGGAGAGGGAGATGCCCCTGGGCGTCCTGCTCGATTATCTGCTGGAGTTTTGCCGGGGATCGGGATTCGATCTCGACCTGAGCGCCTGTCCCCATTGCCAGGGGACGGCTCCGGCGCTGTTGCGGTTCCGAGAAGGCCGGCTCGATTGCCTGGAGTGTGGAAGCGCCGAAGCCGGCGGACCGCGGTTGTCGGCGGGTGCCGCGCAATTGCTTCGCAAACCCGCTTCCGGAACCCGGCCTGCCGCGTTTCTAACCGCCTTCGGCGTGCTCCTGGACTATTTATCGTTTCACATCGACAGACCTCTAAAGCTCCGCTCAATGCATTTTCTGGAATCGATTCTATAATCGTAACTATTCACGACCCCCTAACCTCCACCCTCCGCAGTAGATCTGCTACGGAGGACGGGCTAGCCCTCTCCCACCTAGTGCAGTGAGTCATAAATAGCTTTACATTCGGTTGGCGATTTTGCTATGCGTTTCCATAGTGAATACCGCGGAATGCATCCTACTCAGCCCCGAAGAGCGGACGATCATCGAGAATTGGGCACACGGGATAAGTTTTCCTGTCCGCCTGGTCCAGCGGGCCAGGATTATTCAAATGGCTGCCGAAGGAACTTACAGCCACAATATTGCGCGCGATCTTGGGATTTCGCGTCTCACAGCCCAACTCTGGCGTCAACGCTTTTTGTCTCATCAGTGTGCCGGATTGGAAAAGGATGCGCCTCGTCCTGGGCGCATTCCGCGGATTACGCCACAGCAAATCAAGGCTGTGGTGGAAGCGACCCTGCACACAACGCCTGCCAACGCGACGCACTGGAGCACGCGAACCATGGCTCGTGCGCGAGGTCTCAGCCAGCCGACTATCCGAAGAATATGGAAGCAGCACAATCTCAAACCGGCACTTGACCGAAACGTTCAAGCTCAGCCGAGACAAACGTTTTGTCGAAAAGCTGTGCGACGTTGTTGGGCTTTATCTGAATCCGCCCGACAAGTCTCTGGTACTGTGTGTGGACGAAAAGAGTCAAATCCAAGCTCTCGACAGGACTCAGCCGGGACTGCCATTGAAGAAGGGCCGGTGCGGAACGATGACGCACGACTACAAACGCAATGGCACAACTACGCTGTTTGCGTCCCTGAGTATGCTCGACGGCAAAGTGATTGGGGATTGCATGCCGCGACATCGGCATCAAGAATTCATCCGTTTTTTCAAGAAGATCGACAACGAAATCCCGTCAGGGCTCAATCTTCACCTGATTGTGGACAATTACGGCACACACAAACATCCGCGTGTACAATCTTGGCTCCGACGACATCCCCGTTCTATTTGCATTTCATACCAACTTCCAGCTCGTGGTTGAATCTCGTGGAACGCTGGTTCCGCGAGATTACGGACAAGCGTATCCGCCGCGGTGCATTCGACAGCGTGCAGGCCTTGATCGCAGCCATCGAAGAATATTCGGCCAATCACAATCAGAACCCGCGGGTTTTCATATGGAGCGCTCCCATGGATAAAATCCTGTCAAAAATTGCCAAATGTAAAGAAGCGTTGGACTCACTACACTA
>CAYVZU010000011.1:0-51858 GCA_964455935.1 uncultured Fibrobacterota bacterium
ACCGCAAGCGGCGACACTCCGCGATCGGCTACAAAACGCCGGAGGAGTTCGAACGCATGGCAAAGTGCGCTTAACTGCGTGTCCATTTTTTCGGGGAAGTATCATTTCCGACTTTGACGAAGAAATGAAGCGCATCATGGGCACGGAAAAAGATTCCCGCAAATAATGGGAGCGGTCTGTGGTCGCTTCCTTTTATTTTATTTCCACAATGATCCGCGATGGAAAAGCAATCCGGAATTTCCCCCGCATCGGCATCATCGATTCCGGCCTGGGCGGCATCTCGGCCATGAACGAGCTGTATCGGGTCATGGGGGCCGGGCATTTCCTGTATTATGGGGACCTGGCCAACAGCCCGTATGGTCTCAAAGAACCGGACGAGGTGATTCAATACACCCGCGCGGCCTGCGACTATTTTGTGGAAAGGGGAGCATCGGCCATTCTGGTCGCGTGCAATACCGCCACCTCGGCCTCCATAATCGAGCTTCGCAAGAGCTATGCGGTGCCGGTCTTTGGAATGGAGCCGGCCATCAAACCCGCCCTTCTCGAAAATCCGGGTCAGCGGATTGGAGTGCTGGCCACCTCACTGACGCTGAAAGGAGAGAAATTTCTGCATCTCGCCGAGGATCTCCGGGCACTGGAAAGCCTGGTTCCTGTCCAATGCGACGGCCTTTCTACCCTTGTGGATCGCGGCGATCTCAGCGGCGCTCGCGGGTTCCTGGTTCCGATTGTTGAGCGTCTTCAAAATGAGGAGATCCGGTCCGTGGTCCTGGGTTGCACGCATTACGTGCTTCTGGGTCCGGTATTTCGCGAACTTTATCCGGCCCTGAGCCTCTACGACGGCAATGCCGGAACCGCGCGCCACATCGTCAAAACTCTGGGTCTCCATATCCCGATTCGAGGCGAAACCCGGGTGCATTTCTTTTTGAACGGCGGCAAGCACGGGGATTATATTACTGGTTCTTCATTTATGGATGCCGAACTTCGGCGTTCCACGATCAATCAAAAGGCCAAGTAAGGAGTTGTGATGCCGGTACGTATTGTTGTGGGGGTCAATTGGGGCGACGAAGGCAAGGGCCGGATGGTGGACTACTTCGCCAAAACCGCTGACTATGTGGTCCGTTATCAGGGCGGAAGCAATGCCGGTCATACCGTGGTCAACGAATTCGGCAAATTCAAGCTGCACCTTATGCCCTCGGGGATCTTTTACAACAATGTCGTCAATGTCCTGGGCCCCGGCACGGTTGTCAGCCTCGATGCGGCCGTGAAGGAAATGCAGGAGCTTCAGGCCAAAGGCATATCGGTTACCCCCGAGAATTATAAGATTGCGGACCGGGCCATGATCTGCTTTCCGTTCCACAAACTCCAGGACGGCTATGAAGAGGAACGCCTGGGGAGCAAGAGCTTCGGATCCACCAAGCAGGGAATCGCGCCTGTTTATGGTGACAAATACATGAAGAAGGCGATCCAGATGGGCAGCCTGTTTCATCCTGAATACTTTCGGGAAGAACTGGAGAAAAGCCTTGACCTTAAGAACGCCATTCTTGAAAAAGTCTACGGAAAACCCGCCGTGTCGGTGGACGAGATGTATAATTGGGCCATGAAGCACTTTGAGATCCTGAAGCCCCACATCGTTGATACGGTGGAGCTGTTTGAGCCGGCGCGCAAACTCAAAAAGAGCGTTCTCCTCGAAGGCCAACTGGGTACTCTGCGCGACATTTCCTACGGGATCTACCCCTATACGACTTCTTCCTGTACGCTTTCGGCCTATGCCTATGTGGGTTCGGGTTTTTTCACCCAGGAAATGCCGGTCATCACCGGTGTGATGAAGGCGTTCTCGACCTGTGTGGGCGAGGGCCCGTTTGTGACCGAAATTCAAGGTGAGCTGGCAAGCCAGATCCGTGAGGTGGCCGAGGAATACGGGGCTGCTACCGGCCGGCCGCGCCGGATCGGCCACTTCGATGTCGTGGCCTCGACCTATGGCGCCAAAGTACAGAACGTTTCGGAACTGGCTTTGACCAAACTCGACAGTCTTTCCGGCCTTAAGACGCTCAGTCTCTGCACGCATTACGAGGTCAACGGCCGCACGATCAAGCGGTTCCCGCTGAATGCGGAGTTGGTGAAAGCCAAGCCGGTTTACATGGAAATGCCCGGCTGGACCGAAGATATTTCCAAAGTCCGAAGCTTCGAAGAACTACCGGCGACTGCCCGAAAATACGTGGAGACAATCGAGAAACTGGTTGAAGCGCCCATCAAGTATGTCTCCGTTGGGCCGGAGAGGGAAGCGCTTATCATACGATAGTTGTGAGTGGTGAGTCGCGAGTAGGGGTGGGCAGAAGGGGCGAGGGCAAAAAGGAGAAGATAGAAACCAAGTGCTCAGGTTCTGCTTGTCATTTCGAGCGGAGCGAGAAATCCTTCCTGTTTGGTCGGAAAGATTTCTCCTCGCAGACTCGTCGAAATGACAGTGCCGCATTCGCGAAGACCTGAGTAGTTATGACCAAAAAAAGGACCGCGGCGAAAACACTATGGACAAAATCCTTATCCTCGACTTTGGCGGACAGTACTGCCATCTCATCTCCCGGCGCATTCGTGACCTTGGAATTTATAGCGAAATCCTTTCTGCGGACACGAAACCGGCCGACATTCTCAAGCACGGCGATGTAAAGGGCCTGATCCTTTCTGGAGGCGCTCAGTCGGTCTATGACCGAGGTTCGCCTAAATGCCCCAAGAGCCTTCTGGAAATTGGGATTCCCATTCTGGGTATCTGCTACGGACATCAACTGATTTCGTTTCTCGAAAACGGCCGGGTGGTCTCGGGTAAGGCCGGTGAATACGGTCTTACCTCGCTGCGCGTGCGGCCCGCGGGTTCCGTTCTTCTTGCAGGGCTTGGCGAAACCGAAACCGTATGGATGAACCACAAGGACATTGTCCGCCAATTGCCTGACGGCTACCGTGTCGCGGCATCCACGGCCGATTCGCCGGTTGCCGCATTCGAAAACCCGGCCCGCGGAATCTACGGCGTGCAGTTCCATCCCGAGGTGACCCATACGCCCAAGGGTGACCGCATCCTGCGCAACTTCGCGGTCCGGATCTGCAAGGCCAAAAAGGGCTGGAGCACGGCCGATATCGTGGACCGTATCCGACATGAAACACGGGAGACTCTGGGGTCGCACAAGGCCGTCATCGGTCTTTCGGGCGGGGTTGATTCTTCCGCGGCGGCCGTGATTGTGGGGAAAGCCATCGGCAAGAACCTGACAGCGGTCTACGTTGATACGGGCCTGATGCGGGAGAAGGAAACCGAGTTCATCCGCAAAACATTCCGTTCCAAAGGGCTCAATCTGAAAATCGTGGACGCCTCGGCCCTGTTTTTCAAGAACCTGGCGGGCGTCACCAATCCGGAGCAGAAACGCAAGATCATTGGCCGTCTGTTTGTCGAGGTCTTCGATCAGGAGGCAAAGAAGATCAAAGCGGACTACCTGATCCAGGGCACGATCTACTCAGACCGCATCGAGAGCGGTTTGACCAAACATTCTTCCGTGATCAAATCGCATCACAATGTGGGCGGGCTGCCCAAAGACATGAAACTGAAGGTGTATGAGCCTTTGCGCGATTTGTATAAAGACGAGGTCCGACGCATTGCCGCCCGGCTTGGACTGGGGCCGGAGATTACCCGCCGCCACGTGTTCCCCGGCCCCGGCCTGGCCGTTCGCATCCTGGGAGAGGTGACTCCGGAAAAGGCGAGGATCGTCCGGAAGGCCAGTGCCGTTGTGGAAGAGGAGTTGAAAAAAGCAAACCTGTACCAAAAGGTCTGGATGGGTTTTGCCGTGCTTTTGCCCATCCGCAGCGTGGGCATCCAAGGCGACGCTCGTAGCTATAAATATCCCGTCGTGGTACGCATTATCGAGTCCCTGGATGCCATGACGGCCAACTTCGCCCGAATTCCTTACGCCATACTCCAGATTATTTCCACACGAATCACGAACGAAATCGCCGAAGTCAACAGGGTGGTCTACGACATTTCAAACAAGCCGCCGGCTACAATGGAATGGGAATAGAAGCGAAACCCGGACGTGAGTGAGCCGGTCCGGCCGCCGGTCAGCAAGGAAGGGATGCGATGATGGAAAAAAAAGCCCGTCTGGCCTTTGTTGGCCTGGGAAAGTATGCCCATAATCTGGCCAAGAACGCGGAGCGCTGCGACCGGATCGAAATCAAAACCTGCTTCACGCGGACACCCGAGAAACGCAGACAGTTTGCCAGCGCTTTTGGATGTTCCGAGAAGGAATCGTTCGAAGCCATTTGTGCCGATCCCGATATCGACGGCGTCATTCTGGTCACCCCCAACGACGTGCATTCCGAACAGGCCGTGGCTCTGGCCAAAGCGGGAAAGCATGTCTTCGTCGAGAAACCCATTTGCAATACGCTGGAGCAGGCCGATGCCATGATCCGGGCCTGCAAAGAGGCAAACGTCATTCTGGCCGTGGGCCACCAAGAGCGCCGCTGCCCGGTTTATCGTGAATGGAAGCGCATGATCGACGTTGGCGCATTCGGAAAAGTATTCTCATTCGAATCCAATCATTGCGGAAACCTGCTGAAGGCCTGGCCCAAGGATGATTGGCGGTTTCAAGCAGACCGGGGCGCCAGCCACATTCTTCATAAAGGCATTCACAAAATCGACGTTCTCAACTACCTGTTTGGGGAGATGGAATCGGTGGCAACTCTTTCACGGCCTCTTGATTTCAGCCCGCAGGTGAGCGAATCAATCGTTTCGGCCTTCCGGTTCGCCAATGGAGTTCTGGGCAGTTTCACATCCAGCTTTGCCTACACCAATTGCACCATGAATATTTACGGCGAGAAGGTTTCGGTTTTTTACAGCGGCTACGGCAGCAAGTTCACAATGAAAATCGAAGAGACCTGGGAATTCCGCACGGTGGATTGCCGGCCGGTCCATGAAGTCCACGAAGAGCTTTCGGAGTTTGCCGATGCGATTCTGGGCCAAGGCCGGGTTGAGGTGACGGGCGAAGCGGGCCGGCAGGCGATTGCGGCTGCGCTGGCAGCCCAGCAGGCGTACCGCTGCGGTTCGACCGTGAACATGTCCGATTTCCGGCAGAAGTAGAGGCGCGTCGCGCAATTTCCGCGACTTCAGCCCGCCGCGAAGGGCACGGATGTTTTCACTGGATTCAGGGCTGCCATCTGGTCCGGAGCAGGCCCTTAGAGCGGTGGGATTTCGTCTTCGGTTTCGTAGATGACCACGGCTTGATTCAGCCGAATCAATTCCACATAATACAGCAGATCTTTGCTGAGCCCCGACAGGCACAACTCGCCCCCTTTCTCCTTCAGGATCCGGCTCCATTTGATCAATAGACCCAAGGCCGAACTGTTCAGGTGAATGACATCCGTCAGGTTGACCGCAATATGATTTTTGCCGGCCTCGACGAGTTTGCGCAAGGGGGCGTCAAGGCTGTTGGCCTCCACCATTACTCCGTAGGATGAAGCCACATCGATCACCTGGTATTTGCCTCGCGACCGCAGCCGGGGCGTCGGTTCGTGCCGGTCCGCCGCAATGATCTTATTGCGGAACTCCTCTTCGGATGGGAAAATCTCGATGATGGTATGGAGGTTGGTGGATTCGAAAACCGAACGGAGCCGGCTCTGCTCGGCGACAACGTAAAGGCTTCCCTTGGCTTCGACAACTTTTTTCCATACAGAGACAAGCGTTCCCAGTCCCTGGCTGCTCAGGCTGCCCACTTGATGGAAATGTATCAGGAAATCCTTTGCTCCCTGCTGAATCCGGCGGGAGACCTCGGTTTGAAACTTCGCGGAGTCGTCGTCGCGGAAAGGACCGTCGAGCTGCATGACGATGAAGGGGTCCAGTTTCCGAACGGCAATATCCATATTTTCAACTCCGTGCAGGATTGCAGAGGGCGGAACCTGTTCTAAAGGTATGTTATTTTGCCGGCAAAGAAAAGGGCCGGCTGCGGGCGACCACTCAACCATGCTCCGGGGCTGCGCCAACCCCACCAGGGAAGGAGGATGGGGGATCCGCCTAACCTGCAAAATCAACTTTCATCGCCCAAAGCTCTGCTTTGTGTCTTTTTCGGCCAGTCCCCTGGCCCCAACCTTCATTGAACAATTTCCCCAATAAATCATATATTGCACCCCATGGAACCAGCTCCCTTTGGGGCACTTCAACAGGCCCTTGCCGCGCAGAACGAGCAACTCAAGGCGCAGCTCATGGCGACTTCGCTGATCAACGAGATTACGAAGGTGATGCTGGCCAGCCCCGAGTTGGACAGTGTCTTTAAAACCATCATTCTTGGAATCCAGGAAACGCTTGGGTTCGAGCGCGTCATTCTTTTTGATATTGACCGCGAGCGCTTCTGTCTTCGGCCCCGCATTTGGACGGGTGTGGACGATGCCAAGGTCAACACCGTCGAAATCCCCCTTGGTTTCATGGGGGGGAGCACCTCCGATGCGGTCTTTCTCAACAAGCATATCATCGTCGATATCGTGGACAACGACGTGGACCCTGTGGCGGCGCTGGGACCCAAAGCCTACATTGCCATCCCGCTGGTGGCCAAGGTCTCCAAGAGCTGCCACGAACACTTTCAATGCGGGTTTACCGAATGCCCGGCCTATGACAGCTACAATCCGTGCTGCTGGAGCGTTTTTGGATCGTGCATGCGCAACAAGACCACGACCGAAGATGAACGGCGGCAGGCCTGTCTCGCCTGCGAGCTGTTCAAGTGCGTGGGCGTACTCTGGATGGACAAGCCCAACTCGGATATTCTGGTTACCAGCGACCAGATGACGACGCTGACCACGCTTGCCTACCAGGCCGGCATCATCATCGATAACTTTCAGATGTACGAGGTCGTGGAGACGGCCAACAAGAGTCTGAAGGACATTAACGAGCGCCTGGCCGAAGTCAACCACGATCTAAGCCGGGCCCAGGCCAAAATCAACAAAGATCTCGACCAGGCCCGCGTGATCCAGACCGGGCTTCTTCCAACGGAGTTTCTCGACACCGCCGAACTCCAGGTGGCGGCGCGCTATATACCCGCCAGCCAAGTGGGCGGCGATTACTACGATTTCTTTCGGATCGAGGGGAATTCATTTGGGCTCGTGGTGGCCGATGTTTCGGGACATGGTGTAGCCGCGGCCATGATCATGGCCATGACCAAAGTCCTGCTTAAAACGTTCTCGGCGCAAATCCCCTCGCAGCGCCAGACCCTCGAACGCATCAATACCATTTATCAGACTGAAATCAAGACCGACAATTTCGTCACGATTTTTTACGGCCGAATCGATACCTCGGCCCGCCGGTTCAACTTCGTTTCGGCAGGCCATAACCCGATCATTTATTTGAACCGGAAATCGAAGGAATTGGATCTATTGAAGGCCGATGGCCTTTTTCTGGGCGTATTCGAAGACATGATGCTTAAAGAGCGCGAGCGGCAATACGTGCCGGGCGACCGCATTGTGCTTTACACCGACGGTCTTACCGAAGCCGAAAACAGCAAATCGGAAATGTACGGGCTCGAACGGCTTTGCCAGGTGGCCCGCAGCCAATCGGAGCTGGATCCCAAAGCCCTGATCGACTATGTGCTTGACGATCTGTCCGGGTTCACGGGCGGAGGGCCTTTGGAAGACGATGTCACGCTGCTGGTAATTGACTTCTGAGCGCGTCTTTTTTTTTATCGCCAATTTGTGCACGGTCTGCAACCCCGAATTATTCTCCAACAGATCCTGCCATCCTCTCCGCTCCTATCGCAGCAGATCCTTCAGCGGCTTGGGCAAGGTCTGACTGTATCGATTGCGGATCAAGGCCTGTTCATCGATGAAGAAAATCCCCAGATGCCCTTCCCGGACCGTCAATCCGCCGGGTTCCCGGGCCAGGCAGACGACCACCTTTTGGCCGGGGGTCAGAAAGAAATTGGATTGCTCCTCCCGCCGCTGGGCCGAAGCATCGCGGCTGATGTAGAATGGGACATCGTTCCGGCCCCGGTTGCGGAAGTGGATGCGCCGGTAATTATCGGTATAGGAACAGGACACCTCGCCGGCGGCCAGATTTCCTTTCAGCGGCTGCACTGAATCCAGTTCCATTCGCACCCGCACTCCGCCCGAGATGCTTGCGACGGCTTGTTTAACCCTGGCTTGCACAACGAGATCGGAGCTGTTGAGAATACCCGCGGGCCGGAATCGGTTTCCCAATTCCGACAGGAGCTTTTCAAAATCATCGATGCTCAGCGAGGCTTTGGGGGCAAACCGCGCATAGACCGAATCGCGAAACACCGGAACAACCAGATCGAGATAATACCCGGCGCCGCCCGAAAACTCGCGTTCGTCGGGGAACAGATAGGCCAGGTAGAAGACGGCTTCCATTCCCTCGGGCAAATCCGTATCGGCCACCTGGTACAGCTTGTCATGGTACATGGCCCGGCCGCCCACCAGAACGCGCACCTCGTCGCCCAAACCGATCTCGCCTTTAAATGTGCGGCGGACTTTCATCTGGGCGAAGTATTTCTGCACCGGGGAGCCCTCTGCTTTGCCTTCGAACCCGGAGGCTTTCACCGTTCCTAGAAAGACCGCCGAGGCATTCGCGTATTTGCGCTCGAACGGCGTGAGCCCGAACCCATGGGCGGCCAGCAGAAAGAGGATCAGACCGGATACAACATACCGTCTTGGACGCATCATCTGATCTCCTTGAGGGGTGGTCATTGATATCCTTTCCCCTAAAATCTTGCCGCTGTGCACCCTGAGTCAAGCGGTTGGGCTCTTCTATCCCTGGCCCCCAATGGTTGTATTCGGCCATATTGGCCCTGCCACCCTTCTTGTTACTCCAGCAAAGCTTTGCTTTTTCTGCTGCATAATTTTTATGATAATCTCGTGGGGTTCCGGTCCTTTCCAAATGTGGGAGCAGAAACATGGTTTATTCAGCCCGGGGCCGAGCCTTCGCAGGGCTCCTCGCCTGTTTGTTGCTGTCCGGAACTTGCCTGTCCGCCGCCGAAATCCCGCCGGCTTCCGCTTTGCTCTCAATTGCCAAATGGAAAGATGACAAGCGCGCTGCTCTGTCCATGGGTTCGGATGACGGTTTGGTCCGATGCATCAAGAGCACCTGGACTTTGGGCAACCCGAATGTGCCGTATGATGGTTACTACCTCCTCAAAGCGCAATACCAGATTCCGGTCACGTTCTTTATCGACCCCAAGCAGCTCGACGATCCTGTCTGGCAGCCGTTTTCGAGCTATGCCCCGGTAAGCCAGCCTCCCTCCTGTGGCGGAACATGGCAGGACTGGCTGATCATGCATAATCAGGGTCACGAGATCGCAAGCCACACGTATTCGCATGCGGCGTTCAATTCCCAGCCGGGCGTTTACGACCCTGAATATGAGATGAGCGAGGCGGCCGTGAGAATTCAGGCGAACATCGGCGTCCGTCCTTTGTCGTTTAATATGCCATTCACAGCCGCTCCCAGCAGTGCTTTCGCCATGGCACGGCAATACTATCCCGTCATCGCCAATGACTGTTGGGCTGATGCGGAGCACGTGTATTTCGATTTCAGCGATGCAACGATCCAAGGGGCCATGGAGGCAAGGCTAAACACCGCCATCGCCGCGAGGAAATGGTTTTCGGGGGTGGGTCATGGAATCCGCACCGAGCTGGGCCGCGCGGAGGAGGCGGTGCCGGGTTTCGCCCAAAACGGCATGAAGTGGGATGGCTTTGGTCCCATCGAATACAGCGTTCTGGACGCCTTTTTTCGCTATGCCGCAACGCAGCGCGACAGCCTTTTTATTGGCACGTTCCGAGAGGTGCGGCTTTACCAGGTTGAACGAAGGGAAGCGGTCTTTAAAATAATCAGTGATGCACCCGGTACCATTGTCTTCGAGGTGAACCATGCTCTTGATGCTCAACTCTACAATGTTCCGATTACGGTACGCGTGCCCGGCTGGATGATCATTCAAAGCATCGCCCAGGGCACAACAACTCTGACTCCCACGGTCAAGGGGTGGTTCAAAGTCTTCGATGTGCTTCCCAACCAGGGCGCGGTGACGTTGCGATGGGATGAGACGGGAATTCGTCTTCCGAACCGCGGCAAGGCTGAGGCCCTGGCCTTGACGTTTTCTCCGCTCCAAAATTCCGTGCGGTTCGTTCTGCCTTTCCCGGGCGATGTGGCGCTTTCCTTTTTCGATGCCCATGGACGGAAGTTCGCCACGGATTTTGCCGGGCCAAAAAGTTCGGGCGAGCACGTCGTTTCGTTGCCCTCCTCGCTGCGCAGTTCGGGTTGCCGCGTCTTTTATTGCCGTTTGGAGATGGAGTTTGGTATTGCCGGCAAAGCATTTGTTTCCCTTCGATAGCGCTTCGAACCGTTCCCAACCCGATTAATTCTAGTATTTTCCTCTTCATGCGTTTTGTCGTCCCCCTTTTCATTTTTGCCATGAGCGCAATGGCTGCCGAGAAGCCATGCGAGGTCACCATCGCCCGCCTCAAATACCAGGGAGGAGGGGATTGGTACGCCAATCCGACCTCGCTTCCCAATTTGATCAAGGCCATTGGCGAGCGGACCCAAATCAAGATCTGCCCGGACGAGAAGATTGTGGAACTAATGAGCCCCGACCTGTTTTCTCATCCCTTTCTCTATATGACGGGCCACGGAAACGTGCGGTTCAGCGATGAAGAAGTGCTCCAGATGCGCGAGTATCTGATGCGAGGCGGCTTTCTGCTGGCCGACGACAACTACGGCCTCGACGCCTCGTTTCGGCGCGAAATGAAAAGGGTATTCCCCGAACTCTCGCTGACGGAACTTCCTTTTTCGCACCCCATCTACCAATGTTTTTACAAATTCCCGCAAGGCCTGCCCAAGATCCACAAGCATGATGGAGCGCCGGCCCAGGGTCTTGGATTGTTCTTTCAAGGCCGATTGATGGTGTTCTATTCATTCAGCGCGGACCTGGGCGACGGCTGGGAAGACACGGACGTGCACAACGACCCGCCGGAGCTGCACGAAGCCGCTCTGCGCATGGGAATCAACATTCTCACCTACTTTCTGACCGAGTAGAGAGCATGGCCGCTTCAGTCCTCTCGCGCAAAATACGGGTCCAGCAGGTTGTGATCTGGGCGGCAAACCTCCTTGATTCCCTTGTCCGCCTTATTCCCTTTTTTCTGGGAATCGTCCTTCTCTACGGCGCCTCGGCTCTGTTTCTGGTCCACACACCCGGCACGGCCCGGAGCCTAGACGCGCTTCTGCTTGTCATTGTTTTGCTGGCATTGCTGTTCCGGGTTCTGCAGCTTCGCCGGCGGGCCGGAAATCTGGTCCAGGTTGCCTGGCAATTGGAGCAAAAGACGCCAGCGCTCCGCAGCGATCTGTCAAATGCCCTTCAATTTTCTGGCCATGGCACACCCGAGGGCTCAAGCGAATGCCTGACCCGTCTGGCTGTGGCAAGGGGATGCGCCGCAGCCGCATCCTTACGATGGAAGGACTCTCTGCCGGACATCGTTCTCTCGAAGCCCAAACGAATCGCCGGCCTTGCTCTGGCCATAGCGGTTCTGGCGCTTGTTTGCGTTTCGCCGCTTTCGCGCAGATCCGTGATCGGACTCCTGCAGCCGTCCCGCCTGGCAGCCAATACGGTTCCCCTCCATGTGGCGCCCGGGAATGCAGTTGTGGTTTGGGGTGACTCGCTTGTGATTACGGTGGTGGATCGCCACGGTGAAGTGTTGGACTGGCAGGTTTCGGATCCGGACCTGATGCGGGCCGTATTCCACTATCGCTCCCATGACACGGCGTCGCTGATGCTGCCGCAGGTCCGCAAGCCCTTTTCCTATTCGGTTCGATCTCTGCGCCGGGCCAGCCCGGAATACAACGTGCAGGTACGGGCCCGTCCTCGCATCGAGGAACTCAGAATCACGTTGCGTTACCCGAGCTACATCGGCCAAACGCCCAAGGCCCTTGCGCCGGACCTGGGCGACTTCTCGGCTCCCCTGGGAACGCGCGTCGATCTGGAGTTGAGAGCCAATAAGGCCCTTCGGACCGGCGATATTCTCATCCTGCCGGGCTCGCGCGCGGTCTCGATGGCGGTCAACGGAAGGACCGTCCGCGGTTCATTTCGCGTGGACGCGAACCTGGAATATGAAGTTGCCGTCCGGGACATCGATTCTCTCGCCGGCGATGACGCAATTCGCTATCGGGTCGGGGTCATTGGCGATCAGCCGCCCGCCGTGGCCCTTGCGCGGCCCGGCGAGGACCTGGTGCTTGACCGCAGCCTGCAAGTGGCGCTGGCCGCGGTGGTCGAGGACGATTACGGCTTGTCGGCCATTCGGCTGCACTACCGGATTCAGAGCGAAGACGGGTTGGCCCCCGAGGATTCCATTGCGCTGCCCTTGCGGCGGCTGGGCCGGCGCATCGATACCGTGGAGACCGCGTGGGACCTCCGGCGAATCTCGATCTACCCCGGCGACGAAATCCAGTTCTGGGTCAAGGCCTGGGACAACGATGCTATTCATGGCGCCAAACCCGGTCAGAGCGTGGTCCGCAAGGCCCGGTTCCCCTCGACGCGCGAGATCTATGCGCAGGCACAGAAGGAAGAGGAAATGCTGGCAGCGGATCTGCAATCCGCCAGGCAGGCGCAGGAGCGTCTCCAAAAAGAAACAGAGAGCTTGCAGCAGAAAATGCAGACCAAGGCGCCGGGGCCCAAAGAAACCGCGCGCATGGACCGGCTGCAGGAAGACCAGTTGGAACTGGCGCAAAGCATCGATTCGCTGGCCCAGAGAATCGCGGATCAGGTGGCCACCCAGCTTTCCGACGAGTCGGTGCGGTCATCCGTGGAGCAACGGATGGGCGAACTGCGCAAGCAGGTGGACGCGCTTCGCAATTCCCGGTTTGCCGAGTTGTTCGAAAAGATGGGAACGATGCCGGCACAACCGGATCTGGCCCGCCTGCGCCAGATGCTCGAACAGACCGCCCGCGAGCAGCAGGACCTGCTGTCGCAACTCGATCAAACCCTGGAATACCTCAGGCAATTGCAGGCGCAAAACCGCATACAGGACCTGGCCGAGCAACTCTCACAAATGGCGGATCAGCAGGATAGTCTTCTGAAAGAAACGGGGCGCAATCCGGCCAATGCCCAATCGGCCGCCAATCGCCAGGAGCGGCTGGCCCAAAATCTTGAGGCCCTGCAGAAGACGATGCAGTCCGCTCAAAGCGATTCCGCGCTTGAGGCAACGATGAAGGAAGGACTCGATGCTTTGCGGCGGCAATTGGACGAAGACAGCGCATCCGGCCAGATGCGCAATGCGGCCGGAAAGCTCTCGCAGGGGCAGTTGTCGGCGGCCATGGCGGGCCAGCGGCGCGCGGCCGCGTCTTTGCGCAAGGCATCGAGCCGCATGATGGCTCTGGCGGCCAAGGCGCGGGGCCGGTCCATGGATAAGCTGATTTCGGAACTCCGCGCGCTTTCGAGCCAGCTCCTTCTGGTTTCGTTTGATGCCGAAAGCCTGGCCACCGGAAAGCGTCAGCCCGAGCCAGGAATTCTGGCCGACGAACTGGAGGCCGCGACGTCACAACTGGTGGATTTGGGACAGACTCTTGGGTTTTCGGATCCGGTTGTGATGCGCCACCTCTCCAATGCGCTTACGCAATGCCGTGTTCTGGCCGACGGCCGTTCGGGCTCGCCTTGGGCCGTTGTCGAGGCGACCAACAGGGCTATCCTGCGTTTGCAAAAGCAGGCATCCGCGTTAAGCACGATGTCGGCCAAGGCCGGCATGAGCATGAACAAGATGATGGCCGGCCTTATGGCCATGAGCTCCGAGCAGATGATGCTTAACCAAATGCTGCGCCAGATGCTCGAAGGGGCCATGCGGGGCGGTACAAAGCCAAGCCGGGGCGAAAGCGGCCGCCTGGCCTCTTCGCAGCGGTCCCTGATGGAGCGCTACGAACAACTGCGCCGGGAAATCCAGAATCGGCCCGACCGGCCCTTTGACCCGCCCAACGTGCGCCAGAACATGGAAGAGATCGTCCGCGACATCGAGAGCGGCAATGCAAATAGCGAGACGCTTCGCAAACAGGAGACTATTCTCTCGCGTATGCTCGACGGCTCGCTGTCACTCCAACAACGGGATTTTTCCAAGAGGCGCCTGGCCGAAATCGAGCACCGCAACCTGCAACGGTCCGCGCCGCCGCCGCTGGTTCCCGAGGAGCTGCGCAAACTGAAAGCCGCCGGCACCCGTTATGCGGATTATCCGCCCGAGTACCACGATCGAATCCGGGAGTATTTGCGAAGCAATTAGCAATTCGTAATTGAGACCAGTAATTGGGATTGGCCAAACGAGGCCGTACCCGGATAAATTGCACAAGTCCGTTCCCATAAATATGAGGGCTTCACCATGCTTATCGCCCCTGAACAAACCCGGAACAGTTCCGCCAACCTCAAGGAATACGCAGAGGTCCAATCCGTCGCGAAACGCGTCCTTTCCGAATTGCCTGCCGCCATTACATCGGAAGACACCGAACAGAGCATCGCCCAACGAGCGCAATCCCTTCTGGCCGAATATGGCGCCCCCAAAACCTGGTATTACAACGCCCCCGCACTGGTTCTGCTGGGCTCCAGAAGCTGCCTCTCTGCAGCCGGGTGTACGTACCGGCCCGCAACCGAGAAAGTGGGTACTACAAACTTGATTACAGTGGATCTCAGCCCTGTTGTTGGCGGTTGCTGGGGCGACTGTGCCCGGTCCTTCGTTGTTGAAGACGGCAAGGTTGTCTCATCTCCCAAAGGGAGGCACTACCAAAGAGGTCTGGATGTCCTTGCGGCGCTGCACGCGGGTATGCGCGAATTCGTGCGATCTTCAACCACATTTGAAGGACTCCACGAATTTGCCACCGCTCTGGTCCAGGAACACGGCTGCGAAAACCTGGACTACTCCGGCAATTTCGGACATAATATCGCCAAAACTCTGAACGGACGGATCTACATCCAAAGAGGAAACAAAACCCCTCTGAGGAGTGTTGGCCTGTTCAGCTTCGAGCCGTATATACGACTTGCGGAAACCCAGTGGGGCTTCAAGCACGAAGACATCTATTACTTCGATGAAAACGGCAAAGCCTGCGAGCTGTAAGCGATCCAAAGACGGGAATGAGAGTCCAATCGCCTTCATGATCGCAACATCTTCCTTGTACCGGCGGTAGTGATCGCAGGCGGTATCGCCGTTTTGGTTGCTCCAGATCGTGTTGCCCCTGCGGCAGAATATGTCCCATACGGAAAGGCCTTTTCCATCCTCGAAAGCGGCCCCTTCAATCTGGTACGATGCCGCGGCGGCACCCCAGATAAAATTCTTTAAAAAACCCATAATCACCCCAAGGCAGGAAGGTTTTGACGAAACAACCTATAGAACCGATCTCGAAGATTATATAGAAGAAACACAGGATCCCTGCAAGACCGCGCCGAGAAGGCAGGATCCTTGGGCCAAAGCCCAGAAACCGGGGGCCTTGGTTGGTCCGATACCAGTGGTCCCTGCTCTATAGTATATTCCTGTAAAATGTCCTACGAATTATTGATCGCTCTGCGGTATCTCCGCTCGCGAAGGCGAACGGGTTTTATTTCGCTCATTACCTACATTTCGGTGGGCGGAGTATTCCTGGGTACGGCCGCTCTGATTATTGCTCTCTCCATCACCAACGGCTTCGGCAACGAGGTCCTCTCGCGCATCGTGGGTACCTTTGCCCATCTCAAGATTCAGCGCTATCACGCGGAAAGCTTCGAACCCACCGATTCGCTGACTTCCATCATCGAAAGCAATCCGCAGGTCGAAGCCAGCTCGCCCTTTATCGTCAACAAAGTTGGGGTATCGAGCAAGCATGTGCAGGACGGGGTCCTGCTGATGGGGATCGATATCCAAAAGGAGAACAGGGTCTCCGATATCGTTCGCAATCTCAAATACGGCAAGCTGAATTTCGACAGCGTCAGCTCCACGGCCGGCAATCGCTACCCCGGCATGGTGATGGGAACGCTGCTGGCCGACAAACTGCGTCTGGACCTGGGCGACGAAATCACGGTCATGAGTCTGCAAGCCGGCGAGGAATGGTATCCGGGCATGGCGCCGCGCATGTCGCGGTTCGTGCTGACGGGCCTGGTCGAGTGCGGCATGTACGAATACGACGACAACATCTGTTACGCCTCCATCCCTGCGGCTCAGCGCCTCTTTGGCATGGGGCGGATGGTGACGGGGGTCCGGGTCAAGGTCAAAGACGTCTTCAAGGCCGATGTCGTGGGTCAGAAAATCCAGGAGAATCTAGGCTATCCCTATTACGGGCTCGATTGGAAAGCCCAGAACCGGACCCTGTTCTCGTGGATGAAGCTGGAGAAGGCCGTTATTTTTATGGTCATCCTGCTGATCGTTCTAGTCGCGGCCTTCAATGTGATCAGTTCGTTGACCATGGTGGTCCTCGAAAAGACAAAAGAAATCGGCATCCTGATTTCCATGGGCGCCCGAAGGGCCAGCATCCGCAGGATTTTTCTGATCGAGGGAGTCATCATTGGGGCCGCCGGTTCGATCATGGGCGGGATTTTCGGTCTTCTGTTCTGCTTTTTGCAATATCACTACAGGTTCGTTCCCATACCCGGCGAGGTCTTCTTCATCAATTTTCTGCCCATCCAGGTGAAATGGATCGACACCGCGTCCGTGCTGGTTGCAACCAATTTATTATGTTTTTTAGCGACGCTGTATCCGGCCACGAAAGCCGCGAAACTGCTGCCGGTTGAAGCGCTGCGGGTGGGGTGATGCTTAGCATCGTGGACGTTCATAAGAGCTATACCGATGCCGGCGGGCCGCTGCCCGTCCTTAAAGGGCTGAACCTGTCGGTCGACCGGGGACAATTCGCGGTGATCATGGGCGTTTCGGGCGCGGGAAAAAGCACGCTGCTCAATCTCCTGGGCGGGCTGGACCGGCCGGACCGGGGGAGCATATTGATTGCGGACACCGACATTACCCGGCTTCGCGACGAGGCTTTGGCGAAATTTCGCAATCAAAGGATCGGGTTTGTGTTTCAATTCCATCACCTGCTGCCGGAGTTCGACTTGCTTGAAAACACCATGATGCCCGGCCTGATCGCGGGCCAAACGCGCGAGGAGCTTCTGCCGCGCGCCCGTGAACTGCTGGAGGCCGTGGACTTGCAGAACCGTTCCACACACCGCCCGCTGGAATTATCCGGCGGCGAATGCCAGCGGGCCGCCGTAGCGCGTGCTCTCATGAATGCTCCCGATTTGGTGTTGGCCGATGAACCATCGGGCAATCTGGACAAAGGAAATTCCGAACGGCTGCATGGTCTATTGCGGCGGCTCTGCGACGATCGGAAGGTGACCTTTATGATCGCAACCCACAATGAACACCTCGCATCGGTTGCGAACAGGATTTACCGCCTGTCGGGGGGTGTTTTGGCAGAGGGAGAGTGAAATGCTTTGTGAAGAATGCGGTAAGAACAATGCCGTTGTTCATTTCACCCAAATGATCAATGGTGACAAGACGGAGAGAAACATCTGCAAGGAGTGCGCCGCGAAGAAGGGATTCCAGCCCGCCGTTGGGACGGTGGATAATATTGTTTCGAAAATCATCGCCGATCACGGCGATGCGCTACCCGACGAATCCGGGGCCCTGACCTGCCGCAACTGCGGCGCGTCTTACCGGGAGTTCAAAAGCACCGGCCGCCTGGGATGCAGCGTCTGCTATACGGCTTTTGAGGACCGCCTTACCGAGTTGCTGCGCAAAATCCACGGCAGCACCCGACATGCAGGCAAAGTGCCGGCGCACAAGGCCGATGTGGTGCTGCTCATTCAGCGCGTGGAGGAACTGCGCGAACGCTTGCGTCGGGCGGTGCAGTCGGAGCAGTTCGAGGAAGCGGCCCTGTTGCGCGATGAAATCAAACGGCTGGAGGCCGAGAAGCAATGAGCCTGCTTGACGACCACCTGGCCGGATCCCTGCCTGCCTGGCTCTCCGCCACAGGCCCGGATTCGGACCTGGTGCTTTCGAGCCGGATTCGGCTGGCCCGCAATTTGGCCGGTCATAAGTTCGTTCGCGCGGCCGCGAACGAAGATCGCATGGAGGTGTTTCGCATCGCGGCCGACCCGGTGCGAATCTCGCTGGACCCCAAAAACGGCCGCCTTGTCGCGGTGGATCCGCTTGACGATCTCCACCGTCAGTTTCTTGTCGAGCGAAGACTGATCAGCCCGGACATGCAGCGCCAGGAAGGCAAACGGGGTGTTGTGGTCGATGCCGAACAGTTGGCCTCGGTCATGATCAATGAGGAAGACCATCTCCGGCTTCAATGCATCCAGTCGGGCTTCAGTCCGGCTTCGGCCTGGGCGGTCCTGGACCGGATCGATACGGAGCTTTCGAACAAGCTTGAATTCGCCTTTTCCGAGCGTTGGGGTTTTCTTACAGCCTGTCCCACCAACACGGGAACCGGGCTGCGTGTCTCGGTCCTTATCCACCTTCCGGCCCTGGTCTTGACCAAGAATATCGAGAAGGTGATCCAGGGCATCAATCAGCTTGGTTTGACGGTGCGCGGGTTCTACGGCGAGGGCTCGGAGGTGTTGGGAAATCTGTTTCAGATCTCGAACCAGACCACGTTGGGAAAGAGCGAGAAGGAGATTCTCGAAACCCTAGAAAAAGTCATCCAACAGATCATCGGGCACGAGAGGACGGCCTGGGCCACGTTGCTCGAAGAGGCGCGTCCGCAGATCGAGGACAAGGTTTGGCGCGCCTATGGGATTCTCAGAAACGCCCGCCTGATGAATTCCAATGAATTCATGAGCATCTCTTCAGCCGTGCGCCTGGGAATCGCCCTTGGCATCATCAAAGACCTGCCCGTGCGCACGCTCAATGAACTGATGGCCCGACTCCAACCGGCCCACCTGCAAATCCACCACGGCAAGGAAATGGAACCCACCCAGCGTGATCTCCTGCGCGCGCAAATCGTGCGCGAACGGCTCTCCGGCAATTAGTTCACAGTGTTTCTCAATACATGCTGAAGGCGGCTGACCCAAGTCAGGTGGACCAGCTTTAAGCCTTTTTGGCAAAGAACGCCGGCCAGTGCAGGGCAAGGTCCAGATCGCCGCTCAATTGGTAGGAGGTCGAGGCTTTGTCGTGTTGCCAGCGGGCTGTGCAGAGCAGGCCAATCCAATAGAATATCTCCGAACGAGCATGGCTTAGCATGTCTTCCGCAGTTGGCGATAGGAAGTGGTGATTTTGATTTCGCATTTTTGATCCTGATTTCTTCACTGCAATTTGTGTTTGGTCAGGGCCTCCGGCAGATGCAGGCCGAGCTTGTGAAGGAGCACCTGAGTCGGCTTCTCCGGGCGGGCAATTGTCCTGGGTTTTATTTTCCCTCCTTCACCACGTCAGCCAGTTTGTTCTCCTTGATTTCCTCCAGTACTTTCCGGGGCTCAGTTTCCAGTTCCTTGTTCTTGCAGTGTTGCCCCAACATTTCCTTTCGTGCGAAGTAGGGTGAATAGGCCCGCCTTGATATGACCGACCCGGGCTTTGCACCGGTTTCGAAGGCGGGCCGTCATGGCGGATTATGGGCGAACGGCAAATCCAAATCAAGCCGGAGCTCAGCTTTCCAGCAGTGCGGCGGTACCCGTCTTCCAGTCGGCGTCGATCAGCCGCGGCACGCGGACCTGAGCCAGGGGCATGCCTGCCCGGTCCAGGCCAGCCACCTTGTCGATGACCAGGCCGGCCAGCGCATCGAAGATGCCCCAGATCGCGATCCCGCGGGGATAGAAACAAAGATTGTTGCCGTTGAAGGTCTCAAAAAAGAGCTTCGGTTCCTGCGTATTTGTGAGTACCTGCCATTCCCAATAGCGGTCGGCCAGGTGGCGCAGATCCACTCCGCGATAAAATGCTGCAATATCGCGAAGCATGTTCATTGAGATCCAGCCCGGGTTGCCCGATTGGCCGGCAAGGCCCGCCATTGCCTCGGACGACGCCACGGTTTGCGGCATAAAATCCGTATGCACGCAGCCGTATTCGCGCAGACACCGCTCCGTGGCAACCCGCAGGTCCTTGGCGATCCTGCCGCGGTCGATGCCCAGGTCGAGGCCGACCATGTCCAGCAAGGCCATGCCGTTGACCGTGTAGATGTGGGGTGCGTTCCAGCCCGGCACCTCCTCGAAGTTGACCGGCTTGCCCGACCACGGGTCAATAAGGCCGGCCCCGCTCTTGTCGAGCAGTGTCACAAAGTGATCGTGATCCCAGCCCTTGGCCTGGATCGCGGCCCGAATCTTATCTGCCTGCTTATTGCAGTCGGCTAGGCCGTCGGTTCTGCCCAGATACTCCAGAATGGCCGCCCCGGCCGCAAGCGCAGCCAGCGTTTTGACCGCAAGATATATCTGCTGTTTTCCATACTGGATCGCAGGCGAGGCGTCATCGATGGTATTGGCGACCCCTTTGTCGGGCACCCCGTTTCCGCTGCTGTCGGCCTGGCGCAGGAAGGCAAGGTATTTGCCAATGGTTTCGGCGTGAAGCCGGAGCATTGAGTCGTCGCCGGTCCGGCGGTGATAGCAGTAAGACAGGATGAGGTAATTTGCTGTTTCCTCCACCTCCATTTCATGGGTGTAGTTCTGGCCGTTGGCCGAGGCGTGGGCACCCGTATCGTGCGAAAGAAAAAGCGTTCCCCGGCCACGCTCGCCCAAGCATAGGACTCCATCTTTGGAGAACTCGGGCCAGAATTGCAATTCGTATTTAAGCAGTTCGGGCCAGACCGCGAGATAGAAGGGGGTCTGGGTGTATTCGACGTCCACGGTCGAGTGGAAATAGCAGCTGCCCTCCCATACGCTCAGCCAGTCGGTCCCGTCCCGGTCGACCCACCAGGTGTCGGCCAGCCATGCATGCAGCGTCTGTGCAAGCAGATTATTGATGCTCTTTGAACAGTTGTTGCGGGCCACAATGCCGTCCACGACAGTCGCGTTCTCGAAGAGAGCGGCCGGGTTGTCCTTTGCCCATTGAACCACGTCGTCCAGGCCCTTGAAGAGGGTCGCATATTTGAATGGGTGGCGTTTTTTCTGAATTTCCATGACCGGCGCCGAATGCATACACCAGGCTAGGTCCAAGCTGGCCTGCGATCCGGAATCGAAACGAACCTTCTGCTCGAAACGGCGCTTCGACAGCCGGCCCGAAAGAGCGACGATGGCATCGGCTTGGACAAGAACTTCCTGGCTGGGCCGCCGTAAAGCGGCTTCCGAATCTCCGGTAACGCTGCGCGTGCTCGGAAACTCCACATCCAACCGGTCCCTTTCGCCGTCCCGGCAATGCAGATCCTTTTCCTCGAGCTCAAAAAAGAGAACAGCCGATGCGATCTCCTTTTCCCTGCGCGTCCACCGGAATTGGCCGGCCAGTTTCGATGCCTGCAGGCGGATTCCCAGCACGGGCGTGGTGGAAAAGGTGGCGTCGCGGGGCCGGAACGGGGTCACTACGGTCAACTTCATCTTGATTGCCGTTGTGGGGTCGATGCCCATGAGAGAAAAACTGCAGGGCGAGATCCGCTGGTCGTGAAAGGCGAAACCCTTCGCATCGGAACACAAGGGCAGTACATGCTCTTTGCCGTCGACGAGAATGCCCGCACGGATCCCGAACCGGGGCAGCCGTTCGAAGGTATCGAAGCGGATCATGCCGCATTCCCGGGCAATGGGGTCGAATAGAATTCCATGTCGTGATCCAAGGACGGTTACGGCGTCGCACATCAGCTGCATTGAAAACTCCTCTGTTCGGTGTTACTGGCCGCAGGCAAAGGCAAACTAAAAAGTCGTGACCGCCTCCTGCAACAGGATTACCGCGCTCTGTTGCCTGTAAAGATTTAACTTTGAGATCCTTCATCCAAAGCTCAACGGGGGGTGCACAATGAGAGCGCTGGCCAAGACGGCTTCGGGCAAAGGCAATGTCGAACTGCGCGATGCGCTCGTTCCCGGCATTGGAGAAGACGACGCGCTCATGGAGGTTTCGCTCTGCGGCGTGTGCGGCGGCGATCTACACATTGATACCGGCCTGCACGCCGTTCAATATCGCTGTGGTGGCTTCCGCAAGACCATTCGCAGTTCCGATTTCGTCAGAGCATGAATCGTAAAGGCGACTGTTGGAACAATGCTGTGGCTGAATCGTTCTTTCATCTTTTGAAATCTGAGTTGATCAACCCCGAAAACCTACAGACAAAGGAGGCCATTGAGCGCGCAATTTTCGAGTACATTGAAATCGAGTTCAATCGCAGGCGACGACACTCCGCCATCGGTTACATAATGCCGGAGGAGTTCGAACGCCTGGCTGCGTGAGCTTGACGGTGTGTCCATTTTTTTGAGGAAGTGATGGCATTGAATAGGGCCAGGGGTTACGGGTTTGATGATAGGGGTAGACATAATATCGAAAGTCCGTCTCTACCCACCAACGTCCCCTCCGGAAAACCCAACTTCTTACATCGAACGGCAGACGCCTAACGTCCGATCCAAGCTGCCATTCCTGTCTTCCTCCCCGGACAATTCTGTCCTGACTAATTCGGCTCCAATCGTAGGTCCTTGAGATGGACGTCGCCACAAGTCGTTGGCCTGGATAAGGTTATTGCGCCGCATGGTCAGCATAATGTATTGATGTGAGAACGTGGCATTTCTTTTGCGTTTAACCTTGCTTGGGTCATGGAGGGAGGTACGTCATGAGAACAAGAAAAGGTCTAATCCTTCTGGTGTTGCTCTGCGCAGGATCTTTTGCCTGGGCGGAGAAAGAGATTACGGCATCCATCTCGCTGCTTGTCGGCAAGGTGGAGGTTCGAAAAGCCGGCAAGCATGATTGGGCTTTTGCCCGGCAAGGCCAACAGTTGCTCAACAACGACATGCTGCGAACCAATGCCAGTTCACGCGCCGAACTCAAATATTCCGATGGCAGCGTTCTGGTGGTTCGTGAGAATTCCCAAGTGCTGCTCAATGCCACCGTAACGGGCGAACGCAGCCGCCTGCAATCCAAGTACGTTACCACCTTCTTCGGCGCCGTCTATTTTGTGGTTAAGGAGGCAATGCCCAAAACCTTTGTCCACCGGGTTTATACGCCAACGGCTGTGGTCTCGATCCGGGGAACGAGTTTTGCCGTTGAGGTGGAGCCCAAGACCGGCCTGACCGATGTCAGCGTGACCAGCGGCACGGTTCTGGTCAACAACATTCTCATGAGCGAGGAGTTTTTCGTCAAGGCGGGATACAAGACGCAAGTGGCCCTGAACCAGCCGCCGGTCCGGCCGCGGGCGATTCAGTCCAAAGACCTTGAGGGGCTCTCCATCTGGGTTAGCAGCGAACTTCTCCAGGCCGAACGGGCCGAGGAAGTGGCCCGGGCCGGCCGCAACGCAACCGTTATCACCGGCAAGGCCGCCGATCGGATTGTGCTCACGAAGTTTGCTGATCTTTCGGGGTTCGGGGGCAACTGGGACATTGCCCTGGGGTTGACGAAAATGATCGGGGATGAACTCAAGAAAAAGACCAGCGCTGAAATTCAGGTGGTCGCGGATGCAAAAGCCGATCCGGATGAATTGGGGCGCACGACCAATGCCCGGTGGGTGATCACCGGCGAGATCGAGACCTTCGAACTGAACAAGGAAGCCGAGATCTCGGTGGAAGCCGACAAATATACCGAATTCTACAAGGCCCGGATCGGTATTTTATTGAGCATCGTGGATCCGCAAAGCGGGAGCGTGGTGCGCAGGATTCGTCTGCTGGAGGACATTAAGGCGGACGATACGCCGGCCAACGATTGGAAAACAGTGGGGACATATCCGTTCGATCTCAAGGACAAACGGTTTAAGGCAAGCGTTGTTGGACGGGTCGTCGAAAAGGCCTTGAAGCGGATCTCGCTGGAAGCGGGTACGCTGTAGGAGGACGCCATGAAAGCGCATCACCGGATCCTCGTTGCTTGCTGTCTGATGCAAGCCGCCGGCGTCTGGGCCGACAGCCAGATCAAGGCCGTTGCGGGCCGGGTCGAAATTCGCAAGGCCGGCCAAACAGGCTGGGCTTTGGCGGGATGCAACACGGTAATCGCCAACAACGACATGCTGCGGACAGGGCCCGACGGCCGAGCCGAGGTCTCGCATGATGACGGCAGCGAAGTGCTGCTGGCGCCCAGCTCACAAATCCTGTTTAATTATGCTGGTTCCACCGGAAACCGGCGGTTGGCGACCCGGTATGCAACTGCGTTTTTCGGGGCCATTTATTTTGTGGTCCGCGAGGCCCTGCCCAAGCCGGCCTTGTACCGCATCTATACTCCTACGGCGGTCCTGACCATTCGGGGAACACGGTTTGGCGTGACCGTGGACCCGGTGGATGGCGCCACACTGCTTGAGGTCACCAGCGGCACCGTCATGGCCAAGAACCTGATTGTTCCGGGGGAATATTATGTCAAGACCGGGCAGCGTACGCGCATTCTGCTCAATCAGCCGGCGCTTGCACCTTCGCTCATTTCGGCCGAGCGCAATGAAGAGCTGCGCAAATGGGTGGGGGAGAAGCGCATGCGTCCGGCCCGGGACAAGCAGCAATCGCGGGCAGCTCTCCAGCAGCAGACCATACTGGTGCTGCCGTTGGGGGATTTCTCCGGATTTCAAGGGCCATGGAACTTAAGCATGGACATGGCCAACCTTGTGGCTAGGGCGCTTGGCGCCGGCTCAGGGTTTAACGTCGTGGTTGTGGACGACAGGAGATTCGAGCTCGATGAACTGGCTCAGCTGCACAATGCCCGCCGGGTTGTGACCGGGGAGGTTGAGGTGTTCGAGCTCTCGCGTCAGGTTCGCATGCGCGCCACCGCCGACCGATTAAGCGAAAAATGTACCGCGCGAATAGGACTGAACCTGATGGTACTGGATCCCTCAAGCCAATCGCTGGTTCAGCGGCTGGAGTGCACCGAGGAACTTGAAATGGCCGATTGCGCCGGGGATTTGAAAAGGCTGTCCAAGACGCCGCTGGACCCGGCTGATCCTGTTGTGGCCGCCAGTGCCTTGGGCAAAGCCCTGGACCAGGTCCGGATCAAAGTGGCGACGTTGAAGACGGCACTGCAATAGGAAAGCGGATAACGTCGAGCGTGCGGCTTGAAAACCGGACTGGGAAATATGGGGAATGGCTGATCGGACTGTGCGCCAAACGTTACCCGCTTTTCTGCCGCCTTTTTGTAGTTACGCATTTCTTTTCTCCCGACTCCCTTCTTCCGTCCCCGACTTTCGTGCCGCCTATTTCCAGATCTTGTCAATCACGCCGTATTCGATCGCTTGTTGTGCGTTCATGTAGAAATCGCGGTCGGTGTCTTCGGCGATCTTCTCGAACGGTTTGTTCGTGTGCGCTGCCAGAATACGGTTGAGCTCCTCTCGAATTCGCAGAACCTCGTCGGCCTGAATCTTGATATCGCTGGCCGGCCCGAACATGTGTCCCGAAATCGCCGGCTGGTGAATCATAATTCGGGCATGCGGCCATGCAAAGCGCTTCCCTTTTTGGCCCGCGGCCAGAAGAACGGCTCCCATGCTGGCGGCTTGTCCCATGCAGATGGTGGAAATTTCGCTCTTAACGCTCTGCATTGCATCGTAAATGGCAAGTCCCGAGGAGATGACACCGCCGGGCGAGTTGATATACAGCCGGATTTCTCCCTGGCCTTCGGAATCAAGATAGAGGATCTTTTTAACAATCTCTTCTGAGGATTGGTCGTCAACGCCACCCCATAGGAAAATCTCCCGATTCTTCAGGGACTTTTCTACAATGGCATGCTCGGCAAACATCTTCTGGAATTCTTCCGTAAAGGCCATAGGGACTCCTTGGTAAATTGAAAATTATGAATGGAGAATTATGAATTCAAGAACCTGAAGTCAACAATGACACTCAGGGTCCTCCAATTCCCCATTCATAATTCATAATTAATAATTCCTCTTTTATTTCCTGTGCCAGCGCGTTCCCTTGGGTGTGTCCTCCAATATAATGCCGCGCTTTGTGATCTCGTTACGAAGTTGATCCGCCAGGGCGAAATTTCTGTCTTTTCGGGCCTGTTCCCGATCCGCGATCAGTTTCTCAATCTCCTGATCGATGCTTTCGGTCCTGGGCTGGAACAAGCCAAGGCCCAACACCGTATCCACGCTGGATAAAAAGGCGAGTTTCTCGTCCGAAGTCAAGGGGCTGCGTAATGTTGTCCATAAAACGGCCAAGGCGCCCGGCATATTCAAATCGTGATTGGCCTGTTCCTGGAATCGGGCCGCGGCGTCCATGGCAGCCTCGCTTGACCGGGCTTTGCATCCCTCTTCGGCGTAAATGCGAATGTGCTCGCGCAGGCTGGCCAGGCCGTTTCGGGCTCCGTCCAAAGCCTCCCAGGAGAATGTGAGCGGAGACCGGTAATGAGCGCTGAAGCACATGTAGCGGTAGTCCAGGGGATCGTACCCTCGCTCGCGCAGGACGCTTATTGTGATAAAGTTTCCGCCCGATTTCGCCATTTTCGCCTTTTCCATGACCAGGAACTCGCCATGAAGCCAGAACCGGGAAAAGGGTTTTCCCGTTGCGGCTTCCGACTGGGCAATCTCGTTTGTGTGATGGACCGGAATATGGTCGATTCCGCCGCAATGGATATCGAGTGTTTCGCCCAGGTACTTCATGGCCATGGCACTGCATTCGACATGCCAGCCCGGGAACCCTTTTCCCCATGGGCTGTCCCATTCCATTTGCCGTTTCTTGTCGGCAGGGGAGAATTTCCACAGGGCAAAGTCCGCCGGGTTTCGTTTGCCTTCGGCCACGGCTACGCGCGCGCCGGCCCGCAGTTTTTCCAGGTCCAGCCGGGCAAACGCGGGATAGCGGGGGAACGTCGAAGTATCAAAGTAGATTCCATCCGGCGCCCGATAGGTGCAGCCCTTCTCCTCCAGTCGTTGGATTAGGGCGATCTGCTCGGAAATATGGTCTGTTGCTTTGCACCAGATGTCCGGGTCAAGGCAATTGAGGGCATGAAAATCGTCCCGGAAAACGGACAGGTAGTGCGAGGCGATTTCCCACACCGATTTGCCTTCGCGGGCCGCACCTTTTTCCATTTTGTCTTCGCCTGTATCGGCATCGCTTGTTAAATGCCCGACATCGGTGACGTTCATGATGTGCTTTACCTTGAACTCGTTCAGCACCAAAACGCGTTTGAGCACGTCTTCGAAGATATAGGTGCGAAGGTTGCCAATATGGGCGTAGTTGTAAACAGTGGGACCGCAGGTGTAAAGGCCAACGGGTTCGGACTGAGGCGGGAACTCCTCGATACTTCGAGTCGCTGTATTATAAAAGGATAACATAAAATTGGTGAATCAAGATACCCTGTTTCCAAAAATGAAGTCAAACCCGCTTGCAATCATAATCCCCTACCTTTTAAATTTACTCAATGGAAAATCCTCTATGGGGCTACATTTTCAACAAGTCGCCTGCCCGTGAATCGCTTTCGGATATTTTAGCCCGCGTTCCCATTTTCGACAAGCTGGAGCGGAGAGATCTTCGCTGGATCGAGCAGATCATTCATGTACGCCACTACAATCGAAACGAGATCGTCTTTGCCAATGATGAACCGGGCGTAGGTCTCTATATCGTGCAGAAGGGACTTGTCCGCGTGCTCAAGAAAGACGCGGAAGGGAAGGATATTACCTTGGCCACGCTCAACGAGGGACAGTTCTTTGGCGAACTCTCGCTGCTGGACGACTATCCCCGTTCCGCCACGGCCATTGCCGTTGAACCATCCGTTCTGCTGGGCTTTTTCCACCCGGACTTGATGCAGCTGGTGGAGAGCAAGCCGGCGGTGGGCTGCAAGATCCTGCTTCGGTTGGCGCAGCTTCTGGGGGAACGCCTCCGTAAAACCAACGAACTTATTCACGCATGAGAGAGCATTCCCGCGGCGCGCTGATTATCTTTGGCGCGTTCTTCTTCGCCCTGATCGTGGGGATCGTCTTCAGCCTGAAGATTCTGCTGTGGCCGGTCCTGGTGGGCTTTTTGATCGCGTTTGTGCTGGACCCAATTGTCGACTACCTTGAAGCCAAAGAGATTAACCGGATTTTCATCATCAGCGTTCTGCTGTCTTTAATCATCGGACTCCTGGTTCTGGCGGCATTTTGTTTTGTGCAGCCGGTCGCTCATCAAGTCAATCGCATCATGGACGAGGCTCCGGCCTACCTCCAACTGCTGCGAAGCGATCTGCTCGACCTTGCTCGTCACATGCAGGTCAGGTACCCGGGCATTGATTGGCTCGGCCTCCAGGAGAAAGGGATGCGGGCGATCTCGGAATACCTCACCGGCTTGTGGCTTTCGATGCCCCGGTATTTCACGAATCTGTTCGGGATATTCGCCTCGGCCGTGATCGTTCCCTTTGTCGCCTTTTTCCTCCTAAAAGACGGCGAGCAGATGAAAAAGCAGGTCATTGAACTGGTTCCCAATCGCTACTTCGAAATGACCCTGACGCTCTTTCATAGAGTTACACGCCAACTATCGGCTTACCTCCGAGGAACGATGCTGGACTGCGGAATCACCGCGGTGCTCTACATCATTGGTTATTCGATCATTGGCGTGAAGTATTCAATTCTGGTGGGCTTCCTTGGCGGAGTGTTGTGTCTGGTCCCATACCTGGGGCCCTGGATGGGCGCGGCCCTGGCCATGGTCATTATGCTCTTCGACCCAAGCGCCAGTTTTCCCTGGTGGTCCGCCCTGATTGTCGCCTCCCTGGTCCAGTTCTTCGAGAACAATTTTCTCTATCCAATTATTCTGGGCAAGAGCGTGGATATTCATCCGCTGATCATCATGTTTGGGCTTTTCGTGGGCGCGGAGGTGGCCGGGCTGGTTGGAATGGTGTTGGCCGTCCCGCTGATTGCCATCCTCAAAGTGATCGCTGAAGTTCTCTATAAGGGACTGCGGCAATTTTCGGTCATCTAACCCAGGTAGGCACGCTTAACATCCTCGTTGCTGGCGAGAACGGCACTTTCTCCCTGCGCCGCGATTCTTCCGTTTTCCAGAACATACGCCCGCCGGGAAATCTTCAGCGCCATCGACGCGTTTTGCTCCACGAGCAGAACGGCCTTGCCTTTCCGGTTGATCCCGGATAGAACCGAGAACACATTGCCGACCAGCAGCGGCGAAAGCCCCATCGACGGCTCGTCCAGAATCAGGAGGTCGCCGTCGGCCACCAGTGCGCGACCGATCGCCAGCATCTGCTGCTCGCCGCCGCTTAGGGTCGAAGAAAGCTGGTTTTGTCGCTGGCCCAGAATGGGAAAGATCTCAAAAACCGGATCCAATTTCCGGTGGACCGGCCTGTGGCGTGCCGCAAAGGACCCCAGGAGCAGATTTTCCCTGACTGTCAGGTTGCCGAAAATGCCCCGACCCTCCGGGACATGAGAAATTCCCATCCGCGCCACGGCATGGGCCCCGCCGGCCACGGCGCGGCCGCGATAGCGGATTGTCCCGGAACGAATTGGGATCAGCTGCGAGATCGCCCGAAGGGTGGTCGATTTTCCGGCGCCGTTTGCACCGATGAGCGCGACGATTTCACCCTCTCCAACGTCTAGGCTGACTTCATGGAGGACCTGAATGGGACCGTATCCGGCCGAGAGCTTTTCAATGGAAAGAAGCGGCATCTCCCTCCCCCAGGTAGGCCTTGACCACCGTTTCGTTTTGGGCGAGATCGTCCGGTTTTCCTTCGAAAATTGTCCGGCCGAAATTGAGGACCTTGACCTGTTGGCAAAGCTTCATTACAAGACGCATGCGGTGTTCGATTAAAACGATCGCCACCCCGAACTCGTGGCGAACCCATAGCACAAGTTCGGCCAGTTGATCCAGTTCGGCCGGGTTCATTCCTGCGCCGGGTTCGTCCAGCAGAAGCAGGCGCGGCTTGGACACGAGCGCGCGCGCCAACTCGGTCTTGCGCTGCATCCCGTAGGGAAGGCCCGCCGCCAATTCGTTTGCGCGACCGGCGAGCCCAAATTTCTCCAGAATGGCCATGGATGCATCGCGTACCTCTTGTTCCTGCTGCTCAAAGGCTTTGGCGCGGATCATGGCATCCCAAAGGCGATATTGCAGTCGGCAATAGCCGGCTGTTCTCACATTGTCGAGAACGGTCATTGATTTGAAAAGGCGGATATTCTGGAATGTCCGCGCAATGCCTCTTGCGACAATTCGGTGAGGGGGTTGGCCCGTAATGTCCTCATTGCGCAGCGAGACCCGGCCTTGATCGGGCCGGTACACGCCCGTGATTAAGTTGAAAACCGTTGTTTTGCCGGCACCGTTGGGACCGATAATGCCCCAAATTGCGTTAGGGTTCACCGACAAGTCAAAATCCGAAACGGCTTTGAGCCCGCCAAAGGAATGGCAGAGGCCTGAGATCTCCAGAAGGGGACTGGCTCGCGGACCATTTCCAGGGGCCGTCATTTCTCTTTCCTTGGCACAAGAAATCTCCATTCGCGGCCGCCCATGATTCCCAGGGGCCGGTAAATCATCAGAACGATCAGCGCGAGCGGGGCGGCAACGAAACGCCACACGCCAAGAAAGCGCAGGAGTTCCAGAAGCACGGTCCAGAGTACGGCTCCCAGAATCGAACCGATCAGAGTGCCGCTCCCGCCCAGGTAGAGCATCAGTAGGATATCCGTCGACTTGATGATCGAGAACGTCCGAGGATTGATGAACTGGATCAGGTGCGCAAAAAGCCCGCCCGCAATTCCCGCGAGAAACGAAGAGATCACAAAGGCCAGGACCTTCACGTGGTTTGTGTTGATCGAAATGAGATTCGCGGCAATTTCGTCATCGCGTATGGCCGCAATTCCCCGTCCGAATTTGCTGTAAACCAGATTGCGGACAACCAGCACGGACCCGACTGTCCCCGCGAACACCCATGGAAGACCGGTGTACTTCTCGATACCGTAATAGCCCTGCGGTCCCCCGAACCAGGGGAGATTCTCGAACAGGCTCTTCACGATCATAATCAGGGCCAGAGTAATAATGGCCAGATAGTCGCCACGCGTGCGGAATGCCGGGATCGCAACCAGAAATCCCACGAAGCCGGCGACGGCTCCGCCGGCCAGGAGTGAAACGGGGAACAAGGCGGCTGCATGATGCGGCAGCAGATGCATGGAGACAAACGAGGCCGTGTATGCGCCTACGGCCATGAAAGCCGCATGGCCAACCGAAAACTCTCCCATGTAGCCGTTTACCAGGTTCAGGCTGACCGTGAGGATAATATTAATGCCAATGTACATTAGAATCTGCTCGACATAGGGGTCGAGGACCGCAAAACGGTCCAGAAGGAAACACACACCCAAACCCGCACAAAGCAGGAGGGGGAAGGCAAGGCGTCGAAAGATTGGCAAGGCTACACCTTTTTCTGCACGGGCAGGCCGCACAGGCCCGAAGGTTTGATAAGGAGAATCATAAGCAGGAGCCCGAAGACAATCATGTCCTTGAGGGTGGAAGGCAGGTAGGCTGCCGAAAAGATCTCGACCGCGCCCAGCAGAAAACCGCCAATCACGGCGCCTTTCACGCTTCCGATCCCGCCGACCACGGCCGAAACAAAGGCCTTCCAGCCCACCATGATTCCCATATAGGGATCGATAATGGGGTAGGCCAGACCCACGAAGATTCCGGCGACCGAAGCCAAACCCGCCCCCAGGGCAAAGGTCAGCGACACGATCCGGTCCACGTTGATTCCGAGCAGGGGCACATAGGTCTGATCCCACGAGAGCGCACGCATGGCCATTCCAGTCCGGGTTTTGGCGATAAAACGGTCCAAGGCCATCATAATGACCACCGAAACCCCAATAATCATAATCTGAATATTGGAAACCGTAAGAACTCCAATGCGGAAAAGCCGCAGATCCATCAGTGCCGGGAAACGCCGCGGCTCGGGTCCGACTGTGGCCAGGGTAATGGTTTCCAGAAACAGCCCCACACCCAGAGCGGTGATCACGGCCGAGACACGCGGAGCGTTTCGCAGGGGCTTGTAGGCAAAGCGCTCGATTGTGACACCCAGGAGCGCCATGGCCGCAAAGGTCAACGGAAGAACAACCACAAGCGGCCAATGCAGGGCCACGCCCAGAAAGAGCGCGGCGTACGACCCGATCATGAAAACGTCGCCGTGGGCAAAATTGATCAAGCGCAGGACGCCGTAGACCATGGAATAGCCCAGCGCAATGAGAGCATAGATGCTTCCCAGTTGCAGGGCATTAAGGATCTGCTGAAAAAGGACCATGCGAAAGCGCAGAATCTCAGAACGGGCTGATCGTGTCGAAATACGTGAATGCGTCGTCTTTGATCTGGATCACCACCGCGCTCTTTACGGGCGACCCGGAACCGGGGTTGAACCGCATGGTCCCGGTCACGCCCTGAAACTCGCTTAGGTTTGACAGTTGGGCCAGCACTTTGGCGGGATCCTTGCTGCCGGCGTTCCGAATGCTTGCGAATAGCATCCCAAAAGAATCATAGGTAAGGGCAGCCACATCATCGGGCTTGGCGCCATATCGTGACTCATAGTCGGCGATGAACTTTCTGGCTTTCTCCGTGGCGATGTCAGGAGCATAATGCGTGGTGAAGTAGAGCCCGTTGAGCAACCCCTTGCCCAATTTGAGAATCTCCTGCGAACCCCATGAGTCGCTGCCCACGATCATGCCGCCGAACCCCTGTTGGCGCGCCTGCTGCACCTGAAGCGGGACTTCGTTGTAGTAATTGGGAAGGAACAGCACTTCGGCACCCGAGGATTTGATTTTCGAAAGCTGTGCGCTGAAGTCTTTGTCGCCCGTTGAATACGATTCGAACGCCAAGACTTCGCCGCCGGCCTTGGCGAATTCGGCCTTGAAGACCTCGGCGATTCCCTTGTTGTATTCCGATGCCATGTCAAAGAGCACCGCGGCCTTGTTTAAACCAAGCTTCTTCCGCACAAAGGCGGCCACGACCACCCCTTGAAAGTCATCGGTGAAGCAGGCCCGAAAAATGTGCTTGCGCGACTCGGTTAGTTTTGGATTTGTAGACCAGGGCGAAATCATAAGCAGGTTGTTGCTTTCGGCCACGACGGCCGCGGGAATCGCATTGCGGCTTGCGTTGGGACCGACCATGGCCAGCACGCGGCGGCTCACAAATTTCTGGGCCGCGGCCGCGGCGGATTCGGCTTTATCCTCGTTGTCTTCGATAAGGACCTTCACCTGTTCCGTCTTGTCGCCCAGGGCGATTCCGCCTCCCGCATTGATCTCATCGGCCGCCATTCTGGCGGCATTCACGCAAGATTTTCCAGCAACCGGAATGGAGCCGGTCAGTTCCGCGTTTACGCCAATATTGATTGTGTCGGACCTTTGGCATGTGGAAAACAAAATAGTAGAAAGGCAAACCAGAACTGACAAGACGATGCGCTGCAACATGACCTCACCCCTTTATTTTTTGAAAACAATGCAGGGTCGATGTGGAAAGATAGAACAAACAAGGGGGGAAACCCAAGAAGAATGCGCCGGACAGTTCAATGATGCCCAGCGCGCGGCGGTCGTTTGATCCGGACCGGGAAAGTGGTATTTTTGCATTGCATCCACTCAGATTTTATTTGGGTCATTTCGAGCGCATGCGAGACAGTGCTCATTGATCGCGCTCCCGGGAACCTGAGTGGTATTTTTGCATTTTGGTTTACAGGAGGCCCGGTCTGCTTATTGCGATCTACTCCGACATTCACGCCAATCTGGAGGCGCTGGAAGCCGTTCTGGCCGATATCGACACCCGGAACGTGGATCTCCGGATCTGTCTGGGGGACATTGTCGGCTATGGGGCCAGTCCAAACGAGTGCGTCGAACGGGTCCGGGCCGATGCGCGGATCTGCGTGGCCGGCAATCACGATTGGGCTGCCGTGGGCCGGATCTCATCGTCGAACTTCAACGCCTTTGCCCGAACCGCGATCGAGTGGACCCGCGAGGTCCTTTCGGCGGAATCAAAAGAGTATTTGAATGCATTGCCCTTGTCCGTGGGGATGGACCACTCCTTTCTGGTGCATGCTTCACCCAAGAATCCGGAACGCTGGGCGTACCTGGCCACTTTGGAGCAGGCGACGGAGGCTTTCGCGTACTTTGAGAGTCGTTTTTGCTTCGTAGGGCACACGCACGTGCCCTTCACCATTCTCATGGAAAAGGATGGTCTTCCGTACTACATGGGCGCCGAGGTCGCCATTAAACGCAAACAGCGCGCGCTGGTTAATATTGGCAGTGTCGGCCAACCGCGCGACCGCGACCCGCGCTCCAGCTACGCCCTCCTCCAGCCGGAAAAGAATATTATAAACATCTGCCGGGTTGCCTATGATATCGAAAAGGCTCAGCGAAAGATGAAACGGGTTCACTTGCCCGAGTACCTGATTACCCGGCTTTCGATTGGACGATAAAATGCGAAAGGCGCTGGTTTTAATCCTCTCGCTCGTTTTGATTTCCGTTCTGGTTCTTTGTGCGATCCAGTTTCCAAGAGCCGTTGAGGTGCTGGAGGGACAGGCTCTTGACGTTTTCTTCCGGATCCGGGGACCTCTCCAAAGCAGCGGAGACGTGGTGATTGTGGCATTCGACAGCCGGTCCCTGGACCGGTTTGGCCGCTGGCCCTGGCCGCGCGACAGGATTGCCTTTCTCCTCGAGCGGATCTGCGCCGGTGAGCCGGACCTGGTCGCCTTTGATGTCACTTTCTCGCAGAACGAAACAAACGATGAGGATGTCCGGGCCACGGACAGTCTGGCGGCCGCCGCTTCACGCTGTGGCCGTGTTCTGTTTCCCTACTACTTCGTCCGCGAGGACAGGTCCTTGGTGGTGAATGTGGCCGAGCCTCCGGCGGATATCGGCGCCATGGCGATTGACCCGCTTATGGGGTTGGGGCTTGCGGGAGAGCAGGGGATTTCCCAGGCCAAGCAGCTCATTTTGTCCTCCGACCGGCTTACGCACGGCAAACGGGCGGGAGGACATTTAAGCAAGGTGATTGAAGCGGATGGGTGTCTTCGCAGGGAGGCCCACCTGATCCGGTTTGGACCCGCCGTGCTTCCGTCGCTGGCCCTTACCGTGGTTGCGCGCCGCGCGGCCCCGCCTTCACCAATCCAGGTCCGCTCGATCCGGGAGCTTGCCGTGGCTGGAACATCCGTTCCGTTGGACGAGGTGGGGTGCAGTTACCTGAATTACTACGGCCCGGCAGGATCCTTTCCCCAGCTTTCGGCCGCGGACGTCATTGAGGAGTCTTCGGTTTTGTCGAAACTGAAAGGACGCATTGTGCTGGTCGGACTGACGGCCGAGGGATACTCCGACATCTATGACCTGCCGTTCTCAAAACGGTTGCCAACCGTTGAGAAGCTGGCCACTTCCATCGATAACATCCTCACCCATCGATGGCTGGTCCGCCAGCCCGGTTATGAGAAATGGGAGTTGCTGGTGTTGATGATTGTTGTCCTCGGGGCGGGTGCTCTTCTCTGGCATATGCCTTTACGCAAAGTCATTCCCATCTACGGCATCGCGAGCCTGATTTTGTTTGCGTCTTCCTACGCCTGCTTCGCCTTTCGCCGTGTCTGGATCGAGACCGCGACCGCGGCTTTTGTCCCCTGGATGCTTCTGATCCTGCTGTTTGCGGTGGAAAAAGTAATCAAGTCCAAATCCAACCCAAAGAACTGATTCCTCGTTGTCATTGCATCGCTACCCGTAACTGTTCACCTTGGGCAGAACGCCCCCTAAATCCCCCGTAGGGGGACTTCCGGAAGCGCCTTCCCCCTACGGGGCAAGGACGGGATGGGGGCGTGAATAGCTACCGCTACCCTTTTTTCTGCAGCAGATGCTCAGCCATTCGCTTTCGGTCCTTTCGCCCAGGAGTTCGAGAGGCGTTGTCCTCAGCCGCTCGGAAATCAGATCCCTTTCGCTCGCCAGAAATCCCGAGAAGATCAGTCGACCTCCGGGCCGGGTCAGAGAACAAAGAGCATCCAGCAAGGGAAAGATCTCGTTGCGAATCATGTTGGCCACAATCAGATCGAACCGCGGTTTTGGCCGGAGCGATTCCGCGGTTCCCACGAAAGCGCGGACGCGACCTGCGGGGACGTTTCGCTTGAAGTTCTCGGGCCCGTTGTCGGCCATCATCGGATCGATATCGAAAGCGATCACCGTGTGGCAGCCCAGGCGCGCGGCCACCAGGGCCAGAATGCCCGTCCCGCAGCCGACGTCCAAAACGCGCTGAGCGCCCCGGCCGATTTCCTCAAGCCACGAGGCGGCCAACCGCGTTGTCTCGTGGTGGCCGGAGCCAAACGTCATTTTGGGGTCGATGATCAGAACCTGATCCCCATCGGGTGGTTGAAATTCCAGCCAGGAAGGCCTGACCCAGAAATGTCGCGCGATCTTAACCGGGGCAAGGTTCTTGCGCCATTCCTGCTCCCAATCCCGGTCGGCAACCGTTGTCTCAAAAAGACCGCATGGACCCGCGGCTTCAACGCATGCGCGAACTTCGGCGGTATCAATGTCCGGAGGGAAATAGGCGCGTAATTTGACCGGTGCCGCGCAATGAGTTTCGGACGCGGGGGACAGTACCGCTTCTTCGGTTCCCTGGCATCCGTTCAGAAACAGGATCGCCTCAATTTCCTCGCGAAGGCTCGCGGGGCACTCAAGGTCCAGACACTTCCAGGGGAGGTGTGGTTTCAAGCGGGCAACGCTTTATCCGGTTGGGGGCAGAGCGAGGGGCTTTTTTTGAACTCGCCGCTGCGCTTCATGGCGCAAAATTTTCCGCACATACTGCAAAGGTCTTTCTCGACCGCTGGAAGAGAATCTCGGTAGCTCTGCGCCTTTTTGGGGTCCATGCAAAGGCGGATCACCTCCGCCCAATCGAGCCGCGCCTTGGCTGCCGAGATCTTGTGGTCCCACTCGATTGCTCCGGCCTGGCCGCGCGCGATATCAGCCGCATGGGCGGCGATGCGTGAGGCGATCACACCCTCTTTGACGTCCTCCAGGGATGGAAGCCGGAGGTGCTCGGCTGGAGTCAGGTAGCAGAGGAAATCCGCGCCGGCCATGGCGGCCAAAGCCCCGCCAATCGCTCCGGAAATATGATCGTAGCCGGGCGTGACATCTGTAACAAGCGGGCCCAGCACGTAGAATGGCGCGCCGTTGCAGAGCGCTTTTTGAAGCCGGATATTCATCTCAACCTGATGGAGCGGAATGTGGCCGGGGCCTTCGACAATGCACTGCACGCCGGCGGCGCGGCAACGCTCGACCAGTTCACCCAGAATCGAAAGTTCCGTGATTTGTGCGCGATCGGTCGCATCGTGCAGGCTGCCGGGACGCAGGCCGTCGCCCAGGCTGATGGTCACGTCGAAGTCGTGCAGGATTGCCAAAACATCATCGAAGTTTTCATAATAGGGATTGTCCTTTCCATTCTTATCCATCCATTCCAGAATCAATGCGCCGCCGCGACTGACTACGCCGGTAAGGCGGCTGGATTCCGCGAAAGCCTGCGCCGACGATCGGTTGATCCCGGAATGAATTGTGAGGAAATCGACCCCTTCCTTGCAGTGCATTTCAACCACGCCCAGAAAATCCGAGGCCTTCATCTGGTGCGGCAATTTCCCCGCGGTTTCGTTGTCGGCCACGGCCTGGTAAATGGGAACCGTACCGATTGCGACAGGGCACTCGGCCAGAATTCTTTTTCGAATTTCGCGGATCGGGCCTCCGGTGGAAAGGTCCATCACGGCATCGGCCCCAGCTTCGACTGAGACGCGCATCTTCTGGAGCTCCAGCTCGGTGTCGAATTGGGCCGTTGAGGTTCCGATGTTTGCGTTGATCTTAACGCGGATGCCCTGGCCGATCGCCAGGGGCTTGATGGATCGGAGTCTGTTGCGCGCCAAAACTATGGTGCCGCTGGCAAGTCCGTCTAAAAGGGCGGCTTCGGGCAGATGCTCCGCCGCCGCGGCGGAGCGGATCTCGTCCGAGATGGAATTCCGGCGTGCTTGCTCGATTCTTGTTTCCATTCAGTTCAAAATAGCAAACGACAGGAGGATGATCCAAGAGGTAAAAGCCCGCAAAAGTAACGATCTTTTGGACGCAGCAAGTTTGTTGTATTCTTTCCGTGACGAATATTCTTTTATGTGGGCGCAAACCGGGCTGCTGGACGATTCTTTTCCAGCCCAAAATCGGCACGGCGCGGCTGGCAAAATCATATTTTCTTGTTCCAACCTTATGAGGTCCCCATGAACAGGATTATCGCAAAAAAGGATCTGTGCGAAAATGTTGTGCAGTTGGAAGTCGAGGCGGCGCTGATCGCCTGGAAACGGAAACCCGGCCAGTTCGTCATTCTCCGGCTTCACGAGGAAGGGGAGCGAATCCCTCTGACCATCGCCAACAGCGATCCGGCCATAGGCAGCATAACCCTGATCGTGCAGGGAGCGGGCAAATCGACGCGTGAACTGAACGCCATGAAAATCGGCGAATCGATTCAAGATGTAGCCGGGCCGCTGGGCTCGCCCACGCACATCGAGAACTTCGGGACAAGCGTGGTGGTGGGCGGCGGCATTGGCACAGCCGTGGCCTGGCCGGTTGCCCAGGCTTTGAAAGACAACGGGAACACCGTCATTTCCATTCTGGGAGCCCGCAACAAGTCATTGGTAATTCTGGAACAAGAGATGCGCTCTGCCAGCCATGAACTTGTTCTTTGCACCGACGATGGAAGCTATGGAAAAAAGGGCTTTGTCACGGATGCTCTGCGCGATATCATCGAATCGCGCAAAGTCGATTTCGTGCTGGGCATTGGCCCTCTTCCCATGATGCGCGCCGTGGCCGAAACCACGCGGCCCAGGGGAATTAAAACCATGGTCAGCCTCAACCCCATCATGATTGATGGCACCGGGATGTGCGGTGGCTGCCGGGTGACCGTGGGTGGAAAAACGAAATTTGTCTGCGTGGATGGCCCTGAATTCGACGGTCATCAGGTCGATTTTTCGGAAATGGCATTGCGCCTGGCCACCTACCGCGAACACGAAAAGAAAGCAATGGAAGCTCATGCCTGCCAATTGAATGCGAAGTAGCGAGTTGTGAGTTGTCAGTCGTGAATGGAGAACGGAAGAAGAGAGCGCCAAAAACCCCTGAATAGAAGGGCAAGAGAAAAGTAACTGCTCAGAACCCCCTCACCCTAATCCTCTCCCACCAAGGGGAGAGGGGTCTTTTCCTATCCCTGAGCCTGTCCCACCCTGGCTTGGGTGGAACAAGGTAGGGTAAGGGGGCTGAATGGTCATCGAAAATAGAGGAACAACATGGAAAATCAGCCTTCAAAACCCAAACGCCCCGCCAACCCGATTCCCATGCCCGAACAGGATCCGAAAGTCCGAGTCCGCAATTTTCAGGAAGTTCCGCTGGGATACACCGAGGACATGGCGAAACTGGAAAGCTCCCGCTGCCTTCAATGCAAGAAGCCGCTGTGTGTGACCGGTTGCCCGGTTCAGGTGCAAATTCCGCAGTTCATTGCGCTGATTGGCGAGGGCAAGTATGCCGAGGCCGCGCGAAAGATCAAAGAAACCAACGCCTTGCCCGCTGTCTGCGGACGCGTATGTCCGCAGGAGGAGCAATGCGAAAAGGCTTGCATCCTTGCCAAGAAGGGGAATCCAATTAAGATCGGCTATCTTGAGCGGTTTGTCGCGGATTATGAGCGCGAGAACAACAAAATCGAAATCCCCGCGCCGGCCGCATCCACCGGGAAGCGCGTGGCCATAGTGGGGGGCGGGCCCGCCGGACTGACCGTGGCGGGCGATCTGGTGAAGCTTGGTCACGACGTTACGATCTTCGAGGCGCTTCATAGGGCCGGCGGGGTCCTCATGTATGGCATACCGGAGTTTCGCCTTCCCAAAGCCATTGTGCAGGCCGAAGTGGAGTATCTGAAGAAACTGGGCGTGAAGATTGAAACCAGCGTGGTGATTGGAAAAAGCTTTACAATCGAGGAGTTGCTCACATCCGAGGGCTTCCATTCGGTTTTTATCGGCAACGGAGCGGGCCTTCCCAGTTTTATGGGGATTCCCGGCGAGGAAAAGGTCGGCGTTTATTCCGCCAACGAATACCTCACGCGCGTCAACCTCATGAAAGCCTACCTGTTTCCGAAGTACGACACACCCGCGCCGCTGGGCAAGAACGTGGCCGTGGTGGGCGGAGGCAACGTTGCCATGGATGCGGCGCGTTGCGCGTTGCGGCTGGGTGCCGAGAAAGTCAATCTTGTATACCGGCGGTCGCGGACCGAGATGCCCGCGCGGGTCGAAGAGGTGCACCATGGTGAACAGGAGGGGATCGAGTTCCACTTTCTCCAGAATCCCGTGCGCATCCTGGGAAACGAAAAGGGCCTTGTCAGCGGTATGGAGATCCAGAAAATGGAACTGGGCGAACCCGATGCCTCGGGCCGGCGCCGGCCGGTTCCCGTCAAGGGCTCGGAGTTCACCATGGATGTTGACGCGGTCGTTATTGCCGTGGGCACCTCGGCCAATCCCCTGCTGCAAAAGACCACGGCGGGAATGAAGTTCAACAAATGGGGCTATATCGAAGTGGACGAGGCGACGAACGCCACCTCCATTCCGGGCGTTTATGCCGGTGGAGACATCGTCACCGGATCGGCCACTGTGATTCTGGCCATGGGCGCGGGGCGAGTGGCGGCCAAGGCCATGCATGGGCACATGACGAAGCAAGAAGGGGCATGAAGGCTGCAGGGGGTAGGCTGTAGGCCGGACCAAAGACCATAGCTGAAAAAGTCTTGGTTGGAGGTCGGGCAGGCATCTTCACCGGCTGTTCGGACACCCCCGTCTGTTTGGCATTAGCCTATCATTTCCAGCCTTCAGCCTAAGGCAAAGAAGGCAGCGCGTTTCCAATGCAGCCAAGCGCAGTGCAGGAGAATTCCGTGGAACGGATCAAGAAAATGCTGGCATCCAAACAGCCTCTGGTCTGGCTGTTTTATGGCGACAGCATCACCCATGGCGCCAGCCACGTTCAGGGCTTCAAAAACTACGCGGAAATCTTTGCCGAGCGGGTTCGAAGCGAGCTGGGCCGCTGCCACGATGCGGTCATCAATACCGCGATCAGCGGCAATACCATCCGCGATCTGCTAAACGAATACGATCAACGCGTCGAGCGCTTTCATCCGGACCTTGTCTTTCTCATGATCGGAATGAACGACTGTTCCACGACGCGGGGAATTTCGGTTGAGGAATTCGAAGGGAAACTCCAGGAACTATGTGCGCGATTCGAGAAGAGCGGAGCATTGTCCGTTCTGCAAACCACCTGCCCAATTCTGCCCAACACCTCGCCGGACCGCGCGCCGCATTTTGATTCCTATATGGATCGGGTCCGGTCCGTGGCGAAGAACCGGAATTTGCCGCTGGTCGATCACACGCGGGTTTGGCGCGAGCAGGCCTGGAAGCACTATTTTCTCATGAATAACGAATTCCATCCTAATCATTTTGGTCATGTCCTATTCGCACAGACAATCTTTCGCGATCTGGGTATTTTCGATCCGGCCAGCCCCATGTGCCGGCTGTTCGTACCATAGGACCCCGGGGAAATCTTGAAGAAGAGTATGACAGGAGTCTACAGTCTTGTTTTCGCTCTTGTGGCTTTGTCCCTATCATCCTACTTCGTTCCTCTGGCCGGCAGAAAAAGTCCAGCGGTTGCGCCCCAGGAGAAGCTTGTCATCCTGACTCCGCATTGGGATGGGATCCGCAACGAATTCCGCCGGGGATTCATGGATTACTACAAGAGGAAAATGGGGCGGAGTCTCGAGATCGAGTATCTGGACCAGGGCGGTTCGAGCGATTGCATACGCTATATCGTCTCGGAGTTCAGGCGCTCGCCCCAGGGAATCGGCGTCGATCTCTTCTTTGGAGGCGGAACCGATCCATATTTAAAGCTCAAGCGGGAGGGGTACCTTGCGCCGATCCGTTTCGACGATTCGATTCTCGCTGGCGTTCCCCAGAATTTTTCGGGGATGGAGATCTACGACGCGGACGGCTATTGGTACGGCGCCGTTCTTTCGGGCTTTGGGATCGTTTATAACAAAGTTGTGGCCCGCTGGCTGGGCTTGCAGGAACCTCGGGAATGGAAGGATCTTGCCGATCCCCGTCTGGCCTCCTGGGTGGGAGCGGCCGACCCGCGCAACAGCGGAACCATGCACCTGATGTTCGAGATCATCCTGCAAGCTTATGGCTGGCAGGAAGGCTGGAAAATTGTAACGGGAATTGCGGCGAATGTGAAAAGCTTTGCCAAGGGCGCAAACGAGATCCCCAAGATGGTCGCCAAGGGGGATATGGCTCTGGGGCTCTCCATCGATTTCTATGGTTGGGCCCAGGTATCAGAGGCGGGGGAGGACAAGGTGGGGTTTATTCTGCCCCGCAGCCTTACAAATATCAGCGCGGATGCGGTAGGAATGCTGCGCGGCGCGCCCAATGCCGATGCGGCCCGGGAATTTATCGCCTACGTTCTCTCGGAAGAGGGCCAGAAGCTTTGGTTTCTGCGCAAAGGCGAGCCTGGTGGGCCCGTTCAGAGCGAGCTAAACCGCATGGCGATTCGGCCCGATTTCTATTCTCGCTTTCGCCAGGGCACAAATGTTCGTCAGAATCCCTTCGAATCCCCAAATCAATTCCAGTTCAACAATAAGCTTGCTTCCGAGCGCTGGGCTTTGCTTAACGACCTGATTGGCGTGGCGCTGATCGACAATGCCCCTGCTCTTAAAGCAGCCTGGATGCAGAGCGGCAACAGTGCCGATTCGCTCTGGAGTTCGGTGCCGATTAGCCAGCTGGACTGTGTGCGATTGGCGGGTTCTGAATGGAACGATCCTGTCAAAAAGAACCGGATTCTTATTGAATGGCAAAAGTTCTTTGGTGAAAAATACCGGCGGCTGGCGAGGGCCCGCCCGGTCTCCTGAATTTCAGGAACTGTCTGAAAGCACAGAGGAAGAAGAGAAGGAGTTTGGAGAGTGAGGACTGAGGAGAAGGTCACCTTTGCAGGCATTCCTGTCTGTGTCCTCCGCGTTTTTTCTCCAGGTCCTCTGCGGTTAGAATTCTGATGCCCGGCGGACAGAACGACTAGGAGAAGGCAATGTACGAAGTCAAAATTCAGAAATTGGCGAAACGCTTTGGTTCGGTCGAGGTTCTGAAGGGAATCGACCTCGAGATCAAGCAGGGAGAGATGTTCTTTCTTCTTGGCCCTTCCGGCTGCGGCAAGACCACGTTACTGCGCATTCTGGCCGGATTCGAACAGGCTGACGCGGGCGCTGTTCGACTGAATGGAAACGATGCTGCCGGAATTGCTCCCCAGAGACGCAATATTTCCATGGTGTTTCAGAGCTATGCATTGTGGCCGCACCTGACCGTTGCCGAGAACGTGGCTTTCGGCCTTGAAAACCGGAAGATTCCCAGGGGCCAGGTCCGCGAAAAGGTCGGGCATGTCCTGTCCATGGTGCGCATGGATGGATACGGAAGCCGCCTGCCCAACCAACTATCCGGCGGCCAGCAACAGCGAATCGCATTGGCCCGGGCTCTGGTAGTGGGGCCGGATCTGGTCCTGCTCGATGAGCCCCTGTCGAATCTCGATGCCCGGCTGCGCGCCGAAATGCGCATCGAGCTCCTTCGTCTTCAGAAGGAGACCGGTGTCACGGCTGTTTACGTGACCCACGACCAGGAAGAAGCGCTGTCCATGGCCGATCGCATTGGGTTTATGGACGAGGGCCGGCTTTTGCAGGTAGGAACGCCGCAGGAACTCTACAAGAATCCCAACCATATCAAGACCGGCCGGTTTCTGGGGAACGCAAACCTGATCGAAGGCATTGTCGAATTCTCGGAAGGCGGACAGATCCGGGTTCGAACCTCTCTGGGGATACTGGCTGGCCTGGGAACGGCGTCCGTTAAAGCCAGAGTTCATTGCTTTTTCCGGCCCGAATCCGCGGATCTTGCCTGCATTCAAAATCGAATTTCCGGAACTCTGATTGCGGCCATGTATGCAGGCGGGCATCAACACCTGTATCTCGATGCCGGCAACTGCCAGGTTCAAGCCTATGCCCCATCCTCGGCAGGGCCTTTCGGCAAGGGGCAGGAGTTTTCCTTTGGCGTGCTTCCGGAGAACGTTCTGGTTCTGGAGTCCGCATGAAACTCCAGCCGTTCTGGCGCGCAGCGCTGGCCGTCATCGCGGTTCTGCTGTTCGTGTTTCTGATCTATCCGGTTTTCTTTGTCCTCAAGAAGGCCTTCTTCCCGATCGATGGTTTTTCGCTGGCATTTTTTAAAATCCTCTTTGGTCACCAGGTCCTGGTTCAATCGATGGTGTCGAGCTTCGTCATTGGAATTGTGGTGACATTGCTCTGTATCGCGGTTTCCTTTCCCCTGGCCTGGGTGGCAACCCGCTACCGCCTTCCGCTAGCCGGGCTCTGGAGTGCCGTGATCATGATTCCCATGATCCTGCCGCCCTTTGTAGGCGCAATCGGTATGAAGCAATTTCTGGCGCGGTTTGGCACGCTCAATCTGCTCCTGATGAAAGGCGGCCTCATCGAATCCCCCATCGACTGGCTTGCCGGCGGATTCTGGGGCGTTGTGATTCTGCAGGTCCTTCATTTATTCCCGATTGTTTATCTCAACCTTTCGGCCTCCCTGGCCAATATCGATCCTGCCCTGGAGGAAGCGGCATGGAACCTGGGCGCCACCCGGTCGGCCTTCTTCCGAAAAATCATTCTGCCCCTGGCCATTCCCGGCCTTTTCGCCGGGGCCGCCATTGTATTCATCTGGTCCGTTACCGATCTGGGGACGCCGCTGATACTTGAGTACCGCAATGTGGTTGCTTACCAGATCTACAACATGATCAATGACATTTACGAGAACCCGCTGGGGTATGCGCTGGTTCTCTTTCTCCTGGGCTGGATCGCCCTTGTCTACTTCGGTTCCAAAGCCTGGTTTCTGCGCCGCAAAACGGTTATGTCCACCAAGGCCGTGCGCAGCGGCGCACTGCTGCACCCGTCCAAGCCCCTTCTGACGCTGAGCGCGATTGGGTTTCTGGGAGTTGGGTTGCTGGCCGTTACTCCGCATCTCATGGTCATTTTTTCTTCGCTTAGCCGGCGATGGTTTATGACCATTTTGCCGGAGGATTTTACGTTCGAATATTTTGGTACTGTCTTTGAGCACCCCCTGACATTCGGGAGTATTCGTAATAGCATTTTCCTGGCCAGCAACGCCACTCTCGTTGCCTGCGTCATCGGCCTCATCGCCGCTTATCTTATTTCGCGATACCGGTTCTGGGGCCGCTCGCTGTTGGACTTCATTACCATGCTGCCCCTGGCTCTTCCCGGCCTTGTGATCGCCTTTGGCTACGTTGGTTCGTTTGCGGGAACACCCTTGGATCCGCGGCAGAACCCGTTTCCATTGCTGATCGCGGCCTACGCCGTGCGGCGGCTGCCCTTTATGGTCCGCTCGGTCGATGCGGGGCTCCGTCAGATCGACCCGGCTATGGAAGAGGCCGCTCTGAATTTGGGCGCAACGCACGGCCGGACGCTTTCCCGGATCACCCTTCCGTTGCTTACGGCCAATATCGTGGCGGGCAGCATTCTGGTTTTTGCCTTCTCCATGCTGGAAGTAAGCGATAGCCTTATCCTTGCCATGAAGGAAAACTACTATCCCTTGACCAAGGCCATTTACGCCCTGGTCAATCGGATTGCGGACGGCTTTGGCGTTGGCTCGGCCCTTGGCGTTCTGGCCATGATACTTCTGGCCGGAAGCCTGATTGTTGCGGGAAAGATCCTGGGTCGGAAAATGGGCGAGCTGTTCAGAATGTGATGTCGCGATTAGGGAATATGGTTATTACGCTTGCCTAAGGGGGACTTGTGGCCACGATGCATCCGTACCAGAACTCGAAACTGCCCGTTTCCGAACGTGTCAACGACCTGATCGGCCGCATGACCCTCGAAGAGAAGGTCGGCCAGATGTGCCAGTTCGACGGCCGCTTGGAACCCGAAAAAGAGCTCCGTGAGAAACATGTAGGATCGTTTCTTCAGATCATGGGCGAGAAAACGCTGGAACTCCAGCGGATTGCCGAGAAGGAAACGCGGCTGGGGATTCCCATTCTCTTTGCCATGGATTGCATTCACGGACACGCCTTTGCGGCCGAGGCCGCCGTTTTCCCCACTCAGCTCGCTCTTGCTTCCTCCTGGAACCCCGGCCTTCTTGAAGAAATCGGACGCATTACGGCGAAAGAGATGATTGCCACGGGCCTGCATTGGACCTTTTCGCCCGTGCTCTGCCTGGCGCGCGACCTGCGTTGGGGCCGCATTGGCGAGACATTCGGAGAGGATCCACTTTTAATCGGCGAGCTTGCCTGCGCGATTATTCGGGGTTATCAGGGAACGGACTTGTCGGGTCCCGACAGCGTTCTGGCTTGCGCCAAGCATTATGCCGGCTACTCGGACACACAGGGCGGCCGCGATTCCTCCGAAGGGGATATGACCCGGCGCAAGCTTTTGTCGTATTTTCTTCCGCCGTTCGAACGGGCCGCCCGGGAGGGGTGCGCCACGTTCATGACTGGCTACCATTCCATGGACGGAGTTCCCTGCACGGCAAACCGCTGGCTCCTGACCGAAATGCTGAAAGACGAGTATGGGTTCCAGGGCTTTGTGGTCACGGATTGGAACAACGTGGGTCAACTGGTGAGTCATCAGCGGGCCTGCTCGACCATGGCCGAAGCGGCCCGCGCGGCGGTTCTGGCCGGAAACGACATGATGATGTCCACGCCGGCTTTTGCGGACGAGGCCGTGAAACTCGTGCGATCCGGCGTTGTGGCCGAAGACAAAGTGGACGAGGCGTGCCGCCGCATTCTTTCCGTGAAGTTTCGGCTGGGGCTGTTCGATCATCGGCGCTACCCCGATCTTTCCAGGGCAAAAACCGTGATCGGCTGTCCGGCGCATCGCAAGAAAACCCTTGATGCAGCTTTGGAGTCGATTGTCCTTCTCAAGAACAACGATGTATTGCCTGTTGCCAAGTCCGTCCGAAAAATTGCCGTGGTCGGCCCCAGCGCCGATGACGGGCCGACACAAATGGGCGACTGGTCGCTGGGAACCGGGCAGGCCGGCCCCAAGGGAAAAGGCCATGAGACGGTCGTGACTGTTTTGGAGGGGCTCAAACAGCGGGCCGAAAAAACGGCCGAGATTCGCTTTTCGAAGGGCTGCGACATCCTGGATGCGGGCCACAGCGAGATCGGGCAGGCCGTTGAAATCGGCCGGTGGGCCGACATGGTCATTGCAGTGGTCGGCGATGCGCTTCCACAGACCGGCGAGATGCGCGACCGGGCCAATCTCGACCTCAGCGGCGGCCAGCAGAAGCTGCTCGAAGCAATGGCCGCGACCGGCAAACCGCTGATTGTGGTGCTGGTCAATACCAAACCGCTCTCGATTCCCTGGGTGAAAGAGAATGCCCAAGCGATTCTGGAGGCCTGGAACCCGGGAATTGAAGGGGGGCATGCGGTGGCCGCGATTCTTTTTGGCGACCACAACCCATCCGGGAAGCTGGCTATTTCCTTTCCGCATCATGTTGGGCAACAGCCCGTTTATTACAGCCAAATTCCGGGTTGGCACTCCAAATCCTATGTCGACATGCCAGCCGAACCGCTCTTTGCTTTTGGCGAGGGGCTCAGTTATACCCGGTTTGTATACTCCAATCTGCTTTTGAAGAAACAGGAATTGCGCAAGGGAGATTCTCTTGCGGTTGAGGTGGAACTGCGCAACGAGGGCCCGGTTGAAGGAGTCGAAATCACGCAGCTCTATATCCGCGATCTCTACAGTAGTGTAACCATGCCGATCAAACAGCTCAGGGCATATTGCCGCTCGAAGCTCAAACCGGGTGAGCAGAAGACGATACCATTGTCGATCGCTTTCGACGACCTTTCGCTGATCGACGCCAACCTGCGCAAGATGGTGGAGCCCGGTGAGTTCGAAGTCATGGTGGGCGCTTCCTCGCGCGACCAGGACCTGCTGCGGGCCTCGTTCCGGGTTCTTGCGTAAGCGAGCCCGTTCTCATTGGGCTCGGCTTTGTGCGACCAGGCTTCTTGCCGTGTGTTATGATTTACGGGGCCGCCATGTCCACCAAATAACTCGCAGCGTCCATCCCGGAAGAACAAAGCCCTGCATAGCGGGGGGCCAATGCGTTATTTTGTCAGGCTATGATTAGGCACATTATCTGGGATTTCAACGGAACGCTGCTCGATGACGCCTGGCTGTGCGTGGAGGTGCTCAATACGCTAATGCACCGGCGCGGCATGCCGCCCATCAATCTTGATTCCTACAAACGCGAGTTCGGTTTCCCGGTGATTGACTACTACAAACACCTGGGCTTCGATTTCACGCGCGAATCCTTCGACGATGTCTCCATCGAGTATATCTCCCTCTACAATGCCCGGCGCCACGAGTGCAGTCTGCAGTCCGGATCCGTGGAGGCCCTCAACGAAGTGGAGCAAAAGGGGCTGGGGCAGTCGGTGCTTTCGGCGTACAATCAGCCCTATCTCGAAGAGGCGATCGGTCATTATGGCATTCGGTCCTACTTCAAGCATGTTCTGGGCCTTGCCGACAATTACGCTTCAAGCAAGGTCGAGAACGGGAAGCGTTTGATCCGGGAGCTGGGGCTTGAACCGATGCAGGCTCTTCTTGTGGGCGACACAAATCACGATTATGAGGCAGCGCGCTCCATGGAAATTCCGTGCATTCTTGTCTCTTTGGGCCACCAAAGCCGTGAGCGCCTGTCCCAGTGCGGGGTGCCCGTGTGCGGCTGCTTCAACGATGTCCTTGAATTCCTGCGGGAGAGCACCGGAAATGTCCGAGCAGCGGTATCCTGAGCCCACGGTCGGCGCTTTGATTGTCGATTCCCAAAACCGTTTCTTCTTTATGCGCTCGCACAAGTGGGGCGGCCGCTGGGTGATTCCGGGCGGGCATGTCGAGCTGGGTGAGACGCTGGAAGAGGCCTTGCGAAGGGAAATCAAAGAAGAGACCAATCTTGAAATTCGTGATGTCGAGTTCATTCATTTTCAGGAATTCGTTTATGGCGCCACCTTCTGGAAGAAGAGGCACTTCCTGTTCTTCGATTACGCCTGCAGGGTTTCCTCGTCCGATGTGAAGCTCAATGAGGAGGCGCAGGAATATGCCTGGGTATCGGTTGAGGAGGCGCGCGGATTGGATCTTGAATCCTATACGAGAAAGACGCTGGAAACCTATGTTGGTTCCCAGTTGTCAGTTGCCGGTTCCCAGTCCAAGAACTGAATTAACTACACAGGTCCCAATGCGCGCAGGTATTGTCATTTCGACTAGTCTTCGAGGAGAAATCTTTTTCAGAATGAAGAAAGATTTCTCGCTTCGCTCGAAATGACATCGGAACATGAGCTGTTACGGACTGAATTGGATGAAAAACGTCCCTGTGAAGAAACAATGGCAGAGCAGAGAAACCGAGAACTAACAACCGAGAACTGACGACTTCTTATGAATATCGCCTGTTTTGTTTCCCCTCATGGATTCGGCCACGCGGCCCGATCGTCCGCGATCATGAAGGCTGTTCTGGATCTTGAACCTGAAACCCGTTTCGAGGTCTTTACGAAAGTTCCGGAATGGTTCTTTCGCGAATCCCTTGGCGATGCTTTCCGCTATCATGAGGTGCTCACGGACATTGGGATGGTCCAGCGCACGGCGTTGGATGAGGATGTTCCCGGGACAGTCGAACGGCTGAACGCGTTCCTGCCCTTTGCTCCCGATCACGTGCAAGAATTGGCGGGAATGCTCACGTCAGCCGGATGCAGTCTGGTCTTGTGCGATATTTCCCCGCTGGGAATTGCAGTGGCCCAAAAAGCCGGAATTCCTTCCGTGCTGGTCGAGAATTTCACCTGGGACTGGATCTATAATCATTATGCAAACGAAATGCCGGCCATTCGCTATTATTCCGATTATTTCCGCCGGCTGTTCGAAGTGGCGAATGGGCGCATTCAAACAAAGCCCGTATGCGCGGTCGCCAAGGCGGACCTTGTAACCGAGCCCATCGGCCGTGCGAGCAAGGACAGGCCCCAGAAGGTTCGTGCCCGTCTTGGCATTTCACCCATACACAAAGCGGTTTTAATCACCACCGGCGGAATTCCGCCGACGTACTCGTTTTTCGAAGAACTCAAGAAGCATACGCAGGCGATATTCGTTGTGCCGGGCGGGTCCCAGGAGTCAAAACGGGATGGAAACCTGAGACTACTACCGCACCGTTCCGAGTTCTTTCACCCGGATCTGGTTTCGGCCTGCGATGCGGTTATCGGAAAACTGGGCTACAGCACGGTCGCGGAGGTGTATTCGTCGGGAAAGCCGCTGGCCTTTATCTCGCGTCCCCGCTTTCGGGAATCGCCGGTCCTGGCCGAATTCTGCCGGAAGAGCTTCGATTGTCTGGAGATCACAGCCCCGGAGTTCGAAACCGGCACTTGGATGGAAAAAATTCCTGCGATACTAAAGCTGGAGTCCAAGCCGGCTGTGCGCAGTAATGCAGCGCAGAAGGCGGCGGAGTTCATATTACGCCTTGCGCGTTAAACCGCCATTCCAAGACCAAATCCAATCACGGCTTCTGTATGGATGCGTAGGCTTGGGCCCTTGCTAACCTGTTTAGAAGCAGGTCCAAGGGCCGTAAAGGTAGCGTCAAAATTTGCCACAAAACGAGGCAGCCTTTGTTGATTGGCGAGGGTACTAAATCCCGAAACATCTGCGAAACAAGACCAACGATCATTGCCATTGGACCTACGCATACTCCGCCATCCGTCACCACGAATCCCGCTTTTTCGAAGACTCTTCTTTGGCCGAGAAAGGTGAAGTTCTGGTAGTGCTCCGGATAGCCATGAAACCCCTGCAAAAATGGTGTGCAAATGTACCCCTTCGATCCTGGCTTCATAACGCGAAACATCTCAGAGGCAGCCGTTGAGGGATCGTCCAGATGCTCCAGAACCGCATTGCAGTGCACAGCATCCACCGAAGATGTGGCGAATGGCAACCTATAGGCATTGCCTACAATATCCACATTGGGGTACGGAGCTATGTTAAGATTGATAAAACCTTCCTGCTCCCTGTTTGGCCCGCCACCAATATCAATGCACACCGAATCATCTTTCATCCGCCCAAAGATGGAATCATAGGCGGCCTGCGATTCCTTCGAGGCGATGCCAAAGGATAGCGCGGATTTGACGCGTCCTAAGAGGACTTGCTTCCGCTGCAGGTAATTCCAGGAATATTCCCGGTCCATGTTTTGAGAGGATACCGCAAACGACAGGGCCTTCTGCGGGTCATCCACCAAAATAGGCACTGCCCGGTCGTGAAGTGGGTAGGTTTCTGCACCATCTTCACTGACCAGGACACCCATGTTACGATCGACCCTTAGGGGAGTATGCGTTCTGGGTGAGACAATTGTATGGTTTTCGACCAGGCGAAGAATATCCATGATGCAAGCTGCTACGGTGTATTCATTTCGTATTCTAGTGTGGCACGCAGTGCAGAGGTATTGCCAATTCCTTCATAGATTAGTTCGAGGTAGTAGTCTTCTTCTGGGCTTAGATCGATATTGCACGTCCATTTAAAAGCTGTACCCGCACCAGTTGTTGTTGTTCCCTTCGTAGTTACGCCTTGTCCATATAAATAGTAGTTTCGCCATCCCGTGGCACTCCCAATTGACATGAGCGTGCAATAGACATCCGGTGCGGCCGCCGAAAGGTCGGCAACGTAATAGGTAATACTCACCATTTTTGCACCGGCCGGCGGGGTAATCGGTACAAAAAGAGCTATGGTATCTGCAGATGGTGGCGCGTTAGGCTGTGCACCCTCCAGATTATTAAGGTCCTTCGGACTTTTGTGTGGGTAGCCCCAAGATGTTGTGTCAAGGGGTTAC
>CAYVZU010000012.1:0-3840 GCA_964455935.1 uncultured Fibrobacterota bacterium
AACAGCTTCGCCATTTTTTAGCTGAAAAAAGTTCTTACTGTCGGACTTGGGTTAAATAACGCAACCATTTGGATGAATCCAGCCGCACCAAGCCAGTATTGAAACGGAACCGCCACCGCACCGACTTATTTGAAAAACGGGTGTTAGGGACTCTCTAATAATGTATGATTTTATTCCGGAGTTCGCTCAAAGAAAAGGGAGATAATCACGATCCCCTGAATTTGCGTGCGGTTGCCAGCCAGCATTTTGAACCAGCCCGCGAAGCGAATATAGGAAAACTTCGTTATTTCGCTTAATAAAGGCGATTCTCCTTACAGCCTTCGGTGAATATGAATGACCAAATGCTGCGTCTGCGGAGCTGAGATCGACGACATCTGGATTGACGACTATTCCGACGAATTCAATTTCGGGGACTTTCAACGTTGCGGGACCTGCATGGAGGTCCTTTGAACGCGGGATTGCTCCGGAAAACGGCAAGGAAATCGAGCACGTCCCGGTATATCCGAGCGATTTCGCGTTTTCCGGAATTATCCGGTCAATCCACCCAAGATCCTGTCCATCCTGTCAAAAAGCCTTTGTGCTTTTCGCCTTCTTCAGAATTTCCACGAAGTGGAGACCCGAAGGGCTCCGCCCATGATTTCTTCCTCGGCGAATTCATAACTGATGTCGCAGCCGGCATTGCGCAATTCAAGACCCGCACCCGTGGTGATACGCCGGTCTTCGCGGAATTCGAGGTTCTGAAAGAGCCCCGCGCGTAAGGCCAGAACGTTGAAGACGACCTTCTCAAGCCCCATTCCCACCTGGTAAATCTGATCTTGGTAGACGGGAATATGGCCGTCCATGACCAGGAGCAGCGTGGGGTCGGCATAGAATGCCCCGCCAATAATCAGCGTGGTGGGCGTCCCTTCGTAGTAGGATTCATTGGCCAGTGTATTATTCCATTTTTGCGGTTTCGAGAAGAGGTCGCGCGCCAACAGTCCCAGCTCGATGTGGTCGGCCAGTTCGAACTGCATGCCCGCATCGAACGAGAAGCCGAAGCTGTTTCCCGTGACGGCTTCTTCGCCGCTTACCTCGCCTGTGGAAGCCGTGCGGATCTTTACATTGGCTCCAACGGCAAAGGGCCGCAGCGCCGGATGAATCTCGTCAAAGAGCTTGGCGCAGGAGGAAATGAACTCGGTTTCCCCGTATACGGGATCGCCATTGTGCAGAAGGCCCGCGCCGAACGCTCCGGTCCGGCTGAACCGTGAAATGTATTGCGCATTGAGGTAGCCGACATCAACCATGGTCTTGAGATAGGAAGCCGAGATCTCGCTCCGTTGTATCCGGGCTAGGCCCGCGGGATTCCAGAACAGGCCGTCCGCATCGTCGGAAAGCGCCGTGAAGGCGTATCCCATGGCATGCGGCCTTGCCCCGTAGCCCAGATTGGCGAACGCCGCCGGGATTCCCGACGCAGGATCATCGGTCCTGGTATACAAGACAGTATTCGAATTGTCATCGCTGCCGGTAAGGCCGCCGTCAATGAGTCCGTAGGCCAAGCCCGCGGCAATGGTGGCCCCTGCGGTAACAGCCCAAAGCGGATGCTTCGAGAACTCGGGACCGCGGTAGTCCTTGATGGCAATGGAAAGCTTTGGCGGAACTTGCTGGTGCAGCTTGAGAATTGCGGCCTTGATCAGCTGGACCGCATCAGCTTCGGAGCACTCGCTGGCGATCCATACCCTGGATTCGGTCTGGCCCGAGATCACGTCGGTCATGGTCATCTTGAGCGCATAGAGCTTGCCGTCCTGCGAGAGTTCTCCTCCCACAATCTTGGAAAGGCCGAGAAGCTTGCCGATTTTGAGCATGCAACGGGTGTCGCTGCATCCCTCCGGGATCTTCCGTTTGAGAGTGGCCAGATTACCCAGCATCTGCTCCCGGCCAATGACGGAGTAAAGGCCCAGGTCGGTGAAGGCCTTTCGCACGCTGTCGGAAAGACCAAGGGCGAAATCGTTCGGGACTTTTACCGGGACCAGATCGACTACGGCCAGGAAAATCCTGGTTTCGGCAACTTTGGCCGCGGTTGAATCCGCCTTCTTTGCAGTATCGGCTTTCGCTTGGGCCGTCACGGCCTTCTGGACTTTCGTTGCTGAAGCCTTCTGCGTATCCGGTACGGCCTGAACTGCCGTGGCCGGAGCAGCCGGAATGGGCTTGGCGGTGTCCGCTAAGGGCTGTGCCGTTTGGCTGGCCGCCGGCATGGGCGCCGATTTCGCGGTGTCGGTCGCCGGCGCGACCGCTGCGGCGGCCGCGGGTGTTTCGACCTTGGACTGTTCGGGTTGTTGGACAACCGCGGTCGCAGCCGGAGCCTGGGCCTTTGCCTTCTGTGTGGTCGCGGGCGGTGCCGCAGGATTGGCCGGAGCTTGCGCAAGCGCCCACGCGAATGGGATTGTGATCGTCAGGAGTGTAATAGAGCGTCTCATTGCATCCTCCACCAGGTTACCACGCTTCACTCGTAACCTCCATAGGGGCTACCTGCCCCTATGGCGTTAAGCAGCCATACAGCAAATGGCTGCTTAACTGTCACCCCTTGAGTGAAACCAGATTGTTTCCCTCAAACACCCTAATCTCGCATGGGAAATTCCCATGCTTCTATTTGAACAGGACCACGGATTTCACGGTCTCGCCGATTGTTCCATCATCGACGGTAATTCGGATCACATACCGGCCGTTTCGAGCCAACCGGCCGTTGTCGGTTTTTCCATCCCAGTAGACCTCGTGAATCCCTTTATCCAGATGGAAGTAATCGGGCCGGATCGGGTCCACGGCCAGACTGCGGACCAGGTCGCCGGCCATGGTGTAGATGCGGATCCGGACATCGGGTTTGGCGGCTTGCTGCGAGTTCGGCTTGAAACGAATGCAGAGACCCGGACGCGCGTTGCCGGCTTTGACGGCGGTTATAAAAGGCGAGAACGGGTTGGGTGTGACCGAGATTTCGCTGACACCGACCGGCTGGGCCAGCGACAGGACCGCGTAGCGCGAAAAGTGCGTGATGCGTACACCCAGCGTGGTGTCATTGACGGCGAACGTCTCGGGAAGCGAGTCCCAGCGCATTCTGGCGAAGTTCCATTGCGCAATCCAATTGCGCGCCGAACGAACCTCTTTGGGGACGGTGAGATTAAGAAGAATACTGTCGCTGCCCAGCGTGAAGGCCACGTTATTGAGTTCATTGATATCAAAGGCCTCCCCCACCACCTCCATATCGCGACCGCTCTTCTCCACGCTCTCCATCTGGGGCGTCTTGACCGCAATCTGGGCGGTTACACCGGACGGGACGATTGCGCCCGGAAGCTGCAAACGCAGCCCGGCCGCATTATCGATCGTGTCGCCCGCGCTGTTCGAGCGGATCGCGTAGCGCACCTCAAGCCCCTGGTCTTCGACGGACACATTTAGCGTATTGTATCTGGCGCTCTGCGAGCCCGCGGCAGCCCGAATCGAGACCTGGCCCACGAAGCTGCGGCGCGGCTGAAATTTTCCTTCCAGCGAAATGGTCCCGGCATCCGCGGGATAGATGCTCCAGGCCGGCGTGGCCGACAACGTGCGCCGGCTGATCGTATCCGAAGCAATGACCTCAAAGGTGGCCGACTGCGTCGAGGCCACATACCGATTGACAAGGTCGTCGCTGCGGCGGACTTCAAGCCGGTTGAGGGTGGCATTGGTGACCACAAAAGCCGTGGTCAGCGTATCGGTGACAAGCTTATAGGTCATAACGGCCCGAATGCCCACGGCCGTTGCCGTGGTCTCGGATGATGTTGAAACCGTGGCCGTCCGGGGATTGGCGGGGCTGAGTTTGAGGCTTACGGAAGCGGG
>CAYVZU010000012.1:3850-49383 GCA_964455935.1 uncultured Fibrobacterota bacterium
CACAAGAGACCACTGCACCGTTCGAATGGAATCATCCAGAAGTTCATAGGCCCCATTGTACCCGTGCACCACGAACTTTGCCTCGTAGTTCTTGGCGAACTGAAGAGGGTTGCCCGAGGCATCGGGAACAATTTCCGAATACTTCAGATTCCGGCTGGGCGGAACATAAGTCTGATAAGGCCGGTTCATGTTGGAGTATTTGGCCTCGCCGATCCAGGCCGTAAAGTAGTAGAGCAGGACGCTTCCATCCTTCGGCGGCAGGATCATGAGGGAATACGTCCTGGCGGACGCGCGCACAATCGTATCGGTGTACGCCGAGGTGTTGACGTCGCGATAGCTTAGCTTGACGCTGTCCACATCGACGCTTGAAACCAGTTTCAAGGTATCCCGGTCGTAGATATCCACGTGGGCCGTTTCGGCGCGCGCGTGCGTAATGGGCAACACGAAGCTCTGGGCAACCAGCGAATCGGATTCGGCAACGGTGAAGCGGGCATAGTCGAGATCGATGACCGAAGCATCGGCCGCATCCACAGTGACGATGTAGGTTCCCGCGCCGGCGCCCTGAAGCGTATCGGCAATGCCCAGGTTGACAAGCACCGGCGATTTGATCTTCACCGTGGCCGCGGTGATGGCCGCACCGGCGCCGTCGCTGGCCTGCCAGCGAACCAGCTTGTTTGCGGGGGCCAGGCTCAGGTTGAGCGTGGCATTTTGACCATTGCTGATACCAACCACCCGGTTGGAAGGGCCAAAAACATAATAGCCCGACTTACCGGCCTGGACCACATAGCGGCCGTCGGGAATGCTGCGAATGTCGTAGGAACCATCCGCGTAGGATACCCCGGAGCCCGCAATGACCTGCGTGGCCGAGTCCACGATTGAAATGCGCACGCTGCCCAGGGCCGTGCCATTGGTGTCGCGCGCCGTGCCCTTGACGTACCCAAGAGCCAGAAGCGTATCGTTGCGAACCACAGTCTGGCTTGCCTCCAGGTTCACGCGGTTGACACCACTAAGGCGGGTGTGACCCGTTTTGGACGAGATTAGATTGTAGGTCTCGCCTCCGGGAAGGCTGAGCGAGAAATCGCCGTAGGTGCGGTCGGCGGTCGTAGCCACTGTGTCGCCCGTGGCACTGTCAATGGCGGCAATCCAGGCGTTGGGCAACGGGGCGAACACATAGCGGTCCTCTACCCACGACTTGGCGATCACGTTACCCTTGATCACACCGGCGCCGGGCGCCATAGTGAGGTCGAGACGCTTCGAGCTCAGGAGCTCGATGGTTTTGGTTTGCGTTGTGAACCCGACTTTGTTGGCCACAACCGTGTAGGTGCCCGAGGGCAGGGAGAACGCGTAATAGCCGTTCTCACCCGTGGCCGCGATCTGATCGACAAGATCGCTGCCGCGGTATAGCTTGACATTCACACCCAGAATGGGAATGCCGCGCGTGTTGGCGACTGTACCCGACAGGATGTTGGGATTGCGCCGAAGCACCAGGGGCCGCAGATTGACGCTCTGGCTCGACGTTACGGTCGTATCCATTAGGAGCGTGGTCACATATCCATTTTTCGCCGCCATGATATGCCAGTCCTCGGCATAGGAACTCAGGATGTAGTAGCCATTGTTGTCCGTCTGTCCCCGGACCGTATCGCCGCGGTCCGAGATCGCGGTTACAGTCGCCAGGTGCACGCCGGTAGTGTCCGCGGTACCGGAGGGGATGTCAACCACCCGGCCGAAGATGCTTACCGCCGGTCGTGTTAGAGTGAACGTAACCGCGGTCGTAGTGTTTTCGCTTACGCTGACGGTCCGGGATTGGTCTTCATAGCCCGATTTTTTTGTGGTCAACTTGTAGGTACCCACTGGCCGGCTCCGTGTAAGGCGGCCGTTGTTGTCCGTGAAAAACACCAGGGGCTTTTCGAGAGATCCGTCGAGCACATCAACCTGCAGCTCCACGGCTGAAACGGCAAGAGTGGTTGCGCCCACCAGTTCCTGCGTCGTGACGGAAAGCTCGCCCGTGGGTGCGGAGTAGTAAAAAGCCGTGGTGTCGCTGGCCCGGCCTGCTCCGCGCTCGTTGACGGCAAAGACCTTCCATTGATACCGATTGCTTGTCAGGATCGCCTTGGCGTTCATAACGGCAAACGTGTCGGTGGTCGAGTTCTCCCATACGATCATCTGCGCATTGATGTTTTCGCCGAGGTCCGCCGACATGTAAACATAAAGATTATAGGTATTGGCGCTGGAGCTTTTTGTCCAGCGAAAGGTGATCACGGAATCATTATCGCTTAGATCGAACCGCTGTCCGGAAGCAGGAGCCACGTTAACCGGCTTTTGAATTACGTCGCCCTCAATCCGGAAAATCGCCGGCAGGGAGGGTTTGGCCACGTCGGAATACGCCGCATGGTTTCCATAGTTGTTCAATACCATCCAGTTGTAATCAAGTCCGGGCGACAAGGGCGGCGGCGCGGCGGTGATGGTTCCCGAGGGATCGGGCTCGCCGTATTTGATGCTGGAATTGGGCGTAATGGCCTGCCAGATAATCGAGAGTCCTTCCAGGGAGGGCTCGTCGGCATTGGCGTCGAAGTTGATTGCCTCATCGCTGAGGATCACGTGATAGTAGGGAACGCCGGCCACAGCGGTCCAGGAGAACGTGGGATTGAGTTCGCTTAAGGATTCTCCGGTCGTGAGCGTGGGCTTCAGGTCGCCCGGCGACGTCTGCGACTTTACAACCAAAGACATTTCGTTCGAAACCAGGGTATCGTTAGTCTTGAAACTGGCGACCATATAATAGAAGAAACCAGCGTTCATCAGATTGTTCGGCTGGCTGCCGGCAACAAACCGAATCTCGCGCTGCTGCACGCCCCCAGAGGAAATCGCTTTATTGCTGTTGGCCAGCATAACCGTGACTCGGTAGGGATAGTTGGCCGGCACCGACCCGCCCGGGGCGCGGCCAAAGCAGACGACCGCGGAATCGGGGGTGAGAAGCGGGTTGTCCGCGCGTGTCCAGCCCAAAACGATTGTATCGGTGGGCGTTTGTGCGATGATCGGAAAGGTCATGAAAAGGTAGTCGTTTGCGTAGGCGGCCCCGCAAACCAGGGCCAGAACCGTCAGGGTGCGAATCCATTTCATTGTGGTCTCCTCTTTCTCAGAAATTGTAGATCAAACCGGTTCTGAACGACGGCAGGGGCAGAAGATCCAATTGAACCAGCATTCGCATGGTCGTACCGAAACTCGATCCAAAGCTGAGAATGGGAAATGTCGGCGCGCCCAGGATCTGCCACTCTTCGGGAATAGCATTGCCCAGCAATGTTGAATCATTGAAGACCCGCAGATCCATGGTGAAGAGGCCAAGGTTGAAATTGGAGTTTCGGAATCGGCCGCCAATGAGGACAACCTGATCCACCGTAATCCCCAGATCCAGGTCGTTGCGATTGTCGAGAGTATCCGAAAGGTCCCCATCGGCGCCTTCGTAGTCATGCTGCATCTCGATGTCGCCCAGAATACGGGTGTAGGAGAGAAAAAGCTTGCGCTTGATAAGGTCGAAGGTTACGGTATGGCCTTGCGGCAGTTTCCATTTCGCGCTGTTTTTGCTGTGGTAAACAACGGAATCGGTTTTGGCCTGCAGGAGGTCGTTGATGAAAGTCAGATTGGTCAGCACGGAATCCATGTTTTCCGCGTTCAAATCCGAAACGAAGTTGCGTTCGTCGGTGTCATAGCGGACAAAAAACGGCAGCTTGTAGACTGCGTCAAACGTCCCCTCAGCTTGGGTCTCAATCCCAAATCGCGAAGAGATGCCAAGTCTCCAGAGCCGAACCGCGACGGCCGGGCTCCAGGCCTCGGCACGATAAGACGTGGAGGCAAAACCGTAAACCTTCGAACTGCTGTATTCAATGGGAACAGGGAAAGGCACAACATCGTTCTCGGCCTGTCCCAGAAGGTCGACGGATATGTTGGCACTGCCCTTCAGTTCGAAGATGTGGCGGTGCATGTTGAGAGCCAGGGTCAGCCACCGGACCGGTTGGATCGCATAGCCGAAGGTGAGTGTCCGCCAGCCCAGCCGCGCATTGAGGGGCAGGTCGATATACCCCTTCAGGAGCAGGGATGTGGATTGGGAGCTGTCCGCAATGGTCGTATCGATTCGGACGTTGCTATTGCCCAGGGTTGTGACATAATCGATATCCACGTTGTTGTTATAGGCAAAACTGCAAACCCCACCCAGCATGGGGACGTTGACGCGGAGGCCCAGATTGGCCTGCTGGCCGCCTTCGAAATCGGGATAGATCTCATTGCCGCCCGTCAGCGTGGTATCGATCTTCTGCGAAAGCCCACGACTCACATCGCGCGGCAACGGCAGAGAGATGGGAACATTGAGGGCCGCCCGTCCTTCCGGAAATTCGAAGGAGACATTGGTGGGATCGCGCAACAGATCGTACGAGAAGCCCAGCCGAAAATGGGCCCTAAGATTACCCAGTTCGATTGTGTCCACGGGCAGTTCGGTTCCCTCGCCGATCTGTCCACTGGACCCTTGCCCCCAAGCTGAGCCGAATGCGAACAACACCGCAAGTAGCCGCAACCGCTTTGGCATAGTCACCCCTTTATTTCAATTTCAGATTTAAGCGTCTATTATAAATTGGTAGGGTTTGGCAGTCAAGCCTTTTGTCCAGCGAAGCGGTTATGATTATCCAACCCTTGTTTTTCACCGGAATCCAAAGTCCGGCTGAATTTTGCCGCCCATTCCCGTCCTTGTGGAATGCCCAGTGCCAATTCCATCCGTTCCATCCGTTTCTTTTTTGACATGCTGACACAAGAATGCGTATTTTCTTGCGGACAAATAAAACAGTTTGATCGGAGAGGACAATGGCAAAAACTTGTGAAATTTGCGGCAAAAAACCGGTTGTGGGATGCACGGTTTCCCACTCGCACAGCGTGTCGCGGCGGCGCTTTGTGCCAAACCTGAAGAAAGTGAAAGTCGGCCAACGCGGCGCCAAGCATCAGATCGTGGTCTGCATGAAGTGTCTGAAGGCGGGCAAAGCGGTCGCATAAAAAAGGGTCCGCGGAATTTTTAGGGGAAGCCATTGCGCTTCCCCTTTTCTTTTGGGGGTATTCCATGGTCAAGGAAGCGATTTCCAAAATTGTCCTTCGCCAGGATCTGACCGAGAAGGAAGCCATTGAGGTCATGACCGAAATCATGTCGGGCCAGGCCACGGAAGCACAGATCGCGGCGTTTATCACCGGTCTTCGGTTGAAGGGCGAAACCATCGAGGAGATCACGGGCTGCGCCAGGGTGATGCGCGAGTACGCCACGGTCATACGGCCTCGCTGCGCCCCCGTGGACATCGAGCGCGACGAGATCAACCTGGACCGGGAAACCATCATTGATACCTGCGGGACCGGCGGCGACAAGACCAACACCTTCAACGTGTCGACCTCGGCCGCTTTCATCGCGGCCGGCGCCGGCCTGAGGGTGGCCAAACACGGCAATCGCGCCGTATCCAGCCGGTGCGGTTCGGCTGATGTTTTATCGGAGCTTGGCGTAAATCTCGAAGTCACACCGGAGAAGGTGGAAGAATGCATTGATTCCGTGGGAATCGGTTTTCTATACGCCCCCATGCTCCACGGCGCTATGAAGCACGCCATCGGTCCGCGCCGGCAAATTGGCATTCGAACGATCTTCAATGTGTTGGGCCCCCTGACCAACCCGGCCGGGGCCAAGGCGCAGGTACTGGGAGTCTACGAACCGCGTCTGACGGAAGTTCTGGCCAATGTTCTACTCAAGCTCGGCAGCGACCATGCCTTTGTGGTGCACGGCAAAGACGCGATGGACGAGATCTCCATCACAGGCGAAACCCAGATTTCGGAATTGAGCAAAGCCCAAGTGACAACCTACACGGTTTCCCCGGAGGACTTTGGGATCCGCCCCTGCCGGCTTGCCGATATCGGGGGCGGAGATGCCGCCGAAAATGCGGCCATCATCCGCCGTATTCTGGATGGCGAGAAGGGCCCGCGCCGCGACATTGCCTGTCTCAACGCGGCAGCCGCGATTGCGGCCGGTAACAAGGCCTCAACGATCAAGGCAGGCCTGGTGCTTGCTTATGAGGCAATCGACTCGGGGAATGCTCGGGAGAAACTGGAGAGACTGGTGGAGATCACGAATAAGGCCTGATCGGACACGTCAGACAGGTCGGACGAGTCCGACTCGTCCGATTCTCTATTCTTTTGCGGTCGCCGCTTCGCGGATCTGATCGAGCGTGACGCAGGCTGCGCCCACTTCGCCCACCACGATGCCCGCCGCCTGATTGGCCAGATAGACGGCTTCTTTGTTCGAAGCGCCGGCTGCCACACACGCGGTGATGCAACTGATGACAGTGTCCCCGGCGCCCGTCACGTCGAAAACGTTGCGGGCCACGGAGGGAAATTCCGAGTAGGCACCGGATTTCTCCTGCAACGCCATTCCCTTCTCCCCCAGCGTCAGCACCACCGCATCAAGCCGGTAATCGCGGAGAATTTTGCGCGCGGCGGAAGCGACCTCGCCATCGGTCAATGTCTGCCCGATCATGGCCGAAGCTTCCTTGCGGTTGGGCTTGATCAGGGAAGCGCCTTTGAAAAGCTCGAAATTTTTTAGTTTGGGATCGACCGAGACGAACACGCCTTTCTTTCGAAATTTCGAAATGTACTGTGTCGTGTCCTGCGTAATCACGCCCTTGTTATAATCTTCGTAGATCACGGCATCGGCTGTTTTGAGCAGCGATTCAAGTTTGCGCATCAGAAGCGCCCGCACAGGACCGGAAATATCCTCCACGCTCTCCTCATCGGCCCGCACCACCTGCTGGTTGTGAGCCATGATCCGGGTCTTGGTCGTTGTGGGACGCTGCGGGTCCACGATCAGCCCGGTCGTCTCGGGGCACATCTCGTCGAGAAGACGCAGCAGCGCCCGCCCGTTGTTGTCGTCGCCCACCACGCCAACGGGAATTGCCTTCACACCCAGGCTATGCAGGTTCTTCACCACGTTGGCCGCCCCGCCGGGCAGTCGCGTGGTTTTCTTCACACTGACCACGGGCACCGGCGCTTCGGGCGAGATCCGCTCGACCGTTCCCCACATGTATGCATCTATCATGAAATCACCCACGACCACGACCTGCTTGCCCGCGATCTTGTTGAAAAGGGTGTCAATTTGTTTTTTGGTGATGGTCATGATGGTCATGGCTAGAAAATAACACGTTGGAACACGATGAATTGAAAAAGGGTTTTAAAAGGGCCGTATAAAGGATAAAGAATCAGGGAAATCAGCGGCGGGCCACCCAGCCACTCAATTGCCAGGAGGGCCAGAAAGATCATGGGAACGCGCGCCATGATCCGCTGATAATGAATCACTTTTCCGGGCGGCAGAAAGCCAAGAAGGATATTGGAACCGTCCAACGGTGGAATGGGCAGGAGGTTGAAAAAGGCAAGGCCCACATTGATTTGGATGGCGATCATGAAAAAACGGTATAGCTGTTCCCCAAACGGGAATACGGGGAATTGCCACATGAGGCGCATGATCAGCCCGATCAGGGCGCCCGCGATCAGGTTGATTCCGGGCCCGGATGCGGCAACTTTGATCATATCGGTGCGCGGGTGGTTGAGATTGAACGCATCGACCGGAACCGGTTTGGCCCAGCCAAAAGGCCCAAAGAGAATCATGATTGTCCCAAACGGGTCCAGATGCGCCAGCGGATTCAGGGTCAAACGCCCTTCAAGTTCGGCGGTTGGGTCGCCAAGCCGCCGGGCCATCCACCCATGGGCGAACTCGTGGATCGTGAGGCAGAACAGAATGGCGGGAATTCTAAGAATGAAATCGGAATCAAAGTTCATTTCAACTCACAGGGGTCGTCGAGTGCAGCCCGAAGCTTGCCTCGGGTCTCTTTTTATGTGTCTTTCGGACCGCAGGCACCGCGACTATGCCCGCAAGTCCGGCCCATTGGAGCTGCCCTGCAATCCTGCGGCCGCACAAAAAGGAATGGAAGGGAGCGGCTGTCCGCGTGCATGCGCAAAAGAGAAACTGGTCCAACCTTCACACCCTGTACAGCGGAAACTGCTTGCATAATTCGCCGACCTGGCCGCGGATGCGGGCAGCCTCGTTCTCGTCGCCCGCATGGCTGAGCGCTTCGCCGATCAAATTGGCGATCTTGCGCATCTCTTCTTCGCGCATCCCGCGCGTGGTCAGGGCCGGCGTGCCAATGCGGATGCCGCTAGTGACCATTGGTTTCTGCGGGTCGAAAGGTATGGTGTTCTTGTTGACGGTGATCCCGGCCAATTCCAGGGCATGCTCGGCGTCTTTGCCGGTAATGTTCTTTGAACGCAGATCCACCAACATCAGGTGCGTGTCGGTTCCGCCGGACACCAGATTGAAGCCTTCGGACAGCAGTCCTTCGGCGAGTGCCTGCGCGTTCTTGATGACCTGCTTCTGGTAAGAACGAAACGAGGGCTCCAGCGCTTCTTTGAACGCCACAGCCTTGGCCGCAATCACGTGCATCAACGGCCCGCCCTGGATACCGGGAAAGATGTTCTTATTGAATGCCTTTCCCATTTCCTCTTCATTGGCCAGAATCATGCCGCCCCGCGGACCGCGCAATGTTTTGTGCGTGGTCGTGGTCACCGCGTGCGCATGTGCCATGGGGCTGGGGTGCAGCCCGGCCGCAATGAGCCCGGCAATGTGGGCCATATCAACCATGAGGCGGGCGCCAACCTCGTTACAGATTTCGCGAAATTTTCCAAAGTCGAGAGTGCGCGGGTATGCGCTGCCGCCGGCAATGATCATCTTGGGTTTATGTTCGCGAGCAAGGGCCCTTAGTTCGTCATAGTCGAGCACCTGCGTTTTTTCGTTGACCTTATACGAGACAACGTTGAAGAACCGGCCCGAGAAGTTGACCTTGCTGCCATGCGTCAGGTGGCCGCCGTGGGCCAGGTCCAGTCCCATAACCGTATCGCCGGGGTTTAACAGGGCGTAATAGACCGCCATATTGGCCTGAGATCCCGAGTGAGGCTGGACATTGGCGTATTGCGCGTTGAACAGCTTCTTGGCGCGCTCGATGGCAAGCTCCTCGGCCCGGTCCACATAAACGCAGCCGCCATAGTAGCGCTTTCGCGGATACCCTTCGGCATACTTATTGGTCATGACCGAGCCCATGGCCTGCATCACGGCCCGGCTGGTGAAATTCTCAGAGGCGATCATCTCCAGCGTGTCGTTCTGACGCGCCTCCTCCTGCCGAATGGATTCGTAGATCTCGGGATCGGTTGTCCGCAGATCGTTTTCCACTTTGGTCTGGCTCAGCATATCCACTCTCCGTTTATGGCGTCCACCTTCGAAATCCGTTCGGAGAAAGGCGTTGACGATCTCCCGCGCCGCTTCAAGCGAGGTCATGCGGCCGCCCAGGGCCAGAACGTTGGCATCGTTGTGCCGCCGTGCCAGCGAGGCCATTTCCGCGGTTGTGCAAAGCGCGGCGCGCACGTGCCGATAACGATTGGCGGCAATGGAGATGCCGATTCCCGTTCCACAAACGATGATCCCCCGTTCGTATTCGCCGCTTTCAATTTTCTCGGCCACCCGGACGCCTATTTCCGGATAATCTACGGGACCTGTTCCACAGTTCGTACCCAGGTCCAGATGCGGGACCGCAAGAACCTCCAGTTCCTTCTTGATGCCTTCTTTTAAATCGAATCCGGCGTGATCGCTCGCGATGAGTATGGGTTTCATAGGCCCACAAATATAACAAATACGTGGAGAACGTTCTATAGTATCGTGAATGCAGGCAACGCATCCACGCGCTAACGCATTCGCGCATTTACTACTCACCAGAGTTTGACGCATCCCGGCGCAAATACTATCTTTTTTCGGCTTAGGACCGAACAAAACAAATCAGCGTATTTAACTCAATTCGGGGAACTCCCCAGGAGGATGCAATGGCGATCAAGGTTGGGATCAACGGTTTTGGCCGCATCGGGCGCTTGGTGTTCCGTGCCGCCGCCGAGAACCCGAAAATCGAAGTGGTGGGCGTCAACGACCTTTTCGATTCCAAGCAGCTTGCCTACATGCTCAAGTATGATACCGTTCACGGCACCTTCAAGGGTACAATAGAGGACGCCGAAGGCGCACTGATCGTCAACGGAAAAAAAATTCGTTTGACCGCCGAGAGAGACCCGGCCAATTTGAAATGGGACGATGTGGGCGCCGAGTACATCTGCGAATCCACCGGATTTTTTCTTGAAAAGGCCAAGGCCGAGGGTCACGTTAAGGCCGGAGCAAAAAGGGTGGTCTTGTCGGCTCCCTCCAAGGACGACACGCCGATGTTCGTAATGGGCGTGAACCATAAGTCTTACAAGGGCGAGCAGTACGTTTCCAATGCCTCCTGCACAACCAACTGCCTGGCGCCGGTCGCCAAGGTCCTCAATGACAATTGGGGCATTGCGGAAGGCCTGATGACCACCGTGCATGCCACAACGGCAACGCAAAAAACCGTTGACGGCCCGGGCGGTAAGAAGGATTTCCGCGGCGGTCGCGCGGCAGCCGGCAACATTATTCCATCATCCACCGGCGCCGCCAAAGCGGTGGGCAAGGTAATTCCGGCGCTCAAAGGCAAGCTGACCGGCATGGCCTTCCGCGTTCCCACCCTCAACGTTTCGGTCGTCGATCTCACCGTCCGCCTCGAGAAGGCAGCGGGCGCGGATGCCGATTCGGCCTATGCCGCGATCAAGGCCGCAATGAAGAAGGCTTCCGAAGGCGAGCTGAAGGGGATTCTAGGATACACCGAGGAAGAGGTTGTCTCGTCGGACTTCAACCACGAAGCGCGCACATCGGTCTTCGATGCCGGCGCGGGAATCATGCTGAACCCAAATTTCGCAAAGATCGTGTCCTGGTACGACAACGAATGGGGCTACTCCAACAAGCTCCTCGACCTGATCGTGCATATGGATACGGTGAAGTAAATCCAGTTTGAACGGGCGCCGCGGTGCGGCGTCTCCTCGGATATGAAAAAGGCAGGGCGTTTGCCCTGCCTTTTTCTTTTTCCCGGATTCACTGAAAACTGAACGGATTCCCGGACACGCGCACAAGTGCGTGCCGGCCGATGCGCTCTACGCCCTCGCCCACCCGCTGTCCCAGGACTGAAGCGGCAGTTTGGCCCCAAAAAGGTTTGAGAGGTATCGCGTAAGGCCGTTTGCGCGAGCGGCCCGGCTAGGGAGACGCGCAATCTTGGCCAGTTGATTGGCCGGGCCGGGGACCAGGCGCTTTAGATCGCGGACGCCATGGCCCGTATCCAAATACCAGTGCCGGTTTAGTTTGAGCGTGGACTCAACGGCTTTTTCCAGCAATCCGCCGAACAGGAATTCGAAATTTTCGCCGCCCTTCGGCTCTTCCCGCATCCGTTTGAGCCGCGCCGAGCAATCCAGCATAAGGGTGAATTTGTGCCACTGCGAAAGCGCGGGGGCCAGCCCGTGGAACTGCCGGGTGGCCTTGGCCACGTGGGTGGAAAGGAGCCGCCCCTTCTGCCAAAGGACCCGGGCATCGGCCAGCATGAACAGTACATCCGTGGGATAGGGTTGCCTGATTGTTTTGATCCAGCGCCAATCTTCGAAATGCAGATCCACCTTGAAACCGTCCACGTCCATGCTGCGAAAACGAATCACGCGCTCGCCGCAACAGACACAGAGGTCGAGATCGGATCCCGCGCAGTGACTGCCCTGCGCCATGGACCCGTTAAGAATGACGCCCAGGGCCTTTGTGCTTTCCTTGTCAATGGTGTCGGCCACTTTGCGGGCAACAGCAAGAAATTGGGGCGTCTTCTCCACGTCTTTGGTCTCCTTCAGTTTCAGTCGTTCCGCGGCAGGCGGGCACTCATTGCCGATGTTTCTTGAGGAGCTCGTAAATCTTATGCTTCGCTTTGTCCAGATTGGTTCCGGCCGCGGCCGAGATCAGCATGCCTTTGCGTTTGACCTTGGGAGGCTTGGGGTACAGATCCAGCTTGTTGTATAGGATAATTGATTTCTTTTTGAGCAGCCCGGGGTTGTAGCTCCTCAATTCATGGCGCAATTCGGAGTAGGTCTTGTCGGGATCCGGATCGCTCAGGTCAATCAGGTACACCAGCACGCTTGTCCGCTCGATGTGGCGCAAAAACTGCAACCCCAATCCTTTGCCCCGGTGCGCGCCCTCGATGAGGCCGGGAATGTCGGCCATCACGTAACTCTCGAACTCGCCCATATAGACGATCCCCAGCATGGGTTCGAGAGTCGTAAACGGGTAGGCCGCTACTTTGGGCCGGGCCGCCGAGAGCCGTGAAAGCAAGGTGGATTTCCCGGCGTTCGGCTTGCCTACCAGTCCCACATCCGCAATGAGTTTGAGTTCGAGAACCAGGGACTTTTCCTCGCCGGGCGTGCCCGGCTCGAAATGGCGGGGGGCTCGGTTGGTGGGCGTTGCGAAGCGGGCATTGCCCCTTCCGCCGCGGCCGCCGCGGGCCACCAGAACCTTCTGGCCATTTTCGACCAGATCGGCGACAACACCGCCGCCTTCTTCGGTAATCACAGTGCCCAGCGGAACCCGGATCACCACATCTTCGCCGCTGCGGCCGGTTTTCCGGGCGCCCTGGCCGGGCTGTCCCTTCTCGGCGAAATATTTTGTACGGTACCGGAAATCCTGAAGAGTGCGCAGGTTCCGGTCGGCTATAACGTAAATCCCCGCTCCGTGGCCGCCATCGCCGCCGTCAGGCCCGCCATGGGGAACGAAGATCTCCCGCCGAAAGCTGGCGCAGCCCTTGCCGCCGTCGCCGGCCTTCACCCGAATTTTTGCGTGGTCAATCAGCATGGTTCATCTTAGCCGGGCAGGATTCCATTGCTTCCCCGGAACCGGTCCGGTCATGGCACATTGCTCCTCGCGGGCGAATTCGGTGCGCGACCTTCCGGAATTCACGGAACGAATAGTCGATCCTCTTGGCGCTGTCTCCTTTACTTGGAAGCGGCCCGCGTAAATAGGTTACGATGCCGGTTTGCTGTCAGTTTTTGTCGCCGCTGTCGACACCGTTGAACTGGTGCTACTGGACCCGGACGACTTCTCTTCCGAGGCCTTCTTATTGTAATCGCTGCTCCGGTAATCGGTCTGGTAGAAACCGCTGCCCTTGAAAATAATTCCGGCACCGGAACTGATCAGGCGGAAGACCTGGCCGCCGCAACGCGGGCAGGTCTCGAGAGGCGGCGAGGTAATGGGCTGAAATTCCTCAAAGATGTTTTCGCATTTTTTGCACTGATATTCGTATGTAGGCATTCTGTCATTCTCCCGTCGACCGTTATTCCATCAATTTGAGATCCTTGAGCTTTTCCTTCAGCACTTCGGGCGTGAAGGGCTTGATAATATAGCTGTTGGCTCCGTTCTTAATGGCCTCAATGATCTTGCTTTTTTCGGACTCGGAGGTCACCATAATGATCTTGGTATTCTTGTATTGGTCCATGGTCCGAATCTGCTTGAGAAACGCGGATCCATCCATGTTGGGCATGTTCCAGTCCAACAGAATCAACTCGGGATTAAAACTCAGTTTCGTCAGTGCGTCCTGGCCGTCGACGGCCTCTTCGATTTCCTTGAGGCCGATCCCTTCCAGAACATTACGCTGAATGCGACGCATGGTACTGGAATCATCAACAAGCAGGACTTTCATAATGCATCCTCCATCGAATTCTCGTTTCCGCTATTGCCACAGGATACGAACAACGCCTTCGGGACCAATCACGCAATTGCGGCCCGACTCCTTGGCTTTATACAGGTTCTTGTCCGCTTCCCCAATTACATCGGATATTTTGCGCAGTGTTTTGTCGCGACAGGCTACCCCCGCGCTGATGGTCACATGAACACGCTTGGCGCCCTCGGGCGGAAACTTGTTGCGCGCCTTTTTCGTCCGGTTCTTGCGCTCACAATCGGGCGAACGGATATAAAAGTCGGTCTGGGCCAGCCGGGTCCGTATGCGGTCGATTCGCGCCACGTGGTGCGAGAGCCGGGAGCCGCGAAAAACAATTCCAAATTCCTCACCTCCATAGCGATACCCGCGGCCGCCCACGCCGCTGTAGATGTGCTTGGCCACAAACCGCAGAACATTGTCGCCCTCGGCATGCCCATAGGTGTCGTTGAAGCTCTTGAAATGATCGATATCAATCATGGCAATCGAGTAACGGCGACCCAGGGTCCGCAGTTTTTCGTCAAAGGCCCTTCGGTTGGGAATCCCGGTCAATTCATCCACATAGGCCTTTTGCCAATAGAGCTTGTAGAGGGAGTAGAATAGAACCGCGCAGATGGCCGAAAAATTCAACGCCATCACCACATAGAGCGAGCTAAGCGGAATGCGGGGCTTGGCGGCATTGCTCATGGCATGAGTGAAGGGAATCAGCGAGGCGATCAAGGCAAAACTGAAATGCTGGATCGACCGATCGGACCGCCGCCACACCACAACCGCTGCCGCGCCAAAAATGAACACAAGACTGATTGCGGGAAACCACCAGCCCGTCGCTTCCGGAACGATCCGAAGGCGAAGGATGGCCGACAGCAGCTTTGCGTCGTGACCCATGGCATAGAGTAGAAGCCCTAACGGCACGGTAACAATGGCAAGGCGCGCCAGACTGAAAAGACCGAACAGGTAGCCTTCGCCAAAGGCCAGGACGGCTCCCAAGCTGATGGGCACGGCAACAGCCAGGACCATTGCACGGATGCGCGTGGTTTGAAAGATGGGGCTGTATAGCGGCAGCGCCGTGGTCAGCACGTAGGCGATGGTGATGGAAAGGACCGAGTAAAAAATCCGGGTCTGGTTCAGCTTTAAACCCAGTATGGCGATCAGAGCGAGCAGGAAATACGGCAGCCGGAAAAGAACCTTGTAAATTTCCGTTTCTTCCTTGAAGCTTGGCAGAACATCCGTGGCCGCCAGAAAGATGGCCGGCAAGGATGCCACCACAAGTAGAATCAGGAATTCGCGAAGGTCTTCAAGTGCTTGACGGTATTTCCAGTGCATGTGAGGTATCCAAATACATTTTCCTTGGGGCGAATTCAATCTAAATCGGGCCAATGCGATCGGCCGGAGGCACTCGAACCCGCGCCAGATCGGGGCCTTTCACCTATGCGGCCATCGCGGTTGCGCTTGCACAAACCGAACTGCACACGAGCGCCCGTTTTGCAAAAGAACGGCGACGTAAACGCCCGGCCCCAATGAAGGCGGGACGACTTCAATTGGACTTGCCGGCAGGGAGGGGCTTTGTCGGCATCCCCACACCTGGCCGCCCGAAACAGCAAAAATTTTCAACAGAATCGGACCCAAACCGGCTGGATGGATGCGAAACCGAATTCGCGGCCCCAGAACGGAGATACCCAGGGCCGACGGAATGCGTCCCAGGTTCAAAACACGCACTGGATCGGTGATCGTAATCCGGAGGTAGAGTGTATCATAGGGGGTCCCGCCGATGTCCAGAACCAACCGGAGGGTATCGATTCCCGCAAGCGGCGGAGAACCCCAGAGGGTATCTCCGGCCATGTGCAGCCAATTGGGGATGGGTCCAAGGGGAGAGATGCCGGCCTGGCCCCCCAGGGGATTGTAATAGTCAAGCTTGAGTCCGAAATCAGACCCGGTCTGGGCCAAGATCGAATCGGCGGTTAAGAAGCAAGGCCGGTCGGCCAATATTGTGAAGAGCGCGTAGCTGGAATCGCTGGCTCCAGCCGGGTCCTGCGCGACGAACCAAAGCGTTTCCTGTCCCGACCATCCGGAGGGCGCAACGATTCGAACCAAGTCCGATTCGAGCATATTCACGCCGAGGTTTTCGGTCCCCGACACATGCCAGACCAGGGACGAGAGCGAATCATCGGAATCGCCGGCGTACGCCGACAGATTCACAAATGTATCGCCCGGAAAGATTGTCTGGCCCGGAATGTCCGCCACAACGGGCGGATTGTTCACGAGTTCCGAAAGAGCCGCAAACGCGTCGACCCGGCCCCACCCGGATTTTTGGTCCCGCCCGGCGCCTTCAATTTCAACGGCAGTCCGGCTGATCAGCGATTTCACCTGGGCCGGCACATATTCGGGCCGCGCCTGGAGAATGACCGCCGCAACGGCCCCCACATGCGGAGCGGCCGCGGATGTCCCGGCAAAGTAGGTGGTGAATCCGCCTGCGCCCGTAACATAGACGCGGTCCGCGCCGCAGACATCCGGCTTGGCCCGCATCGCAAAAGCGGGAAAATCGATGCGCACATTGCCCCTGCTGCTAAATGGCTCGACAACGTCATATCCGGCGATTTCGGTGTTTATGGCACCCACGGTAAGAGCCGCATCCGCAGCCTTGTGGCCGAAAATGGAACTGGTGTCGACATTGTATTCGATGTAAGGAGTGACCTGGTCGAAGTTGATGTATATCTCCAAATGCCGGCCCAAACCGCTGAGTTTTCGGATCACAATGTCGACCGTCTGGGAATCCGGGCCGTTGGCATAGATCATGTGCTCGATCGGATCGCCCCGCCCGCTTTGCCGGTCGACACTATAAGCAAGCCGGGTCGCCATTGCGGAGCGATATAGATAAAGATTGTAATCATTGGCCGAGGCGCCGCATTTGTCATTCCAGTGGAGAACCACGCCCATTCGTATGTTCGGCCGCAGACCCACCGTGAGCGTAGTATCGCCGTTTCCAAAATCGTGCTGGTTCAGGGTCGTGCTTGACGGATTGACGTCCTGGTAATCGGCTTCATAATGTGATTCGGCATTGTTGCCCGCCGCGGTGACAAAAACTACGCCGCTGTCCTCGACAATGGACTGCACGTGAAGCGCAATGACGCCATCCTCAAAGGCCGGTTCCTCGGTATAACCCACATCGTCCACAATCACGCGCGCGCCCGCATGAAAAAGTCGGTCAATGGCGGTATTAAAGGCCAGCATACCGTTGATTCCGGTGCAAAAGGCCAAACTCGCCCCCGGCGCCAGATCGTGCAGAATTTCGAGTATCGCGATCCCCTCCCCTCCCTGCCCGGCATCGAGCACCTGTACCTGGGCGGGCAAATCACCCGACGCCTTGGACTGGGTCAGACCATCCACGCCATCCGAAATGACCCCGATTTTCACGCCGGTCCCATCCAATTTAAGCTTTTCCCTCACGGCGAGGAAGTTGTGGATCGTGTCGCCGCTGCTGCACACGCTTCCCGATGAGAGCACCGGCGGCAGGACCGGCGCAATCCGGCGCACCTCGGGCCATTGGCAAAGGGAATCCATCAAATCCCATGGGACATAGGCCTGGGCCGCCGCGTACCCGGGTTGGAAATGCGTGACGCGCACCCCGACTTTTTCCAGCTTCTGACGAAACGAAGGCGGGGTAGCGTTCAAGTACAGGTAGCAATAAGGGCTCCCCTGCGTATTGGATTGGAGAATCTTTGCGCCGGAACCCGAAACGCCGGATCCGGTTTCGAGCCTTTGACGAAGGATGCTGGTGATCTTATCGCGAGGCGCGTCAGGTCCAGGCAATTGCGCCTGCGCTGTTGCTGCGCAAACACCAATAAGCGCGGCCAGAAAAGCCTCGATGGAGGATATGGAATTCAATCGTTTCAAGCACAACCACCGGCTTTGATTTTCTCTCGCGGTGCCGAGAAATGGACAGGCACCCCCTCCAAAATCATGCGCCAAACGGATCTTTGCCCCTTATCCTAAATGTAATACCTGGGCAGGAACAGGCGGAACTCCTCGTTCAGCCGGAACCCTTCCGCACCCCGGCCGTGGTCGCGACGCATCCCTCGCGACTGAATTGCTTCTCCGGGACCGATGTTCTTATCTTTGGAAATCGCGGAAAAGGAGGGCCACGTGGTTGGTGAAAAAAGCGGGAAAGAGCGTCGGGTTTACACAAGACTTGAGAAGGCCCTTAAAGTGCAATTCCGCGTGCCGGGCGAACCCCCCAACAGGTCTATGAGGGAGTGACACGCAATGTCAGTCACGGCGGAATCTGCGTCGAAATCACAAAGCGGGTGAAGGAACTTCTCGCCTATGCGGATCAAAAGGATGTCCGGCTTCTCGTCCATCTGGAACTGTCGCCCAGCGGAAGCCCGGTCCGGCTCGAAGGGACCGCCTCATGGGGTTCCAGCCGCATCGATTGGGTGCAGAAACCATCAAAGCAGAATTCCACTCTCGTCCTGGGAGTCGCCTTCGAGGATCTGAGCGACGAAACACGCGAACAGATTCACAATTATATCCTGGGCGAATTCGTTAAGAACTACGGCGTCAAACCCGCGTAGCCCGATCTATTCATAAACTTTCGTACACGAGGTCACAAGTGCCTGCCAGATAGGGCCGACCGCAGGACCGGGCACCCGGAAGCGTACTTGTAAAGTACGTTGAGGATGCGCGGTCCGAGGACGGCCGGAGATGATAGGTAATTGTGGACTGCAGTAGAAATGTTTATGAATAGATCGGGCTATATACAGCTTTCCTTGGGTTCGCCAATCCGGCCCACCAGACAATATACGCCGTTGATCTCATCGTACTGAATGGCCTTGTCCAGGCGAAAATCCCGGATCTCCGCCGAGTCTTTGACGTGGATGCGCGGCCCGGTGCAGGGATAGACCACGGACCCGATTTTGATGTGATTCTCGTCAAGATGCTGGATCGCGACACTAGCGGCGATTAATTCCTTCACCTTCCTTTCAAGCACTTCAAGATCAAGCCGCTCGGGCTTCTGATCGAACTCGATAACAAATCCACGGGGCACGTCGCTGTGGAGATCGGGGTGCGCATAGCCAAAATCACGCTCCATGATCATGGAGGTAATGTCTTCGGCGGAATGGGCCATCTTGCGAAAGATCGCCGTCCCGGCGATTCTCTTCTTGATGTCTTCGGGGAACGGACCAAAAATACTGGGCCGCGCCACCAAGATCTCCTCGCCAATCCCCAGCAGGCACTGGGCGTTGATCCCCAAAACGCCGTGGATCGCGTCGAAATGCTCGATCACCACGCGCCGGCCCGCCTTGAGCGCCGCTTTTACGGCCTCGGCAATCTCGAACGGCTGAGCAAAGGCCCGCTCGAACTGTATATCGATGTGGTAGGTATAGGCCCCGAATTGGCCGTCGCCAAAGTGGCGCAGAAGAGGGACCGGCCTTACATTGATGCGCTCGTCGTCGTTGGTCAGTTCCAGGCCTGGAAACATCCCGCGGACGATGGATGACTTTCCCGTGCCCGGCTCGCCGATGATGCCAACGAGCTTGTCTTCGGGCAATAAATAGCGCTGGCCGATAATGCTTCCCAAAAGCAGCAACCGCGGCTTGCCCCGCGGCGCATAGTACGAGGCATAGTGAAGACATTCCTGCCAAACGGCCTTGCGTGTCATCGATTCTCCCACGGAATCAGGGCTTCCGCCAGCGGCATGTGCTGCTGGGCCCCATACACATCGCCGTCGCCCACGGCGCCCGAGGCAATGGGCCTGGCCATGGTAACCTTCACCGCGCAGGCCGAGCCGAAATACACGGCATCCAAAATCCGGGAAGGCGGCACCCCGTATATCCGGGCCATGAGGGCGCGGTTGATCCTGTTCTTCTTTTTCGCCTGCCGATAATCAGCTTCCGTTTTAAAAATAATATCAAAGGTCAGCTCGAACGGGCTGGCGTTTTTGCTGCGCACCACCTTCGCCAGATCGGATACTTTTCGCTTCATCGTACCACCTCCATCGCAAACGGTTCAACCGGATCGACGACTTCCATGAGGTGATACAGGCTAAACTCGTAAACCTCGCCGGCCGGAAAATCCGAAGGGCTGAAGGGAAAGGCGAGATTGCCGGCCGTGGACATCCGGTGCGGATACCCATAGTGAAGCAGCGTGCTGCGGGCGTATCCGCAGACCGCATTGGCTTCGTCCTGGTCTTTGCCAATGGCTTCGATCACAAGCCCTAATTCGTGCGATGGTTTGATCGGGCGCGGTTCCAGCTCGCCCATCACGCCGTTGCGGCCATAGGTGCGAAACAGAAGCCGGGCCCGGGGATACTGGCGGGTCGTCACCTCTTTGATCTTCTCCAGGATGGGCTCGATCTGGCTGATCATGATCGGGTCGCGCATTCCCGCAATGGAGACTGTGCGATACCCCACCTTCATGGCCCCTTCCAGCTTGATCCGGTATTGCGGACTCTTCACAAACCGGCTTCCCCGCACTTCAACGCAGTCGCGGCCTTTCTGGGTGAATCGCGTTTGCGAAAGGTCCAGATGCCCTCCGGGGCCGGGCAGGATCACCGGATCGGATTTCTCGTACAGGCTATGCGCGGATACCGACGCAACGGTAAAGCGACGGTTGCGGCTAAGCGGCTTAAGAAGAAAATGATCGGGCCGCAGGATTCCCAAAACGCAGTCGCGGCCGCTGCCGGGGGTCGCTGCGATCGCCGCGCATTCAAGGATCTTTCCAAGGTGAATCGACAGGCCCGGATCGAACCCCTTCAGGACCGGCAGAGCCGCAAACACGGCCGGATCGTAGCAGCGGCCTGCCAGCACAATATCAATGCCGCGGCGAAGCATCGCCATGAGCGGTTCCACTCCCATCTGGGCTACAATGTTGGTGGTCTGCGCCAGCTTGTCGGCGGTCAGCCTGGGGACAAATGGCAGCGCCTCGATCCGGCCGCGCCGCAGCTCCCGCCCGATCCGTTTGCGGTCGATATCGGCATGCACGATCCCAATGCGGGGATGAAGGCGGTTGCGGCGAAGAATTTGGCGGAGAATCGACAGGCATTCCTGAAGGTGGGTACGGCTGCCGCTGCCGCCGGCCGTGCCGATAATCAGCGGAATTTTCCGGCGGACCGCGGCCGACACAATCAGCGACAGATCGCGTTCCACATTGGCGCGGTCCACGAAGCATTTGCCCGACCCCAGGTAGTAGGGCCCGGGATCGGTGCTGCCGGCGTCCACGCCGATCACGTGTGGATTTTCTTTAAGTCCCCGTTCGAAAGAGGTTTCCGGAAATCCATAGCCCAGGATCGCGGTTGGCGAGAGAATGCGCATTTCGTTCATTGCGGATACCCCTTTGCGGCAAGCAGTGCCAGAGAGCGCTGCATTTCGTTATGGACGATCATGAATCCCTCGTCCACGCCCATTCCGGGCTTGGCCAGCATCTGATCGGGCCGGGTGACCAGGGCAACATGCACGCAGACGCGGGCCGAGACATCAGTCTCGTTGCAGGTTCCGCCCAGGTATGACCCGATTCCGGCTTGCTTGCAGTGAAGCACCGATTCAATGGAGTTGTTGATTCCGCCCAAGACCGGAGTTTTGATCTGAATCATATCCACGGCCCGCTCCGCGCAGAAAAGCTCGATATCCTCGAGCGAATTGCACCATTCGTCAGCCACAATCTGCACGTTGATCCCCGAGTCCTGCAGCCGCTTGCGGAGGTCGGCCAGGGTCCGGCACTGAAGCCTGCGCTCCCCCATATCCACCGGTCCCTCGATCCGAAGCCGGAACGGCCGGGCCGCTTTCTCCAATTGGCCAAAATACCGGGTGATATGATCGAGATCGTGGTCAAAGGCGACTCCAATGGTGCCATAAACGTCGATGTGCAGTACGGGAGTGTAGGTTGGTAAAGGCCGAAGCTTGACAACACGCCCGGCCAGCCATTCGATATACGAAAGAAGCAGTTCGCCGTTTTTTCCGAGCTTCTCGGGAATGTTGTTGATCAGCCCGTGCGGCATGACATCGGCCTGCTTCAGGATCATCTTGTCGACATTCGAGCGCCGATCATCGCCCGATTGGCAGAAAATCGAAACCGTCTGCGTTGGCAGGGACAGGCGATACTCCTGCGCAAGCACCTCGCACATCAGCTTCTTTTGCGATTTGGCCACGGCATCCAGGGCCGCCTGGGTCAGACCGTAGCGCAGAGCCGCATGAATGCGCCGGCCGTTGTGTTCAAGACTGTCCAATTCTTTTGCCCAATCCAAAAACCCGGCAATGGTGCGGCCCCGCAGCATGGGTGCAATTTCATTGCGGAGATAGGGCACGAAATCGGCCGCCAGAAAAACCGGGTCGCGGCCGCCGGCGCCGGAATACTGTATGGCCGCGCAATCCCCTACCGCAATTTGGCCATCCTCCAGCAGCAGAAGTATCGAGACGCATTCGCCGGCCTGTCGCGGGCTGCGAAAACCGGGCGTCGCGGGTTTGCCCAGATAAACAAACCCGTCCTGGCGCGCATTGGATTTGATCGCCTTCTGATCGTCGAAATAAAATCCGCTGTAGCCGGCCGAACAGAGAACATCAGCTATTTTCACCCGTCACCTCTCAATTGCTTTGGGGCTCCTGAAGTAATTCCCGCAAATTTTTGATAGTTCTCGGTTCTCAGTTCTTAATTGCCAGTCAAGAGCACAGCAACACACAATCCGGTTCTTCTGCTTTGCTCCGGACTTCTCTTCATAGAACTGACAACCGCCAACTGACAACTTACTTCGGCTTTCCCACCAGAAACCCTTTGCTGATTGCATAAATATCATCGGTCACCATCTGGAACGAAACAGGGCGCTTTTCCTCCCGCGACCGCTCATCGAGCTTGCGCCGGTGAAAGGCCCGGATTTCAGGCCGGATAGGCAGGTTGCCGAACTCCAGAATGCGCACCGCGCCGTTCAGGTCCCGTGCAGGCATCACAAGGCCGGCCGCATTGCGGCTTGGGGCAAACGGCACATCCAAAACACCCGCCTTAAAAGCGCGGACCACCCCCGAAGCCAGATCGCCCTCGCCCAGTTTCATCACCGAGGAGATTAGGTCCGCGGTTTCCTCGCCAATGATCCGAACCTCCTCTTCAACCAGGCTCATCGCCCCAAAGTTCTGGTGCTGGAGCATGTTGACGATTTGACGCGTGGTCTTCAGCCCGCAGGAATTGGCTTCGGCCGTGGGAATGCCGACGGCTTCGTGAGGGCTTTTGGTAATCACTTTCGTGACCTTCGAAATCACGGCCGCGGCGGCTCCCCAGGCGATCACCGCATAGGCCTTGGCTTCATCAACCGGGAAGCCGCCCATCCACTGATGCAAAACCGTCGAAACCTGCACGTCGACAAATCCATGTTCGTCAAGAGTCCGCCGGGCCAATGCGCGAAGCGAAGCAATGGCCGCCGCGTCCTGGACCAGATTGCCGCACTGGCCGTAACCCAGGGTCAGGTCCTTCACGCCCTGTTCGGCCGCCAGAAGCGCCTCCAGAATGGCAATGGCATTGGAGATGCAGGGCGGAACCAGCGTGCCGGTCAAGGGTCCAAATGGTTCGCGATTGATGATGAATCCATTCTCGGCATAAAGCCCCACGAGGCGGTCGACATACTGCCAACACTCGATACTGCGGGCCAGGGGAACGTCTTTGGCATAGGGGATATTGTACGAAATACCGCCCCCCTCAAACGCAGTGAATCCGCCCGCCAGGCAGATCTCGGCCAGCAATCGCGCATCGGGGGTCCCGTGGCGCACCTGCAAAGGCCTGTCGAGCGCCTCGGTGATCTCGCGGCAGGCGGTCACGCCATGATTCACCGCGGGAAACCCGTTAAGGAGCGATCGCCCGGCCTCCTGGCTTTCTTTGATTCCGTGCTGCGCTTCTTCGTAACGGTTGTTCCGCGTGTAGGCATCGATGGTTGTGGGCAGCAGGTCGGCGGTTCCTTCGTCCTGGAGCGTGCGTAAAAGCCGGATATGGTCGCCAATAAGACAGACGCCGGCCCGCGGCTGCAGAAGAATTTGCCCGCTTTTATCCGCCCGGGACAGGCTCCGCGAAAATCGCTTGTCTTCCGGGATCTTGGCCATATAGGCGAAGGATTCTTCGAGATTCCGAGCCTCTTTCCCCGTGGGCCATCCGGCCAATACTTCTTCACGTTTCTTCTTGAACGCACTGGGCTCGATTTTTGCCTTTTTTTTCATTGGTCCTGCTTTGTTAATGAGCTAAGGCGTGAATGCGTGAACGCGTAGAAGATTGTTGAGTGGAGTCCATGTTTCCCCCATTCCCCCATTCCCCCATTCACGCATCTCCGCATTCACCCATTCACCCATTCACCCATTCCACCTTTTCACCTTCCAACCTTCCAACCTTTAAACTCCCTTCAAATGTTTCCGTGCCAGGCGCAGAGCGGTATCCGGAGCAGAGACCGATAACAAGCCCATGGCCCACAGGAGATAATCAGAATCAACCAGAAGGCACGGCGCATGGGGACGTAAAACCTCGCCGCTTGGCCCGCAGCACTTCGATAGAATGAAACCGCAATGCGGGTTCCGGCAGACAGGCCCGCCGGTGCCGATCAATGTCGAGACACAACTCAGGTCTTTTCCGTACTGGACATGCACGCGCCCCTGCAGGGAATGGATCTCTTCCAGCCTGCCGCAATGCCGGTCCACGGCCAGGGCGCAACCCGCGGCGGAGATCAGGGCGTCGGCTTCTTCCTCGCGGGGTGTTGCGGGCAGGCAATGCGGATCGGTCTGGGCGTGGCGCACCCAATCCTTCACGCATTCCGGGTCCATGTTGTTCTTCTGGGCCAGCTTGGGAAAATCGACCTGCTCGGCCAATGCCGCCAGGCTGTACCGCATTCCAATATCGCCTTCCACGGTGCGCTTCTCACGGGGTTCGGGCAGGCCTCTGTGCAGCGTGCCGGCCAAAGCGGGTGCGCCGTCGGCCATGGAATAAACGTCGGTCGTGGCCCCGCCGATATCCACGACCACCAATTCACCCAGGCCGGGCTCGCCGGATGTTCCGGCGGAAAGCAAGGCCGCGGCCCGCAGGACCGCGACAGGAGTGGGCATCAAAACGGTCGCCCTGGACGCAAGCCGATCCAGCCCTTTGGCCCGGACGATCCGGGCCAGAAACAATTTTCGGATCTCCTCGCGCGCGGGCCCCAGGTTCAGCAGCCCCAGCTCGGGCATCACATTCTGGGTGAAAACCACGTCGCTTCGCTCCCGAAAGACCGCGTGAAGCGAATCGTAACTGCATCGGTTTCCCGCAACCACCAGCGGCATGCGCGGCAGCCGGTCCTGGATCTTTTTCGCGTTCTCGACAATGCAGGCTTCGTTGCCGCCGTCGATACCGCCACAGAGCAGGATCAGATCGGCTCCGCATGCTTCCAGCGCCTCCAGATCGCTTTTCGAAAGGGAATGCGAGAACGCGCGGACAACCCGGCCGCCCGCGCCCAGGGCCGCCTGCCGGGCAGCCTCCAGTGTCAGCTCCGGAACTAGCCCCACAGCTGCGATCTTCAGCCCGCCCGCCGCGCTGCTGCAGGCAACAATCGGCTCGTTTCCATCCATCAGGCCGCCAAGCGATTTTTGAGCCGCATCCAGTCCCTCATTGATATCGGTCGCAATGGTGGTGGGCGCGTGGGCCCAGCCCAGAACCGACTCCGTTTGCGCCTCGACGAGGCACAGCTTGGTATAGGTGCTCCCTATATCGGCCAGTAGGATTTTCATTCGCTCTTCAGGTCCAGTTTGAGTGCGGCAATCCCGTCCTGCGGATCGGTTCCCGGCGGAAAAACCCGATCATAGCCCATTGCGCGGAACTTGCGTTCAACCTCGCCAAAATCCGTTTTACCGACCACCAGGTTGCCCCCCACATAAAGGAGGATGCCGCCGATTCCGGCTTCCGTGCATTGCTCGCGAAGGCCGCGGCAGTCGATTTCGCCATGGCCGTACAGGGAGGAAACAAGAATGGCCCGAGCATCGGCCTCAATGGCTGCGGAAACGAATTCCTTCTGGGTCACCATCACCCCAAGATTCACGACCTGGAAACCCGCCTCGGCCAATGTCCGCTCAAGGATCTTGTTACCCACGGAATGGCAATCGGACCCGATCACGCCCAGCACAATCTTCACCGGCGTTGCGTTCATTCCCGGCTCCCGGCTTTGCGTTTAAGAGCTTTGAGTTCCGCAATCCTGCGGGCTATGGCTTTGGCGCTTCCGGCATCCAGTTCGTAATGAAAGGGCACGATGTAATGTTTGTCGATCGGACGCAGGTAAGACCGCACGGTCTTTTCAAAAAGCGGGGTTACGATCAGCTGACCGAAGCGGTGGATGAAGTCGTCCAGGCTCTCCGGATTTGCATGGCACACGATGTTTTCCGCGGATATTCCGGACTTGGCTAGAGTGGCCAGAAAAATTTCATGAAAACGCGGTCCCGAGCAGACAAGGCCGGTTCGCTCCCGGACCATGGCTGCGATCTTCACAAGCGATTCCAGGTGGGGCGTTGTAGCCGCGGCCATCACCTCTTTGCCCGAGACCAGGCTGCAAACATCCTGTTCATGGCGCATGGTGGTGACAACGAGGTCGGCGGACTGAACCAGGGCGGCATTTCGCAGGCCCGGCAGTTCATGCAAAAGAATGACCTGGACCGAAACCAGCGGATCGTTCTGCAGTTGCCGGGCGAAATGCGACGCCTGCTCGTGGTTGCAGTCCACCACGACAATGTTGACCTTGCGCGAGGTTACCTGGTATTCGTGGATCTTCAGGTTCACGAAGCTGGAGAACTGTTCCAGCGAGAAACCAAGCTCCACGGCCGTGTCCATGGCCTGGATAATGGCTTCCAGGACCTGTTCTTTGCGGGATGACACCGGAACGGCCAATTCATTTTTCACAAACGTGCCTCTGCCCTGACTGGAGAAGATGATCCCCTCCTTTTCGAGCAAGCGGTAGGCCGAACTGATGGTATTCCGGCTGACTTTGAGTTCAGCAGCAAGATCGCGCTCGGTAGGCAGTTTATCTCCGGAGCCAATCTCGCTTTGAAGGATCTTTTTTCTTAAATACTCTTCAACTTGTTTGTAAGGGGGAATGCCGTTTTTTCTGACAAAGCCTTCCATTTGGAATCCTTTGGCCTAATGGATTAGTCCATTAGACCAAATATACTCCGCCCAAGGAAGAATGTCAATGGGCGCAAGTTCGGAGGTGCAATCGCTTGATGTTATCCTCACCGGAATTGCACTTTTGCCATATTCAAGGAGAAAATGAAATGAAGTCAATTCCGCTCGACGAGGCACTCAAACGGCTGGCAAAGGCCTATCCCAAAGTTGGCAACGGGCTCGATTTCAAAAGCCCGTTCCACCTACTGATCGCGACGATCCTGGCGGCACAGGCACTGGACAGCAAAATCAACCAGATCACCCCCGCGCTTTTCAAAAAATACCCGACTCCGCACGATTTAGGACATGCGGAGATTGAGGACATCGAGCGCATGGTGAAAGGCAGCGGGTTTTTCAGAACCAAAGCCCGAAACATCAGGGCGGCGGCGCTCATGATCGATGAGAAATTCGGAGGCACGGTTCCCGACTCCATGGAAGAACTTCTCAATTTGCCTGGAGTTGCGCGCAAAACCGCCAACGTGGTCTTGAGCTATGGTTTTGGGAAACCGGTGGGCATTGTGGTGGATACTCACGTTCTTCGTGTCTGCTTCAGAACGGGTTTAACCACCAACAAAACCGCCGAGAAGGTTGAAGAAGACCTCGCAAAAGTTCTGCCGAAAAAGGAATGGGGCCCATTCCCCAACCGCATCAAGGCCCTGGGTCAGGATGTCTGCACCGGAAGAAAGGCCCTTCACGAACAATGCGTGCTGCGCGATATCTGTCCGAAGTATGAGTATGTGAAGTAGCTTTAAACGTCAGACGTTGGACGTGATAGGCTAGAAAATAACCCAAGAAGCTGAAAAGGGTTTGACAGGATAAGAAGGGATTTTGGATGCATCGCCCGCAAAGGCTGGGTGCAAAAGAAAGATGTCTTCAACTGCTTGGAGGCGGACGAGTTCGCGAAGTGGGCGGGGAGAAAGAGGGAATTATGAATTGTGAATTGCTAATTATGAAATTGCGCAATTATGGGAGAAAAGGAGTTTCCGGATAGGCGCTAATCTTTTTTGTCTTTGGATTCATAATTCACAATTCATAATTCTCAATTAGTCTTTAATTTCCACTTTCCCCTTCAGTCCCCGGCTGAAGAGATACTCGCTCCGGCCTTTGGCTTCATGAATAATCAGGCCGTCGATTCCGTTGCGGTCCAGAAATTCCAGGCCCCTCTTGGGGCCCATGACAAAAACAGAAGTCGAGAACACATCAGCCTCAACAGGATCCCGGCGAAACACGGTCACGCTGATACTCGAATCGGCCGGGTATCCGGTAAACGGATTAAACAGGTGATGGTACCGTTTTCCTTTGTCCATGAAAAACTGCTCGTAGTCTCCCGAAGTCACAATCGCCATTGAATCCGAAAGTTCGAACTGTGTTAGAATCCCCTCCTTGCGTGGATTTCGGAGCCCCACGACCCATTTTCTGCCATCCGGTTTTCGGCCCCGGACATAAATATCCCCGCCGTCATCAATCAGAAAATTTTGGATTCCACAATCCAGGGCAATCCGGGCGAACCGCGCTACGGCATAGCCTCCTGCAATTCCCCCCAAATCGATCTGCACTCGGGGGTCGTCGAAAAACAGGCGATTCGAGACCGTATCCACACGAACCTTCTGGTAACCCACAAACAGCAGAACGGAATCAATTTCGGATTGGCTGGGCACCCGGTTGGTAAGGCCCGTGCCAAATCCCCACATCCATTTCAGCGGCCCGGTGGTAATATCGAAATAGCCGTCCGTTCTTCGCGCCATTTCGAGCGCGCGCGCGGTCAGACGGGCCACCTCGGAATCGATTTCCATTTCCCGCGTTCCGGCCGGACGGTGATTGATCCGGTGTGTCTCCGAACCCGGCTTATATTCGCTGAAAACATTTTGAATCCGGATCGCCTCGGCCTGAATTCGGTTGAATGCTTCCCGAGCCCTCTTTTCTTGTTCAACCACCAGTTTCACGGTCACATAGGTGTCCATCTCAAAGAATGTGATTTCCTGAATCCGGGGTTTTGACGAGCAGAACAGAAATGAGAAAACCATCCCCCAAAGAACCGCGTTGGCAATCGGCTTTTTCATGGAGTCTTCACTTTAATTGGGGCAACGGGAGCGCCCTTGGGTTTGTGGGGGATCGGCCGCCGTCTGATTATTGGGGGCGGCGCGGATTCCGTTGGGAAAGAGTCATCATTTTGACATCGTGAAAACGATTCGCCACCCTGATTCGGTAAAGATACTTGCCGCCGGGCGCCGCTCGACCCTGATCATCCTGTCCATCCCAGGCCAGGGAGTAGTTGCCCGGCGCCTTGAATCCGGAGAAGAGCGTTCGGATCCTGCGTCCGTCCAGAGCATAGACGGCAATATTGGTGGAGAGAAATTCATCCCAGGCCGGGATCCCAAAGTTGAACGATGTGGGAGGATAAAACGGGTCGGGAGAGTTTTGCGAAAGGTAGAATTCGGTTGGCACGCGCGAAGCCAAAACTCGCTGGCGAACCTCGCCGGTCCTTGAATCCGAGGGCAAAGCTGTAAGACCAGTACCGAAAAGCAGGGCTAACAGGCCAATGCCGGATGCTGGAATTCCTTTGGCAAACATCTGTTTCTAAAATAACTAACCTTGCCGCCTTTTTCCAGAACCGTTTTCTTTTTTTGTCATCGTCCTCCTTCGTCATCCCTCTCGGTCAATCCATGGCTCCGATTCCGGTCCGCCCCGCTGCACGCTTGTATAGCCGTCCTATTCGCTATGCGCTGCATGCTTCTTCATACCTGCCCTCTCAGCTTCCCCCACACCAACCCGATATACTCGTAAAACGCCGTCTCCGATTTCTTCAGCGCTCCGGCGGACGGAAACAGCCAGTCCGGGCTTAGTGCCGTCTCGCCCTTGCCCTTGAATCCGACCGGCGCCGCAATGGGCCGCATGCCTTTCTTGCGGAACATGGCCATGGACCTTGGCATATGGCTGGCGGTTGTGACTAGCAGGAACGGCTCGGTCTTCAGTACGGGTTGGAGGGCGATTGCCTCGTCCTGGGTATCGCGGGCATCCTCTGAAAGTTGAATATCGGTGGAGTCAAGCCCCATGACCATGCTCGTGCGCGCCATGATCTCGGCGGTTGTAACCGGGTCATAGACACTCCCGCCCGAAAAGATGATTTTGGCATCCGGGAAAATGCCATGAAGCCGGACAGCCTCCGCCACCCGTACCATTGTAGCTTCGTTGATCTGGTCAGTAATAGGATAGCGCCGGTCGGAGTTATGCCCCCCGCCCAGAACCACAATGTGCCCCACCGCTTTGATCCGTGCTTTGCAGGCCGAGTCCTCGACGCAAAGCGGCGCATATCGCTTTTCGAGCGAGCCGATCAGCTTTTGCGAAAAAAACGAGCTGCTCAACGCGAACAAAAGCACGGCCGAGCCAGCCATCAGTGCGCGCCCCGCTGTCCGCTTGCGCGTAAAGAGCACAAGTGCCAGACCCAGCAGGAAGAGCTCAAACACAAGGGGGAGAGGAAAGAAGAACCGGGACACGATCTTTTTTAGTACGAACATGGAAACTCCGTGGGAGTAATTAGGAGTAATTATGAATTATGAATTGTAAATTATCAATTACGAATTCGCTTTGCGCCTTAGGCTATCCGCATCCGGCTCCGCCCCAATTCACAAATCATAATTGTCAATTGCCCATTGTTCCTGCAAGCCCGATTGGCAAATAGCGCAACGTAAGGCCGGCGATTGCCTCGCCCGTGTAGGCGAAGAAAAGCCCCGGGCTTACGGGCCCCAGCTTGATGATTCCGGGATACACATTCATTCGGACCCGGTTGTGCGGGACGCCGGACACCGTAAGCGACGCCAGCAGCGAATTGTTTCTATCGTAGAAGACGCCTGCGCTCCACGTGAACGTGGCGGTCAGGGCCGTGCCTTCGCCGTCCTGCTCTGCTTTCACAATGTTTTCCACCATCATTCCAAAGGATCCGGTAACCCAGTGCTCCGCATCGACCTTCCGGGACAAACCCACCATTTCGTGCAGCCCCGCATGGCCAAAGACGCTCCACCGCCCGTCGCTGGTAAAGGGAACTTTGGCCGCATAGAACTGACCCATATTTTCGAGGTTGCCCGTGACCGGGTTGTAGGCCGGCTGCATCGACCACTCGGCGATATGCATTTTGTCCGCGAAAAATCCGCAAACGCGATCGTTCGAGAACAAGAGCAGGCTGAGGGGATCGAAGATAAACATATCCGCGACAGGATCCACTGTCAGGCTGTGCGCTCCCCCATTTTCAACCATTTCAGTAAGGAAATGATATGCATACATGGTCGCCACCGAAAGCATCCGGGGATACGGGATTTTATGATATCGGTACCATTCCTCAGTCTCGCGGTAATGGACGCCCGCGCCAATCAGGTGCAGACCCCAATTGGGCCAGAACTGGCTGTTGTTGATATCCCCAGATGCCGGAATCACCTCGGTCAAGAGAAACCGCTTCACGCCAAACCGTTTGACCGTATCGAATGGATCGTGAATGTTTTCCCATAGGGCATCGAACGACTCGGCGTAAGGGAACTCGATCAGTTTTCGGTCAAAGCAATACGGCGCGACCTGCCAAATACCAAAGCCGCCATTGATGATGGGATTTAGCGGATGATAATTCGCCTGGGTCCCATAGTCATGGCCATGGTAGAAATAAAGCCGCCTGAGCTTATCGTCGCGCTGAAGCCAGTGTTTTACGTACCCATGCTTCCCTTCCCCGCCCGCAAAAACACTGTTCCGGGCGGCTTCACCCGTACCGGCGGCAAAGGCCAGAAATGGAACGACAAGGCCTATTATCAGGAATGCTCGCATCATAGCCTCAAAATATAGATCCCTGATTGTTGGAGATTCCTGAAAAAAGTTCTGCTACTACCTTATGCGGCCAGGCTGCCTTAAGTTGGATCCGTACCCCAGGCTACCTTAAGTTGCCCCCTTCTATCGGAGCACTGGAATTCTTTCCTCTCCCTTCGATGGGAGAGGACAATGGTGAGGGTGGTTTTGTATCCGACAGCCCAGCCCAATGCCCAGGGTGTGGACCGCTGAATCCACTTAGTTGGTTCTTGCCGCAACCCGGCCCCATGTAAGATTTTCAGAAACATGCGCACCGAACGGCAACCACACCCAAAAATCCCAATCGGCATCAGCCTCTGCCTGCTGGGCTATCGTGTCCGTTACAACGGGCAAAGCAAGACTCAGAGGGTATTGTGCAAAGACCTGTCCCCGCATGTTGAATGGATCGGCATCTGTCCGGAAGTGGAGTCTGGGTTGGGGGTTCCCCGCGAGCCAATCCAGCTTGAAGGAAACCCAAAGCGTCCCCGCGTAAAGGGCGTGACTTCGCGAAGGGATGTAACCTCTGCGCCGGAGCGCACGGCAAAGAAACTAGTATCGGAGCTGCGCAAGCACGGGATCCGCGGTTTCATCTTCAAGAGCCGGTCGCCCAGTTGCGGATTAACTGACACACCCGTTCATGGCCACGAATCCAAAACCGCGGGCCTCTTTGCCCGCGCAATTTTGCAGGCTTTTCCGGGATTACCGGTCGCTGATGAGACCGTACTGAGTTCGAAACGCGGCCGCAAGAAGTTTCTGGATCGTGTGCAACGTTGGACGTTAGACGTTGGCCGTTAGACGTCAGACGCCCTGCGGTGGTTTTTCCTTTTCCTTCTGCCTCTTCACCTTTTACTTTCTATTGCACCTGACCTGAGGACACAATGCCGAATACTACTTTGATTCTCCTGATCGCCGCCATCATTGTCGCGCTGGCCAATCTGGTTTTTCTGATCCTGAACCATCGTCGAAGCCGCTCCGCGAACACTCCCAATCTGGCCATCCATATCGAAAATTTTGAGAAGGGCCAGGACAAGCTGGAGAAAGCGTTTCGTGAAGAAATGGCCAAAGCCCGGCAAGAATCGGCCGAAGGCGCGCGCTGCAACCGTGAAGAAGTCTCAAAGACGTTAAAGGAGCTGGGCGACTCGAATATGAAAGCGGTTGCGGGCATTGGCGAGGCGCAGGACAAGCAACTGCGAAATCTGGCCGAGCGCATCGCGGAGCTGACCAAATCCAATGAGGGCCGGCTCAACCAGATGCGCGAGACCGTCGAGCGCAAGATGCAGTCCCTGCAGGAAGAAAACAGCAAGAAGCTGGAAGAGATGCGAAAGACGGTGGACGAAAAGCTCCAGGGCACGCTGGAAAAACGCCTGGGCGAATCGTTCAAGCTGGTCAGCGAACGGCTCGAAGCGGTGCAGCGCGGACTGGGTGAAATGCAGAACCTGGCCACCGGCGTGGGCGACCTCAAACGGGTGCTCACCAATGTGAAGGCGCGCGGCACCTGGGGCGAGGTGCAGTTGGGCGCCATTCTGGAGCAGACTCTCACCGCCGACCAGTTCGGCCGCAACGTAAAAACAAATCCCAACTCCAACGACCTGGTGGAATTCGCCATCAAGCTTCCGGGCCGCGACGGCGAGCGGGGATCGCACATTTGGCTGCCCATCGACTCGAAATTTCACAAGTCCGATTACGATCGCATTTTGGAGGCATCGGACCTAGGTGATAAGGCGGCCGTGGAGGCGGCCCTTTGCAGTCTGGCCGCCCAGATCCGCAATGCGGCCAAATACATTCGCAACAAATACATCTGCGCGCCGGCCACCACGGATTTCGGCATTCTCTTTGTGCCCACCGAGGGCCTGTATGCGGAGGTTCTGCGAATTCCCGGTCTGGCCGACGAGATTCAGGAACAGCAGCGTGTGGTGATTGCCGGGCCCACCACGATCACGGCCATGCTCAACAGTTTCCGGCTGGGCTTCCACACGCTGGCCATTGAGCAGCGCGCCTCCGAGGTGTGGAAAGTCCTTGCGGCGGTCAAAACCGAATTCGGCCGATTTGGCGGCGTGTTGAAATCCGTGAAGGATCAGCTCGAGAAAGCGACACGGACCATCGAATCAACGGGTGTGCGGACCCGGGCCATGGAGCGCCAGCTCCGAAACGTGGAAAGCCTCCCCGCGGACGAAGCCGAGAAGACCCTGATGATCGAGGCCCAGCCCCCCGAGCGGGAAGAATTGGACCTCGGCTGCAGTCCGGCCGAAACCTGAGCGAAGCATTACGTTCTGCATTCTGCGTTTTTGCGTGCTACGTCCTGCGTTCTACACTTTACACAATTCGCTTCTCTTGCGTTAACGCGTTGATGGATGAATGTGCAGCCCCGGGCGCAGTAGAAGGCAGTTTCTGGTGGTGTCCAAATACCCCCGACCTGACTTGAACAGGTGGCCCACGGTTTAGGAAACCGTTGCTCTATCCAGCTGAGCTACGGGGGCAGATATGGTTTTTCATAGAGGAAAATACGTTTTGCTGGCCGTTGTCACAAGGAGAAAGGCCAAAACCCGAATTGGCGTTTTTTTGAGGAATTTTGAGGGTGCTTGAAATGCTTTGGTTGCAGATTGGTGGCAGATTGGTAGCTGGCGACTGAAGCGGCAACATTAACCGGCATATCCGTCTTCTCGCACAAGAGGGCATTGACTCCGGAGAGAAACGATGCCCTTTTTTATGTCCACATGTCCACGCCGAAGCGAGTGTTTGCAGATCGCGGAAGGCTATGGAACGGCAATGCCCAGCGAGTATGAGAAAATCATGAGCACTCCGTCGCGGTGTCTTTGGGCCAGATGTCTTGCCCATCCAATCAATGCCAAGTCGAAGAAGAAAAAGCGCAGGCAAAAATAATTGCAGCCGGAACTATTCCAGAAGGTCCTTATCCGCGAAGCTGTAGTAGCCATTCGAAACAATGACAATGTGATCGCGCAGATGTAGATAGTGTTCCTTCGCATAAGACACAGTTGCTCATTTCGTCAACGGTCCTACCCCATTGCGGTAATCCTTTTTGGCAACTACGATACCAGGATCGACTTGATCCGTCAGCCTGTTGATCCCCTATATCCATCGTTTGTCAATCAGGATCCTGTCTATCCTGTCCAAATTCGTTTGGCTGCGGGTACGTCGCGCTGTGGGCCAATGGCACGGCGCTTCGGAATTCGTTCACCGAAGGCGGACAAACGACCGAGAGCCGGCTAACTCACAAACAGGCACTTCGTCGAGAAGTCGGGATCGCTGGTAAGGTTCACGCCCAGCTTCCGCAAGCCGGCCGCATCCCCGGGAGTCGGGATGTGGGTAATGTGCACGTCGCACCCGCGAAGCTCTTTGAGCTTCTCCACCGCAATTTCGGCGGCCGGGTTGCCGGCCGCGCTAATACTAAGGCCGATCAGCGTTTCTTCCAGGTCCAAGCTGAGCATTTTCCCATTGAGCACGTCTTTCTTGAAGTGCGCCAGGGATTCGATAATGGTGGGCGGAAGCAGGGGCATCGAATCGGGAATCCCGGCCAGCGTTTTGGTGGCATTCAGGATCAGGCTCGAAGCCGCGTGCATCAGGGGCGAATTTTTTCCCTGCACGATCCGGCCATCGGCCAATTCAAGGGCTGCGCCGCAGAAAATACCCTCGTTCCCTTTTCCGTTTTCCTGCGCCCGCCGGGCCGCATTCCGGGCCTCGTTGACCACCGGGTAGTCTTCCGGCTTCACCCCCACTTCGCTCATCAGCAGCTCGGCTCGCCGGACCGTGTCTTTGTCAAAAATACCCATGGCATATTCGCAGGAGTAGCGGAAAAACCGACGGATGATTTCATGCGTGGCAGTCTGCCGAACGGCACGATCATCGGTAATCCCGAAGCCGGCCCGGTTCACACCCATGTCCGTTGGGGATTTGTAAAATGAGGGCGCGCTGGTAATCTTCTCGATAATGCGCCGCAACAACGGGAACGCCTCGATATCGCGATTGTAATTGACGGTCTTTTCGTTATAGGCTTCAAGATGGTGAATATCGATCATGTTCACATCCCGCAGCTCGACCGTGGCCGCTTCATAAGCCACGTTGACCTCGTGCTTCAAGGGCAGATTCCAGATGGGGAAAGTTTCAAACTTGGCATAACCCGATTTGCGTCCCCGCCGATAGTCATGGTACAACTGTGAAAGGCAGGTAGCCAGCTTCCCGCTTCCCGGCCCAGGACCGTTGACCACGACAATCGGCTTTGTTGTTTCGATATATTCGTTGGCGCCGTACCCTTCATCGCTGACGATGGTATCAACGTCTGTGGGGTAGCCCTTGGTGAATTTGTGGGTATAGACCCGCACTCCACGACGTTCGAGCTTGTTTTTGAAGAGGGTCGCCGACGGCTGGTTTTCATAACGCGTAATGACGACGGCACATACGCTCACGCCCCACTCGGCCAGATCGTCGATCAGTTTCATCGCATCGGCGTCATAGGTGATGCCAAAATCGCCGCGCATCTTCTTGCGCTCGATATCACCGGCATAGATGCAGAGAATAACCTCCGACCGGTCGGCCAGAGTTTTTAAAAGCCGCATCTTCACGTTGGGATCGAAGCCCGGAAGAACGCGGGCCGCGTGCAGACCAAAAAGAATCTTCCCCCCGAATTCAAGGTACAGCTTGTTGTTGAATCGCGCCACCCTTTCCTCGATGGCCGCTGTCTGTTCGCGCAGGTACTTTTCGTTATCGAAACCGATTTGTCTTGGCATTGCTTCGGTCTCCAATCGAGAGTGAGACGATCCAGAAACGGAATTGTCCAACCTAAGATATCATTTCCTTGCAGGCAATACCATTCCGGTTTATGATACTTATCAACCAAACTAATACTGTTTGGCCCAATCCGGGCGAGTACGGTTTCCTGCGCGATCCGAAGGTCTGGGCCAAGGGCTTAGGGCGCTCCAAGCCGCCCTGTTTCGATGAATCGAACCGTGGCGGAGATTACCTCGTCGGCATCCATGATCATGGGGTGGGTGCGCTTTACAACGAGAAAGTCCTTCATGCGGGCGAGCCGTGCGCGCTCGATGGAAACCTTGCCGTCATCTTCACCGGGAATGATGACCGAGTTGAGCCAGTTGAGCGAGCGCTCGCCGGTGATGACGCCGATTTCGTGATTCGTTTCCCGGATTTTACGGACAAAGCCGTCCGTGGCCAATTGCAGGTAGGCGGGCCCCAGGAGCTTGGGCACAACAATGGTTTTTCGCAGGAAATCGACCATCTCGCTTCCTTGGTTGGGAGGAGAGAGCATCACAACGCGGCCGATGCCCTGCGGATCGCGGGTCCATAGATAATAGCGCACCAGAATCCCTCCCATGGAGTGCGTAACGAAGTGGATCCGCCTGGACGAATCAAGACACGAGTCCCGAATCAATGGCGCAAGGTACTTTGCCGTGAGCGTTGGGATATCGCCCCGAGTCGAAGGGTAGTCGATCACACGAACGACATAGCCGCTGTCGTGCAATGCGCGCTCCATTTTGGTAAAACACCGTGCGCTGCGACTAAGGCCATGGACCAGGACAACGTAGTCGCCCGGCGCGGAATTGGAGATCGTGGATGCGACCAGGAGAAAAATCGCGATTGTTGGGATTCGAAATTCGTGCGCCACAAGATCCGGAACCGTCCCTTTCTCGTTGCATGGGCAAGTTGTTCTTAATCTATATTATAGTTTTGGAAAAGGAAATGCGAGTAGTTTTGTGTATAGAAAAGGCGCGCTTGACGGCCGTTTTGGCCGCGGCGGTTTTTCTTTGCTGCACCACCGGGCCCAACCGGTTCAGCCGGTTCACCCATTCAAAAAAAATCGCCGATTCCCCCCTTCCCGGCCAAAACATGGGAGCCCTCGCGCGCAGGCAGGTTTGCGACATTCTGCAGCGCGACGGGAGCCGGCTGGCCGCGCTCTCGGCCGAACTGCTGGGCATGGAAAAGGAGATGCTGACCCTCCAAAAGACCGTGGGCCTGTTCGAGCGCGGATACTATACGGCCGATGAGCACGATCGGATCGAGGGGCTTCTGTCACGGTACCTGCAATGCCGCAACGCCCTTTGGGAGCTGCTGGACTTCTACCTGGGCTACAGAGAGATGTCCCCGGACCCCGAACTTCAAACCCGCGGTTTTTTGATTGGTCTTGGCGCAGCCGTAAGCCTGGTGGACGCGGCCTCCAAAATGATCGCGCTGTTTATGGACGAACCGGTTGTGATCGCAAAAATTAACGAGCCCTATCCCCGGTCCGGCATTCCAGCCGGCACATACGATACGCTGTTTCACAGCATCACGGCCGTGGAACACATTGAGGCGCTCAAGACCGCCTGGGTTCTGTTCTTGAAGGAAAAAGCGGACTCGACCACGCAGCTTCATCGCGTTCTGCGCGAAGATTCGGCCTATAAGGCATTTGAAGCGCAAATCACGGAGGAATACGGCCGGTCCACGGAGCGGATTCAATACATCATGGAAAAGCACGCCCTGTTGCTGCCGGCCATGGTCAATCGGCTGCGGCACTCGCAAATCGCCAAAGTGGCCGCGGAAGCCAAACGCAAATACCAGGATAACCTATACGCAGCCCGCGGTATTCTGTTTGAAAAAGTGAGCCGGGTCAAATCGCCGGGCACCGAGCCCATCCGGTTCTCAGACGCGGATACCCGCCGCGTTTTGTCGCTTCTTCAGCCCGGCGATATCATCCTTACCTTCACGGCCGGTTACATGAGCAACTTGTTTTTACCGGGCCAATTCAAACACGGGATCACCTACATCGGCAGCCCGTCGCAACGCCGGTCAGAGGGTTTGCTGGATGATGCCCTCTCCGCCCCTGTTGGGCAGACGGGCCGGGAGCTGCGGGCAAAAATTGGCCGAGCCCAATTGCGATCCGGACAGGCCGCAGACGTAATTGAGGCTGTATCGGAAGGCGTGATCTATAACTCGCTGGATGATTTGATGAAGGTCCACATCAACCGAATGGCCGTGCTGCGGCCGAGGCTGACCAATGCCGAGCGCCGGGAGGCTCTGGTTACGGTTTTCCAATTGGCCGGCCTGGGATACGATTTCAAATTCGATTTCAACGACGGCACGTACCTCTGTTGCACGGAAGTGATTTACAGAGCCCTTCACGGCCGGGGAAAGATTTCGTTTCCGCTTACCATTCGGGTGGGTGTGCCCACCCTTAGTGCCGACGACATTGTCCGGTATTATCTTGCCTCCGCCAAGGATCTCTTTGATTTTGTGTTGTTCGCCGAAGAAGATCCGGCCCAACGCGGCAGCCAAGCCCGGGTCCTTACCGGCACGGAAGGCCTGGCTCGGCTTCGAGAACTGATGAAGTGAGACATCGGCTGGAGTCCTGTGCCGCTTCCATGAGATTCATATTCACGAGTGGCTCAGGCATCTTGCGCGAATACGCTACTTCCCTTTCCGGGTATAGTTGAGCAATCCGCCGGTGAAGATAATTTCCTTTTCCCGGTCCGTGAGATCGTGGGCGGCCTGCACTTCCAAATTGTTCACCTTGTCGCCAAGAACCACCACCTTCTCTTTGCGTACCATGTCCAAAATGTCGGCGGCTTCCAGCTTGTCACCGGCTTCGATGAGGTCGTAGTCGCCGGGAGTCATGAATGTGAGAGGGAGAACGCCAAAATTGATGAGATTGGCCCGATGAATGCGCTCGATGCTCTTGGCCAGCACAACTTTGACTCCCAGAAACATCGGACACATCGCCGCATGCTCGCGGCTTGAGCCCTGGCCATACGAGAGCCCCGCGACGATAATGTTATCCAGGCCGGCTCTCTTGTTCTCCAGGCAGCGCTTCGAGAACTCCGAATCGATGTTCTCGAAAACGAAGGACGCGTATTTCTGGATGTTCGAACGGTACTTCAGCCGCAGGCCCGCGGGCATAATGTGGTCGGTCGTAATCTTATCGCCCACTTTGATCGAGATGATCCCGTTAATTGTCGGCTTGAGCGCCTCGTTGCGCGGCGGCTCGCCGATGTTGGGACCGCGGGACACCATCACGCTCTCCGCTTTTTTTGGCGGCACGAGAATCATGCGGTCATCGATCAGGAACCGCTTGGGCATGGCGATTTTCGGGTATGGCTTGCCGCGGAATATTTTGCGCGGATCCGCGATTTCGCCGGAAATGGCCGCTGCGACAGCCGACTCGGGCGATGACAAATACACCTGGGCGTCTTTTGTCCCGGAACGACCCTCGAAATTGCGGTTGCTGGTCCGGATCGAGATTCCGCCGCTCTTGGGCGATTGCCCGTTGCCGATGCAGAACCCGCAGGTGTTCTCCAGCACACGCATGCCGGATGCGACAATGTCGGCCAGCGCGCCGTTGCGGCTGATCATCTCGAAGACCTGGCGGCTGCCGCAGGCAATTCCCGCCGGAACATTTGAATGGATTTGTTTTCCCTTAAGCATGCGCGCTACGGTCATCATATCACGATAACTTGAGTTCGTGCACGACCCAATCAAGACCTGATCCACCTTTTTGCCCGAGAGATGCGCGACCGATTTGATGTGATCGGGCGAGTGCGGACACGCCATCAGCGGCTCCAGTTCCCGCAGATCGATCTCGATGATCCTGTCGTAGGTTGCGCCGGGTTCGGGCAGCAGCTCCTTCCACCGCTTGCCGCGGCTCTGCGCAACTAGAAACGCCCTGGTCACCGCATCCGAAGGAAAAATGGATGTGGTTACGCCCAGTTCGGCCCCCATATTCGTGATGGTGGCCCGCTCGGGAACGGAAAGCGTCTTAACGCCTTCTCCGCCGTATTCAAGGACCCTGCCCACATTGCCTTTGGTCGTAAGAATCTCCAGCAACTTCAGGATTATGTCTTTGGCCGAAACCCAGGATTTCAGCTTGCCGGTCAGGTTGACCCGAATGACCTTTGGACAGGTCAGGTAGAACGCGCCGCCCCCCATGGCCACTGCCACATCCAGCCCGCCCGCGCCAATGGCCAGCGCGCCCATTCCACCGGCCGTGGGCGTATGCGAATCGGATCCCAGCAAAGTCTTACCCGGCGCGGCGAAGCGCTCCAGATGAACCTGGTGGCAGATCCCGTTTCCCGCTTTGCTGTAGAGAATTCCGTATTGGGCCGCCACCGCCTGCAGATAACGGTGATCGTCGGCGTTCTCGAATCCTTCCTGCAACGTATTATGATCGACATAGGAAACCGAAAGCTCGGTTTTAACGCGGGGTATGCCAAGGGACTCGAATTGCAGATATGCCATGGTGCCCGTGGCATCCTGCGTCAATGTCTGGTCAATGCGAATCGCGATCTCTTCACCCGAAACCAGAGAACCGGAAACCAGATGTTCTTTCAAGATCTTCTGCACGACGTTCTGCTTCATTTCTTCACCCCGCTCTCAATATTCTTTAACAGGAGAATTTGGACGGGATAACAGGATATCCTGTTATCCCGTCCAAATCATCTGATTCCCATTTTCTCAAAGAGGCTTGCTTTGTTGCGGTTGCGCCGGGTCCAGGTCCCGCGTTCCTCTCCAAACCAGGTAGATTCGTTGGCCAACCGTCACATATCCGATCAAGGCCACGGCCGCAACACCCACCAGCAGGGCATTGTGCGCGATCAGCGCGCAGACGCCCAGGACCACTCCCCGGTCGGCCCTCTGAAGAAATCCGTCTTTGGGATCGAAACCGGCCGCTTCTCCCCTGGCACGCACATAGCTTGTCATTAGCGCACCGGTCATGGATAGGAAGACCAGAAATGAGGCGAGCGGAAAATAAGGCGTTCCCAGAAAGCTGATCAGGATCCCCAGCCCAATTGCGATTTCGGCAATGCGGTCCAGGGTGGAATCGAGAAATCCGCCAAAGCGGGTGATCATTTTGCCGTCACGCGCGACCTTCCCGTCCACTCCGTCGAGAATTCCGCCTATGGCAATGATGGCGACCCCAAGTCCGAACCGGCGAAACGCGAAACAGACCGCCCCCCCAAGCACCAGCGCCAAACCGGCGAGCGTGATCCAGTTGGGTGAAATCCGGCGCCGGATAAAAAATGAACTGATTGGATGGATCAGCTTTTCAAAAGGCTTTTTGAAGTGGTGCAGCATTTCGGGAAAATACTAGCTCCCCCAGCTTGGGGAAAGAAAACTTTTCCGGCCCTGTCCGACATTGATATATTATTAGCATACATATACAAAAATGGGGAGATGATTATGAAGGCAAACCGCATTATTTCAACGTTTATTGTATTGCTGACGGCCGCGGTTCCGGCTGTCCATGCCCAGGACATTCACCAACTCGTTCAAGACTTGTCCAGTTCCAGTTCCGAGAAGAGGATGAACGCGGCCTCCACGCTGGGCGAACTGGGGGCCAATGCGGCCCCGGCTGTTCCGGCCCTGACCAGCGCTTTGCGCGATGATGATGCCTATGTCCGCAACTTCGCGGCCAGTGCGCTGGGGTTGGTGGGGCCCGCGGCCGGACCGGCCGTTCCCGAACTGATTCGCGCCCTGCATGACGCCGACGAATCGGTCGTGCAGGCCGCGCAACGCGCTTTGGGCGGCATTGGTCCCGGCGCAAAGGCCGCCGTTCCCGAATTGGTGATTCTTCTCAGGATGTGGCAGTCTTCGGCAGCGGAGAATCCGGCGGCATACGCCTTGATTCGAATTGGGGTCCCATCGGTTAAATCCTTGACCGAGGTCGCGCGCGACGATGACAACCGGGTGGCCCTTGCGGCAATCTATTGCCTGGGCGAGATTGGATCGAAATCGCCGGAAGCGGTGGCCGCTCTGAAGACCACCTTCCAGAGTTCCGACCCTTCGGTCTGCGAGAATTCAGCGGTGGCATTGCGCAAATTGGGCGAGGTTTCCATTCCCATTTTCCGGCAGAACCTGTCCCACAAGGACGCAACCGTGCGCAAACATTCGGCCTGGTCTCTGGCCAAGATGAATGCAAAAAGCGCGATTCCGGCCCTGGAAAAACAGTTTCTGGCGGACAAGAATCCCGAGGTCAAGCAAGCGATCAAGTGGTCGATCGATCACTTGCAGGGAAAAGAACAGGGGCAGGAATAATTTCTCTTCGATTTTGGAAGCGAGACGAATGATCAGGCAGGAAGATCTGGACGCGGTATTCTGCGGCGCGCCCAACAAAGACCCCATTGAACAACCGCCCGTCGAAGCCCGGGTGCTTCCCGGCGGTATTGTTGTGATTTCCATCAAGGGCCATATTTTAAGCCAGAGCCGAAGTCTTCATATCTTCGACCAAATCCGCGATTTAATCCGAGGCCAGCACCCCCATCTGATTCTGGATTTGAAGGAATGCGAGTATCTCTCGTTCATCCTGCTGGGTTCCATTGCCGGCGTTGCCAAGGACGACATGCGACCGGGATTTCAGGTTTTCGTGGCCGGCGCCAATGAAACAATCAAAGACGTCATGCGCCTGACCGGCCTTGATAAGGATTTTCTAAAAATCTGCAATACGGTCGAAGACGCGGTGAAGGCCCTGGAAGACGTCTAACGTACAACGCCTTACGTCTAACGTTTAGCGTCCCCCTGACACCTTCAGCAACAATTCGTTGACGCGGCGTGTATAGGCCTTGGGGTCCTTAAGCACCTGTCCCTCAGCGATCTGCGCCTGCTCGTATAACAGCAGGACCCATTGTTCCAGTTGAACGTCCTTGGGATCCTTTTCGTATACCCGATTCAGGTTCTGAATTATGGGATGGTCTGGATTGATTTCGAAAATTCGCTTTGACGACGCGACTTCCTGACCCATGGCGGCCATGATTTTCTCCATATGTACGCCCATATCGTGCTCGTCCGAAACCAGGCAGGTCGGACTGTCTTTAAGCCGTGTTGTCACGCGCACGTCCTTGACGCGTTCCGCAAGAATGTTCTTAATGCGCTCGGTGAACTTTTTCAGCTCCGATTCGGCTTCCTTCTTTTTCTTTTTCTCTTCTTTGCCCAAATCCCCCAGGTCCAGCTCGCCTTTTGTGGCGGAAACAAGGCGCTTGCCTTCGTATGCGTGAATGGCATTGACGACCCACTCATCGATGGGATCCAGCATATAGAGAACCTCGATGCTCTTTTCGCGAAAGACCTCCAGGTGGGGACTCTTCTCGACGATATCGCGGCTTTCACCGGTAATGTAGTAAATCTCCTTCTGGTCCTCGCGCATGCGGCTGACGTATTGTTTCAGGGAGGTGAGTTCGTCCTTGTCCTTGGTCATGGAGGACGAAAAGCGGACCAGTTCCAGCAGTTTTTCCTTGTTGTCGAGGTCCGAAGGAACGCCCTCCTTTATAACGGGACCGAATCGCTTCCAGAACGTGCGGTACTGTTCCGGTTCGTTCTCGGCAATCTCCTTGAGCTTTCCCAGGATTTTGCCCACAATGGATTTGCGGATTTTCTCGATGACGGGATTGTGCTGGAGCATTTCGCGCGAGACGTTCAGCGGCAGGTCCTCGGAATCCACCACGCCTTTGACAAACCGCAGATACTCGGGCATCAGCTCTTTGCAGTCGTCCATGATGAAAACGCGCTTGACATAGAGCCGGATTCCGTGCTTGCGCTGCGGCTCAAAGAGATCGAACCCGGGCCTTTCGGGCACAAAGAGAAGGGCCGAATATTCCGTCGCGCCTTCGGCGCGGGTGTGAATGGTCGCCAGCGGATCGCCTATTCCACCAGCAACCTGATTGAAGAAATCCTTGTATTGCTCGGCCGTGACTTCCACAGCCGGCCGCTTCCAAAGCGGTTTTGTCTGGTTGACGATTTCGTCCTTGCCCTTGCTGTCGGGAAGGATTATGGGGAAGGCTATGAAATCGGAGTATTTCTTGATCAGCGAGCGGATCTCCCAATCCTCCGTAAAACGATCCTCGCCATCCTTCAGGTAAACCGTGATTTCGGTCCCGCGGCCGACCTTTTCCGTTTCTTGGAGCGTGTAATCGGTCGCGCCGTCCGACTCCCACTGAACGGCCGGCTCGTTGGTTCCCGCCCGTTTGGTCACAACCTTCACGGACGAAGCGACCATGAAGGCCGAGTAGAACCCCACGCCGAACTGCCCGATCAGGTTGGCGTCTGCTTTCTGATCACCGGTCAATTTTTCGAGAAACGCTTTTGTGCCGCTGCGGGCGATGGTGCCGATGTTCTCGATCACCTCGGCCCTGCTCATGCCAGTGCCGTTATCGGAGATGGTGAGGGTCTTGGCATTTTTATCAAGTTTGATGTGGATTGCCAGCTCGGTGTCATCGCCCAGGATGTCGGGACGGGTCACCGCTTCGAAGCGAAGCCGGTCCAGCGCGTCCGAGGCATTGGAAATCAACTCGCGAACAAAGATTTCCTTGTGACTGTAGAGCGAATGCACCACGAGGTGCAGAAGCTGTTTGGCCTCGGTCTGGAATTGCAGCTTTTCAGGTGTTGCGGTTGTGGACATTGTGAATACCTCCAACATAAGAATTTGGACAGGATAACAGATCATTCCATGACGTTGAATTCATATGATTCCCGCGGACAATTGCTGCATATGGATCATGCCATGATAGCGGCCGCCGTCCTCCATAAGCGCCTGGTGCGCGCCCGTTTCCACAATGCGTCCCTGGTCGAGGACAACGATAAGGTCCGCGTTGCGGATGGTCGACAGCCGGTGGGCAATGGTAATTGTGGTTCGTCCGGCCATCAGGCGTTTGAGCGCTTCCTGAATCAGGTGCTCGGTAAAAGTGTCGATCGAGGACGTGGCCTCATCTAGAATCAGGATGGGAGCGTCTTTCAGCAAAGCTCTGGCAATGGATATGCGCTGTTTCTGTCCGCCCGAGAGTTTTACGCCGCGCTCTCCCACGACCGTATCATAACCGTCGACAAGGCCGTCCACGAATTCGCATACATTGGCCGCTTCGCTGGCCGCGAGCGTCTCGGTGTCCGTGGCGTCGCCGCGTGCAAACA
>CAYVZU010000013.1:0-48020 GCA_964455935.1 uncultured Fibrobacterota bacterium
GCGGCCTCTTTGACATGCAGGATGTGCTGGGACTCAAGTAAGACAATTATGAATTGCTAATGTAACTGCTCAGGTCCTCTTGAAACCACAGAGGGAAAACCGAGTTAAGGAAGGAGAACACAGAGGGAAATCTTACTGGCGCGCAGCGCGCCGGAAATCCCTTTTCCTCTCTGTGTTCTCTTCTCCGGCCTCAGTGTACTCTATGGTTTCATGGTTCTTTCGGGGGACGTGAGTAGTTACTTGCTAATTATGAATGGAAGAGAGATTTCATATCTTGTTTCGAGCAGTTTGATCCGTGTCGAAATAAAGGGCCGAAAGGTTATCTTGGGTATTCGTTTTCCGATTCATAATTGACCGTTCATAATTCATAATCTCCAATGACCATGCTTCGCATCGCCACCTGCCAGTTCCCCGTTAGCGCCGATATTGGGGCCAATGGGGAATGGATCAGAAACCAGATCGCCCAGGCGCGCAAGGCAGGCGCCGACCTGGCGCATTTTTCCGAGACCGCGCTTTCGGGCTATGCCGGCGTGGAGTTTAAATCCTGGAAAGGCTTCGACTGGGATCGCCTCGAACAGGAGACCCGTGCCATTGCGGACTTGGCACGGATGAAGAAGATCTGGGTGGTGCTGGGAAGCGCTCATCGCCTCAGCGGAAAACACAGGCCCCACAACTGCCTGTACGTGATTGGGCCAACCGGCAGAATTCTTGACCGCTATGACAAATGCTTCTTAACAACCGGCGACCTCGACTACTATACGCCTGGAAACCATCTGGTGACGTTTTCGGTCAACCATGTCAAATGCGGCTTGCTGATCTGCTTCGATGTCCGCTTCCCCGAGATTTATCGCGCCTACAAGAAACGGGGCGTGGAGTGCATGTTGCATTCGTTCCACAACGCCCGCTGCAAGGGCCCGCGCATTCAGACGTACATGATGCGCCAGACCTTGCAGGGACAGGCCGGCATCAACTACATGTGGGTGAGCGCTCCCAACTCGTCGCAGTACTTTCAGCTTTGGCCCAGCGTGGCCATTCAGCCCGACGGAAAAATCGCGGCCAGTCTGCGCCAGCACAAGCCGGGAATCGTGGTGACGCGCATCGACACACGAAAGAAATATTACGACGCCTCCGGCCCTTTTCGCATGGCGGCCATCAACGGCGCCCTCCACAACGGCAAACTTGTCAGCGACCCGCGCAGCCGGAACCGAACGCACCTGTAGATTCCGCGGAGTCCTGAGCACATGGTCCTGATTCAAATCCTTCTGCCTCTCTACGACAACGCACACCAGCGGTTCGACGCCGGTTTGTTCGAGCAGGTGCGCGGCGAACTGGTGGATCGCTTTGGCGGACTTACCGCGTTTGTGCGCTCGCCGGCGACCGGTCTGTGGAAAGACACGCCGTTTACTTCCGTGCGGGACGAGATCGTGATTTACGAGATCATGAGCGCCGAGGTGGATCGGGTGTGGTGGAGCGAGTACCGCCGGGATCTGGCCCGCCGCTTCGGCCAGGAGCAATTGGTCGTACGCGCCATGGATATCGAATTGCTTTGAGGAAGCGTGAAGCGGCTGTGCTGATTAGAGCGCATCTCAAAAAGGCTTTCTGGCATCGCCCGGCTGCAAACGCCGCAAGCTTCGTTGCGCTCCATCGGCGTATCTCCCTCGGATACGCCTGCTTCGCGCGCGTACATGCTCGGCATCCCGCCTTGCACCCTTCGGGCTCGCCGATGGCGAGTGCTCTTCGGCCCTCCTGGCCTTCGAGTGCCTGCGTGGTTTTCACACGGGCTTCGGCCCGCGCAATCCTTTTTGAGATGCGCTCTATTCAACTCAAATGAAGGAAAATGGCACGGACTTGTCGGCCTGTCAGTCTTCCTCGATCCTGCAATCCAGTCAAATTGTCATATCGGTGAACCACTTCTCGGGATCAAAGAAATCCCGAAGAATTGACCTTGCTGCGTCCGCCGTACAATGGAGCGGATCTCGGGCGGTTGTTCGCCGGACGCCTTGCCTTTTTCATCCAGAGTAGCTATATTAATGCACACGAGTGCATAAACAGGCAAATTAACTCGATTTCTGCCAAGGAATTGAAAATGCACACGAGTGCAGACAGAGCGGCGGTAGCCAAAAAGGCCGGGGTGGCAGAATCCACCGTTTCCCGTGCCCTTGCGGATTCGCCTTTGATTTCGGCGCAGACCAAGCTTGCGGTGCGTGCCGCGGCCCAGGCTCTCGGGTATATTCCAAACCGGCAAGCCGCCATTTTTGCCACGCAGAAGACCCGGAGACTTGCAATCGTGGTGCCGGTATACGCTGGTTTTTCACCCTTTTCGCGGGCCTTTTTCCCGGCCCTGCTCGATGGCGCCGTATTGGCCGCGGAAAAAAAAGGCTATACGGTATCCATTCTTCTGGATCGCGTCGGCGGCCAGCCCAAGGACTTGTCCCAGATCGTCAGCAGCCGGGAAGCCGACGGCCTGCTTTTTAGCATGTCCCGCGCCAGCGATCCCCGAATTTCCCGGCTCCAAAAAGACGGAGTTCCGTTTGTCCTCACCAACACCCATGAGCCGGACTGCAACTGCGTCGACAACAATCCGCAAACCGGAATGCGCAAAGCCTTTGAATACGTCCGCTCGATGGGGCATTGCCGGATCGGTTATGTCGCGGGGGACAAAGGTTACCACAATGCGGTGGAACGGCTCGAAACGTTCCAAAGCTTGGCACGGGAATTCGCGCTGGAATCGGTTTGCATAGACGGCGATTTTTCCCGGACCAGCGGGTATTACTGCGCCGCGAAGCTGCTGCGCTCGAAACACAAACCAACCCTGATCATGACCGCCTCCGACCGCAGCGCGCTTGGCGTTTTGCAATATTGCCGCGACCACGGCATTGCCGTGCCCGACGCACTGAGCATAATCGGCTACGACAACCTGGGGCCGTCCGAATTTTTTTCTCCCTCGCTCACCACCATCGACAATCCCATCGCGCAGATCGGCGCCGCCAGCGCGGACCTGCTTATCGATTATATCGAAAATCGGTCCGCCGGGCCCGTCTGCCGCAAGCTCGATACGGATTTCGTGATTCGCGAGTCATCCGGCCCCCGCGTGCCCCAAACACACATGAAAAGGAGAGCGGTTCATGGGAAAAAGTAAGATCCGCGTTACGGTCTGGAACGAAGCCGTTCATGAAAAAAAGAACGCCGAGATCGGAAAGGTCTATCCAAACGGAATCCATGGCGCCATCGCCGAACATCTGGCTTCAACCGAGGAGTTCGAGGTCCGCACCGCGACCCTAAACGAGCCCGATCACGGCCTGACCGATGCCGTCCTTGAGTCAACGGATGTCCTGACCTGGTGGGGCCACATGGCGCACAAGGACGTGCAGGACGCCATTGTTGAAAAAGTGCACCAGCGCGTTCTCTCCGGCATGGGCCTGATTGTGCTCCATTCCGGCCACTTCGCGAAGATTTTTCGCAAGATCATGGGCACAAACTGCTCACTCAAGTGGCGCGAAGTCGGCGAAAAGGAGCGGGTCTGGAATGTGGCTCCGGGCCACGAGATCACGCAGGGAATTGGGGAGCATTTCGAAATTCCTCACAGCGAAATGTATGGGGAGCGGTTCGATATTCCCGAACCCGACAAGCTGATTTTCCTCTCCTGGTATCAGGGCGGCGAGGTGTTTCGTAGCGGATGCTGCTGGGACCGCGGCAACGGCCGGGTCTTCTACTTTGCGCCTGGACACGAGACATATCCCATTTACTATGACAAGACCATTCTCAAAGTAATTACGAACGCCTGCCGATGGGCCAGCCCCAGAATGTTTGCGTCCACCGCGGCCGCGCCGAATGTCAAAGCGCTCGAAAAAATATAACCCCGGAGAAACAAAATGATCCGAATCGGCATTATTGGAACCGGCGGCATGGCCAATATTCATGCCCGCAACTTTGCGGCGATTCCCGGCGTTCAATTGGTCGCGTGCTGCGATGTGCTGGCCGAAAGAGCGCAGAAATTCGCCACGGAACACAAGGTCAAAAAGACCTATTGCGACATGGGCGAGATGCTGCGCAAAGAAAAGCTGGATGCTATCACCAATGTGACGCCCGATACGCACCACGAAGCGATTGGCATCGCAATACTTAAGAGGGGGATTCCGATCCTCTCCGAAAAGCCCCTGGCCGCGGACCTGGACGGCGCGCGTAGAATGGCCCGCCACGCCCAGAAGAGCAAGACAATTCATATGGTCAACTTCTCGTATCGCAATTCCTGCGGTCTTCAGGCCGCGCACGATTTCATTGGCAAGGGCGGGATCGGCGACATCGTTCACGTGGAGGCCAGCTATCTGCAAAGCTGGCTCAGCTCCAAGATCTGGGGCGACTGGCACACCAACTCCGCATGGTTGTGGCGGTTGAGCACGAAACATGGAAGCCAGGGCGTGTTGGGCGATGTCGGTTGCCACATCTACGACATGGTCTCGTTTCTGTGCGGCGACATCGACGAGATCCACTGCCGACTCAAGACGTTCAAGAAAGACGTTCCCCGCCAGCGAGTGGGCCAGTACATTCTGGATGCCAACGATAGCTTCGTTTCCTCCGTGTCCTTTTCCAATGGCGCCATTGGGACCATTCATGCAAGCCGGTGGGCGACGGGGCACGCCAACAGCCTGCGGGTACGCGTTTATGGGAGCAAAGGCGCCGTGGAAGTGGACCTGGACCGGTCGTATAACGAATACCGGGTTGTTGCGGGACCCAACGTGGACAAGGCCGTTTGGGAAACCGTTTCGTGCAAACCCACTCCCTCCAATTACCAGCGGTTCATTGAAGCGGTGCGCTCCGGCAAAAATGGGGTGCCCGATTTTGCGACCGGCCTTAAAGTACAAGCCTATTTGCATGCCAGCATCGATTCGGACGAGAAGAAACGTCCGGTAAAGGTAAAATGGTAACTAGAGCGCATCTTTCTGGCATCGCCCGGCTGCAAACGCCGCAAGCTTCGTTGCGCTCCATCGGCGTATCTCCCTCGGATACGCCTGCTTCGCGCGCGTACATGCTCGGCATCCCGCCTTGCACCCTTCGGGCTCGCCGATGGCGAGTGCTCTTCGGCCCTCCTGGCCTTCGAGTGCCTGCGTCGTTTTCGCACGGGCTTCGGCCCGCGCAATCCTTTTTGAGATGCGCTCTATTCAACTTCGATTGCGCGTATCCTTCGACTACGCTCAGGGTACGTCCTTGTAGGTGTACCTAACAGAATGCTCGGTGCGTGGTGGTTAATGAGCGAAGCCGAACCGAATGGCGTTGGAAGGTACCTAGGAAACAGCGCGTGTAACTCATTGATATAACTGAGATGCCTGCTTGTTGTTTCCGTCGTGATAAGTCACGACATAAAGTCATTTCGGGCCACCATGTAGAAAACGGAGGCCCGCTTTGGTGCTTGGATTTTGAACATTCCAACGGAGGGGTGGTTTTATGTCGCAAATCAAAGGGCCGGCCATTTTCCTGGCGCAGTTTCTGGGCGATGTGCCACCATTCGATAACCTGGAGAATATTACGAGATGGGCGAAGTCGCTCGGCTTTATGGGCGTGCAGATCCCCTCGTGGGACAGCCGTGTCATCGACCTGGAAAAAGCGGCCGCATCAAAGTCGTATTGCGAGGATCTGCGAGGGAAATGCAACGGCCTGGAAGTCACGGAACTCGCGTCGCATTTGCAGGGACAACTGGTGGCGGTTCACCCGGCTTATGATCAACTATTTGACGGATTTGCCGCGCCCTCGGTGCGGGGAAAGCCCAAGGCGCGGACCGCGTGGGCCGTCGATCAGATGAAAAAAGTCATTAAAGCCTCCGCGAATCTTGGCCTTTCCGTAGTCCCCACGTTCAGCGGCGCGTTTCTCTGGCACACGATGTATCCGTGGCCGCAGCGGCCCGCGGGCCTGGTGGACGAGGGATTCAAGGAACTGGCCGGACGATGGAAGCCAATTTTGGATACCGCCGACAACCATGGGGTGGACCTGGCCTACGAAATTCATCCGGGCGAGGACCTGCACGACGGCGTGTCTTTTGAGCGATTTCGCAAAGCGACCGGCCATCACAAGCGGGCCAATATCCTTTACGACCCGTCGCATTTCGTTTTGCAGTGCCTGGACTATTTGGGCTATATCGACGCGTACGCCGAATTCATCAAGGCCTTTCACGTGAAGGATGCCGAGTTCCGCGTTTCGCCGCGAAGCGGCGTTTACGGCGGATATCAGGACTGGAAGGACCGCTGCGGCCGGTTCCGCAGTGTGGGCGACGGCCAGGTGGACTTCAAGCAGGTCTTCACAAAACTGACGCAGACCGGTTTTCGTTCCTGGGCCGTATTGGAATGGGAATGCTGCGTCAAGGACGCGGCCCAGGGCGCCAAAGAGGGCGCGGAGTTCATCCAGTCGATGCTCATCGACACGCCCCAAAAGGCCTTTGACGATTTTGCCGGTGGAAAATCGGATGTGAAAACAAATAGAATTATCCTCGGTTTGGAGGAATAGGGGAGCCGTAATGAGTCAAAAAATCGTGATTGTCGGGGCTGGCTTTATGGCCGCCTATCATGTAAAGGGATTTCGGTCAGCAGGGGCCGAGGTTGTCTGCATCGCCGATTCGAATGCTCAATTGGCGGAGGCTTCGGCGAAAAGGTACGGGATTCCAAGGGCCTGTTCCTCAATCGAGGAGGCGCTATCATCCTCCAAGGATGTGGATGCGGTCAGCATCATTACGCCCAACAAGTTCCACAAACCGCTTGCGCTCACCGCGTTGAAAGCCGGCAAGCACGTGTTCTGCGAAAAACCGCCGGCCCTCAACGCCGCCGAGGTCATGGAGATGCGGAAGGCGGCCAAGGCCAAAGGCAAAGTGCTGATGTTCAACTTCAACAACCGCGCAAGGCCCGAGGCCTACGCTCTCATGGACTACATCAGAAAAGGTGAGGTGGGGCGCATCAATTCCGCGCAGGCCCTGTGGATCCGGCGGACCGGCATTCCCGGCTTTGGCGGATGGTTCACAAACAAAAAGTTGTCGGGCGGCGGGCCGGTCATCGATTTGCTCCATATGATCGATCTGGCGCTGTACTTCATGGGCTATCCCCAGCCGCAGCATGTTCTGGCCCAGACGTTTCAGGATTTCATCGACGACAAAGCCTTTAAAGGGCCGTGGGGGATTCCCGATGTCGAGAAGGGGGTTACCGACGTCGAAGCGGCCTGCCTCGGCTTCATCCGCTTTAAGACCGGACAGGTCCTGATGATCCGCAATTCGTGGGCCGAGATGAACAAGCGCGAAGAGGTGTCGGTCACGTTCCAGGGCCGGAAGGCGGGCGGGATGATCCGCCGGCTGTTCCAGCAGGATGGCCTCGACGACACGGCCCTCGACACGTGCGAGCTATACAGCCAGGTCAACGGCCGTTCGGTCAATCACGAGATCATCGTGGAAAAGGATGAGACCATGGGCCGCGTGGGCTCGGCCGCCAACTTCGTGCGCACCCTGGACGGAAAGGAAAAGCCCCTGAACACGCCGGATCAGGCGGTTGCGCTGATGAAGATCATCGACGCCGTGTACGAATCGGCGCGAAAAGGCAAGCCGGTCGAAATCCGATAATTGGTGCCGCAGTTCGGTCCACGGGGCGGGCATGTCGCAAACGGCATGGATACGGGCGCCATTCCCTATTTTTCTGTTATGCATATCGGCTATGCCTGCATAAACCGGAGCTTGGACTGCACATCCAGCTCCACGTTCCGGCTTGCCTCATACTCCAAAAAGCGCCTGATCGAAACGGTGCGCAGCAATCTTGCATGCCTTGAACGAATTCTCCGCTTCAATGTCGAACATGGTATCCTGTTCTTCCGCATTTCGTCGGAGCTGATTCCCTTTGCCTCGCATCCGGTCAATCGCATGGACTGGGCCGGGCTTTTTGGGCCGGAGCTTCATGCTCTTGGCCGGTTCATCCGCGGATACCGGATGCGAATGGGCATGCACCCGGACCAATTCGTGGTTCTGAATTCAAACCGGCCCGAGGTTGTCGAGAGCAGCGTGGCCGAGTTGGCCTATCATGCGAAGCTGCTGGATGCAATGGGCCTGCCGGCCCGGGCTAAGATTCAAATCCATCTGGGCGCGGCCTACGGAGACAAGAAAGGAGCTATGGCCGCGTTTGTCCGAACGTGGCGCACGCTTGACCGGGCAATCAAGCGCCGGCTTGTGATCGAGAATGACGACCGCCTTTTCTCCGTTGGCGATTGTCTTTGGGTAAGCGGCCAAACAGGGATTCCAATTGTACTTGACACCTTTCACCATGAATGCCTCAACAACGGAGAAGGGCTTGGCGAAGCCATGGAGTCGGTGAGCCGAACCTGGAGGAAAATCGACGGCATTCCGATCGTGGACTACAGCTCGCAAAATCCGGATAAGAGGCCCGGCGCCCATGCCGACACCCTTGATCCAAAGCATTTCTTGAGAGTCATAAAGGATTTGGCGGGAGTTGATCTGGACCTGATGATCGAGATCAAGGACAAGGAAGAAAGCGCCCTTAAAGCCCTCCGGATTCTTCAAGGCTCTTGACGATTTCGAGGTCGGGCTCCAACAGGTCGTAGTTCCGCAAATCCGGCAGACTGACCCAGGAAATCGCATCGTGCTCCAAAGGCTGTATTGTCTCTGATTGGAGTTCTACCCGGTATGCATGCAGCTCGTATGGCCGCCCGCCAACGGCAAAGCGGGTTGTCGCGATAAACCTGCCGACCCGGAATTGCCCACGGAACTCCTCGCCTAATTCCCGGGCCAGACATTGAGCCGGTCTTTCCCCGGATTCGCATTTTCCCCCCGGAAATTCCCATTTGCCCGCATGCGCGCCAGAACCTCTGCGCGCGATGAGGACCTTTCCTTCGCGGACCAAAACGGCTGCCGTAACGATTGTTTTCATTCTCCAGAAGAGCCTTTGCCGATGGGCTGTTGCAGCAGCCTGCATGTTTCGGCTACCAGTTTGGCGCCGTCATCCTTTGTGACAAAGCCGTCCGCGCCGGCTTTCATACTCGCGGATTCATAAGCCATTCTGTCATGGCCTGTGGCCATTAAAATCTTCAGTCCGGGATATCGCAATCGCAATTCCTTGGCAAGAGAAATCCCGTCCATTCCCGGCAGCGAAATATCAACAATCACGAGGTCGAGATTTGCAGTTGGAATCTTTGCGAGGGCTTCTTCGGCGGTCAAGGTCTGGAGCGCGATTTCGATATCCTTTATTTTGCGGAACATGCGGCCATAAATGAATTGCATGTCCTCGTGGTCTTCGACAATGCCAATCCGTTTCATTGCCGCGGCGGCCCTCATGTGAAGTAGAATGTCGCCATTGCCTGGCTCTTGGAATCAATTCCTTTTTCGGCGAATGCAAAATGAATTAACGGCGAGGCAAGGGGCAAAGGTAATGCGAACCTTCCTTGTGAAAAAAACTCGCTGGGTTGGAAAGTCGGTGGGAATCGAACAATTCTGTATGACATTGCGGGGAGGGGCATGAAAAAAGCCCGCAAGTGCTTATGCTTGCAGGCTTTCGTATCTGGTAGCGCCTAGGGGACTCGAACCCCTGCCACTGCCGTGAGAGGGCAGCGTCCTAACCACTAGACGAAGGCGCCAATGCTCAACTGTTCTGATCGGCCCACTAAAAATACTTTTCCTCTGTGGTCCGATCAACCATGCATCATTCACCCGGTTTCGTAAATTCGATCCGGATAACCCTGTTAAGACCGGTGCTTTCGAGAATACGCACGACATCGCGCGACGGGTTGACGAAGAATATCTCAACCCCCATGTCATGCAGCACGATGTAGTTGTAGGCCAGCACGCCCACGGATTCGCTATTTAAATACGGTTTCTCCGAAAGGTCGACGCCGATGCGCGCATAGCCTTGCTCTTTGAGGTTGAGCAGCTTGTCGTTGAAGGATTTCCGCGATAAATCCAGGATCTCGTCGACGATTTTAATGACAGTGCTTTGTCCGCCCATGGAGGTCTCCCCTTATTGTTGATTCCAGATTTCTACTATTCTTTGAAGCGTCAATGCAAGCTTTTTGGCGCGCTCGGGTTTGCTTTCGCAGGCCATGTGGCCGGCCGCGGCCCCGGGATGGCCGTCCCCGATGTTGAGCTTGCGCATGATCTCACCCAAGTTCTTGCGCGCCCGAACGGTTGCGCCGGCAAACCCAAGGGACATGGAAAATCCAAGATTGTTCGTCTTCTGTCCACGCTGGTATTGGCACCGGATTTCGAGCACGGCCATCGCGTTGGGAAAGAGCACAAACGAAAGCGCTTTATGAAAGTAGGGCGGCTTCTGCAGCTCGGTCAGATCCAGAAGGACAATTTGTTCCTGCGGATCCAGAAACCGGGCCGTTTTTCGAATAAACCCGATTTGCGCCTCTTCGGCGTCCCTCGCGGCCCGGGCGCGCTCCATCACAACCGGATCCCGGGCGACCACGCGGAAATCGTTTTGCGCCAGCCCAAGAGCGAGCCGGCGCAGGAATTGGGCGTCGCTTGTATCATAGCGGATGGCCAGATCCAAGCTTCGGGCCGCGGTCTCTTGTCGCCACTCCTCGACCGAGGCAAACTGGAACGAGTCGATCACATCCACCTGGGCCACGAACGGCTCCCATTCCTCGATTTCGAAATCCGGCAGGTAATACTCGTAGATGACGCGAAGACAGCTTGGCCTATCGGCAAGCCTGCCCGGAATCGAAGCCGGTTCGATTTTGCGTAGTTGAAGGTTTTCAGCGTTGGCCATATGGTGGTCGAACCAGAGGCCGCACTCGCGCGGATAGGGAAGATCGCAGACAATGGTCTGGGAATTGACCATAGCGGCATCCACCGCGGCCGGCCCCGTGAACTCAATCTGCTCAAGGCCATGGATGAATGAGCAAAGGGCCGCACTAGAGACTCCGTCCAAATCGAAGTGCGTGAGAATACGATTACACGGCACGGGTGACCGGATTACAGAAATGCCTGGCGCAGACGGGAACAGCACTCGTCCAGGCTTTCGGAAATTACTTTCGTGTTAGCCAGAACAGGCATGAAATTCGTGTCTCCATTCCAGCGTGGGACAATGTGCATGTGCAGATGCTGATCGATCCCGGCGCCGGCCGACCGGCCCAGGTTCATGCCCACATTGAACCCGTCTGGACGCAATTCTTCTTTCAAAGCCAACAGCGACTTGTCGACGAGCTTGCACAAGTCCAGATGCTCATCCGTGGTCAGATCATGGAAGTTCGCGATATGCCGATAGGGCACCACCAGCAAGTGGCCGTTATTGTACGGAAACAAATTGATGACTACATAGCAGACGCTCGAACGGAATACAATCTGGTTGCGGAGGTCATCGCTTTCCGCCGGCTTGGTGCAGAACACACAGCCTTCTTCCTTGCGGCCTATGGTATCGATATAGCGCATGCGCCAGGGCGCCCAAAGGCGTTTGAGACCGCCATTTTCCGTGTTCATACTTATCTCCAGAAGTGGATGATGCCGACGATGCCGATCAGCCAGCAGTAGAAAGCAAAATAGTGGAGCTTCCCATTGCGGACAAACCGCATCAGCAGAAGCAGGGCGACGATGCCCACGGCAAAAGCGGCGACAAATCCCGCCGCCAGGGAAGGAATCGAAAACGCAATGGGCGCGCCCGCCGAGTCTTTGAGTTGGAGCAGAAGAGCGCCAGCAATGGCCGGCAGCGAGACCAGAAACGAGTATTCGCCGGCAACGCTTCGACTTATGCCCAGGAGAAGGGCAACGGCAATTGTAGAACCCGAGCGCGAGATTCCCGGAATAATGGCGATTCCCTGTACCGTGCCGATGGCCATGGCCTGCCAGATTGCCAGTCCGTCGCATGAGCCAGGCATTTTCCGAAACAGAGTGGAGATGAGCAGAAGGCCCGTTACGATCAGCATGAAACTGACGGTCAGCGGAGAGTCGAATAGTTTTTCCAGCGGTTCCTTGAACACGACTCCAATGACTCCGGTGGGAACCAGCCCGGCCAGAATCCACCCCGCCCATTTCCAGGATTCGGTTCGATGCGGCGAGGACCGGAAAAAGAAAAGTCCGCTTAGAATTCGGGCAATCTTGTCCCGGAATACGATGACTACCGCAAACAGGGTGGCGACGTGGAGCAGGATATCGAAGAGCAGGTTCTCGCCGCCGGGCAGAAGGAAACTCTGAAAAATCACCAGGTGGCCCGACGAGCTGACCGGCAGGAACTCGGTGAGGCCCTGAACGATACCCAGTATGACGGAGGATAAGATCGAATCCATGTCTGGCATAAAATACAAAACGGAGCCTTGCGGAAGCCCCGTTTTGAAAATATCCGCGTGTGTTTTATTAAAAAGCCAAAGCCGCGCCCAGCTGCATTGTCAAGCCGGTCGCGCTAAGGTCTACGCTGTCATCCAGTTTCCCGCCAATCGTGAACTTGAAATCGGAATATAGAGCTATCGGAATGATGGGCGGTTTCACCTGGGCTCCAGCCACGATGTGGAAGCCATAGTGCGGGGTCATGAGCTTCTTGAGAAAGTACTCTTGCAGTTTTGTCTGATTTGCAGGGCTGAAGAGCGATGTGGAAAGAGCCGCGACCGTAAATCCTCCAGCCGGGCCGCCTTCGATCGTCTCGGACAACGCGTCTTCAATCAGGCCGCCGCTGAGGACGGGGGTTGCGAAGATGATGGACGGCCCCGCTCCGGCATATAGTTTGAGGATGCCAACCAGGGGGGGCAGCTTGATCAGGGTCTTACGGATGGTTGCGTCGAACTGGAGCTTCGCAAACGGCGTGACACTGTCGCCAAAGAAATCAATGTTGGTTGCGAACGTATCATAGTTCACATCGACCCAGGTTTTAAAATCCGCAGGGCTTGCGCCGGCGAGGCTGGCCTTCTGCGTAATACCCGTGGGATAGCGCACCTGGCCTTTGTAGCTGAATGAATAGAAATTCCCCGCGATTTCGATGGCGTCAAGGACCGGAATAATATCGATATAGAATTTTCCGCCCAGGTTCATGGAGCTCGCCTTGAAATCGGTCCGATCAACGTAGATGGGGACGTTGCTGCCGGTGACGGAATCTTGAAACACAGCCGGAATGCCGGGAAGGCTTAGAGCCGCGGTGCTGAGTACGAGGCCGTCGATAACGGCCTGCTCGCCCACAGAATCCGGCGTGTCGTCTAGCTTTGTGGTGAGATCTAGCGCCCAGTTCCCGCCGATTCCTACGATCGCGTATGAGGATGGGCTCCAGGCAAAAACAAGTACCAGCGCAAGCAGAACCGAGACGGCGGACACACGCATAAGACCTCCTGTTGGGTTGAGGGCGAATATCCCAACAATATATCTCTCACGTGCTCATGCGGCAAATCCTTTGGCCAATCCGAGGGCGCGCGGACCTCCGCGGCCGTCCGCGTCTGGGGCATCCCGTCGAAATCGGTCCTTTGCTTCCGCCGCTCCTTCCCCGCAAAGCCCTGGTGAGTTTGAGTGAGAGCTTGGGCGAAAAAGACATTGCAGGAAAGAGGCCTGTTGACTCTTTAAAGGCGAATGTTATATTATATGCAACACATGGAAAACCTTGCCCGCCTTGCGAAAGAACAGCGCGAGAAGCGAAAGTTGAGCCTCCGCGTGCTCGCCCGCCAATCCGGAGTTTCGGCCGCAATGATTTCGCGTATCGAACAGGGCCATGCTTCGCCTTCCTTTGAGACTCTGCGCAAGATCCTAAGCGTGTTCGGGCTTTCCTTCGCCGAGTTCTTCCAATTGGAGACAAGTTCGACCGGTTCGCCCATCATTCCAAAAAGCCGGATGAAAATCCAACGCGGCCTTGGCCACCACGTACAAATGACCGTGGTCAATTCCGGAGTCTCCGGAGAAATCCAGATGTTTCGTGAAGAGTACGGCCCCGGCGGCCATTCGGGCCCCGAACCGCTCCGCCACGAGTCGATCGAAATGGGACTGTGCATTCAGGGGCGGCTGGTATTGGAGCTGGCGGGAAAGAAATATGATATTGGGCAAGGGGATGGGTGGTGCTTTGATTCCCGTTTGCCGCACCGGTTCTTGCACGCGGGAAAAAAGAAAGCCGTACTGGTGTCGGCCAACACGCCGGCCGTGCTATAGAAAAGACAGGTTCAGGAGTTTTCGAAAGGACAAAACAGGGATCAAGACGGGGATCGACAGGAGAAGATGAGGGATGAATGTTCGGGTTGTGTGTGTCATTTCGAGCGAAGAAAGAAATCTTTTTTTCGAACGAAAAGATTTCTCTTCGAAGACTCGCTCGAAATGACTGTGGGGCGAATCCCGCCTAATCCTGTGATCCTGTCCGATTCGTTCCTTATTTTAAGGGGGGTTGCATGAAACGAAAGATTGCGGTTCTGGGTGGTGGGCATGGGGCGCGGACGGTGGCCGCGGACATGGCATTGGCCGGTCATGAGGTGCGGCTGTTCGAATTCGAACACTTTCGCGACAATGTCGCGGCCCTTTTCGAGACGCGCAAGATCACGATTGCCGGCAAGGCGCGCAACGGGACGGCGCAGCTCTGCATGGCCACGCACGACTTGAAGCAAGCCGTGTCCGGTGCCGAATTGATTCTCGTCATCGTGCCCTCCCTGTACCACCGGGTTTATGGCGAGGCCCTTGCGCCGGTTCTGCGCGACGGCCACAACGTGGTGCTGATCCCGGGGACCATGGGCAGCCTGGAGTTTGTAAACGCGGTCAGGAAAAGGGGATGCAAGGCCGAGATCACCGTGTCCGAGCTTGACACGCTGCCCTATGCCACCCGCATGACCGGACCCAATAGCGTCAACGTATATCATGCGCTGCCGGTTTTTGGCATTGGCGTATTTCCCTCAATCCGCAAGGCCAAAGTCCTCACGATGATGCGCGACCTCTATCCCGGCATTTCCGCCTTCCGTGACATATTGGACGCCGGGCTTTCCAACTGCAACCCGGTGATCCATCCATTGGGCGTTCTGATGAACGCCGGCCGTATCGAGTATTCGCGCGGCGAATTCTGGTATTATGAGGAAGGAATCACGCCGTCCACTGCAAAGGCCATGGAAGCTCTCGACCGTGAGAGAATCTCGATTGGCAGGAAGCTGGGGCTCACACTCCCCGGTCAGCCCGAGGCGCTTAACTCGGTGGGTTACGGTCCCAAGGGCGATCTTTGGGAAACACTGAAAGCCAGCAAGGGATTAACACCCATAAAGGGTCCCACCTCTCTTTCAAATCGCTACGTGACCGAGGACATTCCCATCGGTTTGGTCTGCTGGTCGCAGTTGGGCGACGCGCTGGGCGTGCCCACTCCCCTGATGAAAGCGACCATCGAGATCGGCATCGCGATCTCCGGCGTCAACTACTGGAAAACGGGGCGCACCTTGGAGCGATGCGGAATCAAGGGAATGTCGGCGCAGAAGCTGCGTAATTACGTGCAGACAGGCCGCAAATAGCGCTTCGCCTCAGGGCGGAACGGGTCATTTTGCGAAACCGCTCAGGTCCCCTCACCCTCCCCCCCCTCCTTCGGAGGGGCGAGGGATCCTTTTCCTCTCCCTTCGATGAGAGAGGACTAAGGTGAGGGTGGCGGAAGAGCTGAGTAGTTGCCATTCTGCAATGCTATGCGCGGCCTGGGCTCTAATCCCGCGCAGGGGATTGCCCCGGTTTCATTCCCCGCAAGCATTTGCCGGGCCAGCCAGCCAGACCATTGGAGCGACGGATCGCTTTTTACGCAGCGATTGAGAAGCGCGGCCGAACGCGCATGCTTTCGGCGCGCCGCATGGAGGCGCCCGGCCAGCTATAGAATTTCACCGGTCACCTGCACCGGGGAGGGCATCGCTTCCAGCCGGTCTTCTTTGCCCGAAAGCAGCGCCTGGGCCAAGCCTGCAAAGAAGCAGCACTCCTTTTCCGGGTCATGCCGAACCACCTTGGACCGGAGATCCGCCGCCTCCCTCGCTTTTCCGCCCATTTCCAGGATGAAGCCGGCCTTCACCTTCTGTTCGGCCTGCCGGGCAGCGCCCATGCCGCCGGCTCGGATATCCTCAAGGAAATTTTCTGCGACCCGTTCCAGGTTCTCTTCAAGGAGAAAAGGAACATACGTGAAACGGCTGCGGATCCAGGGACGAGGTAAGAGTGTCCGGGAAATATCTCCCGGATGCGCGGAAGGAAAAAAGCGCATCACGCTCTCCAGGCACATGACTGGGCGACACCCTCGTGTTCTTCCTGAACGCGGTGCAGAAATGGGTATGGTTGTTAAACCCGACCTCGAAGGCGATTTTGGATACCGAAAGGCCTGTTTCACCCAACGGATCTTTGGCCTTGTCCATGCGCAGGCGCAGAAAGTGCGACAGAATTCCCGTTCCTCTCCAAAATCCCGTTCTGATCATTTCAACCTTACCATCTATTATCTTTCCTGCGCCGACAACGAAAGACAGGAATGACAATTTCTTTTGAAACACTGACTCCCGATTTCGTGCTCAGGACCGTGGAGGATGCCACGGGCATGCGCCTGACCGGGCTTACAGCTCCGTTGCCGAGCTACATTAACCGGGTGTATGAGCTCTGTGGTGAGGACGGGATCCGAATCATCGCCAAATTTTACCGCCCCGGACGATGGAGCCGCGAGGCGATTCTTGACGAGCACCGATTCGTGCTGGATTGCTCGCAGGCCGAAGTGCCGGTTGTGGCTCCGTTGGCGCTGAAAAACGGCGAAACGCTTGGCGAGCACGAGGGCTTTTTATTCGCGCTCTACCCGCGACGGGCCGGAAGACAGTTCGAGATCATGCAGGACTCGGATTGGCCCCGCCTGGGTACACTCATCGCGCGCATGCATCTGGCCGGGGCCGTGAAGCCGGCATCCAATCGCATTGTCATGGATCCCCGGTTGCTGACGCAAGCCCATCTGGACGAGCTGTGCGGTACAGTGGTTCCCGAGAAATTCCGCGGCTCCTTCAAAGGCGTGGGCATGCACCTGGTTAATCTCAGCGCGCCATTGTTCGATGGGCTGGAACGAATCCGTGTCCACGGCGACTGCCATAGAGGCAATATTCTGGACCGGCTCGAACAGGGGCTGCTGCTGATCGATTTCGACGACATGGCCATGGGCCCGCCGGTGCAGGACCTCTGGCTTCTGCTGCCGGAGCGCGCGCCCAAAGCCGGCCGGGAAATCGAGTTGTTTCTTCAGGGTTACGAACGCTTTCGCCGTTTCGACCGGAGAAGCCTACGCTGCATCGAGTCTTTGCGCGCCATGCGCATGATCCATTTTCTGGTCTGGTGCACCCGCCAGAAAGACGATTATCAGTTCCGCCGCAATTTTCCCGACTGGGGCAGCGACTCGTTCTGGCAGCGCGAGATCAGCGATCTGCGCGAGCAGAGCGGCTATATCGAAGAGGCGCTGGAGCGGGCGCAGGGGATGGGGTAAGAAAGAATGAGACGGGATCCGAAAATCATTCACCACAGAGGCGCAGAGGGCACGGAGAAAGAGAACGTTTGGGTCACTTGAAAAATTCTTTTCTTCTCTTCCTATCTCTGTGCCCTCTGTGCCTCTGTGGTGAATTTCTCCTTCTTTTCATTTTTTCAGGTAATCCAGAATCCGGCTGAGGTCCGCTTCATTTTGCGGCTGAACGACTTCGCGGTTATCGATGAGGAATACGGCCGGAAATTCGGGGGCGCCGATTTCCGCGAATAGCGCCGCGGCCCGGCGGAGTTTCTTCCCGGTTTCGGCGGATTGGGCTGCTTTTTTGAGCTGCACCGGATCCAGACCAGCCTTTTGCACCGCCTCTTCCCAGTAGGATGTGGCCCAGTTAGGGCGGCGCCGGTCCAGATAGCGCATTCGCAGAGAATCGCTCATGGCCAGTTCGCGGCCGGCCTCCTCAAACTCGGCAAGGCCATTTCGCGCCTCGACGGAATCGCCTTTGCGTTCCAGGATCGGCATTATGCTCAGCTTGGCGATGGATTGGCTTCGTTCGCGCGCCAAACCAAGAAACCGATCCACAATTGCATTCCCCTGTTCGGAAAGGGGAGAGACAAAGAGAACGACATTTCCGGGCGTCTTTGGTCTCTTGTAGAAAATGGATGCGCGCACAATCCCAGGCTTAAGCAGGTAAGCGTCGCTCCTGGGCTCCAGCGCATTTTCGAGCTGAGCGAAATCCTGCGACTGAGCCGCCCCTTTTTCCAGAAGCATTGCGGGGAGTTGCGTGATGCCATGCCGGGCCAGAATCCCCGCTGCGGTTTTGTTGGAATTGGTGAACCGTCTGATTTTTGCGCCAGGCAGAATGGAAACCGTGCTGCGCAGCACCTCCTCGATATCGGGAGGGCAGACCATGGCCGGATCCGTAATCACGGTCAAATCAAATTTGGGCGCCTCGCGGAAAATGCAGCGGCTCTGCTGTGTGCCGGGTTCGAAGCATTTCCCTTCTTTCCCCGGAGCCCGGCAATCCCGATCGGCAATGCACTCGGGAACGTTGTCGCAATCGTTCGCGCGGCCGCGGAGCCCTCTGGAGCACAAAGCTCGAAGCAAGGACTGTTCTTCGATGGCCGCTTCATAGGGTTGGTTGTCGATGTACAGGGTGGGCGAAGCATGGATGTTGAGCTTTTCGGTTCGGGCGTAATGCGACTCCAGAATCCGAAAACCCGACGCCCGGATCAGCCCGTCCAAGTCCTGCGTTTGTATACCGGCCTCTTTGAGGCAAACAGGGCTCTTGCTTTTTTGGAGCATGCAGGACAAATAGGAACCGAGGGCCTCGGGTCGATACGCCGCAATCACGGCCTGGCGCAGGTTCTCGTCCAATTCGCTTTGGCCATGAAGGCTGGTCCAGTTTTCCTTTTCCTTTGATATGATGAAATAAAGATTCAGGGCCGCCCGCTTTTTGAGATGGTTGGAGACCTTCAGCAAAACCTCCAGGGCGTCGCGGCCATAGGGACATTGGCTCATCAAGTATAAATCCAGCCGTATAGGGGCATTGGCCTTGATGGCCGCCCACTGCCGTGCTAATTGCTCGATGACAGGCTGGGTGCGGGCCGAGACAGCCACCGGGTGGCGTTGGAACTCGGGAGAGTTCCTGTCGCCTGGCCGCAGACGAAGAGAATAGACCTCCTGGCCGAGGTAGCTGAAGTGAATAATGCGGGCGTTGCCCCGGCGGCGCACGGGCTCGACGGTTGTTTTGCGGTGGCCGTTGACGATCAAGTCAAGCTGAGGAAATGAATCGGCCAGAGCATTCGACATCTCTTCGCCCAGATGGCTGAGCACAACGATCATGTCGCTTTGGCCTTGAGCCCGATCCAACGCGCGCCGCAGGGCCTTGAATGGGTCGCCGACTTTTGGCAGCGCGCGCTCGGAGAGAAATGAATCCTGCGTTGTAAGACCGATGACGGCAATGCGCGTTTTGCCGCGCGAAATTACCGTAAACGGAAGAATCCCGAATTGGGCCGCGGCTGAATCCAGGTTCGCCGAAAGCATCGCAAATCCCGCTTCCCGTGCAGCCGTTCCAAGAAACCCGGCCCCACCCAGCAGTTCCTCATCCCCAATGGCCATGGCATCATAGCGCATTGTCTTCATGGCGCGCAGGTAAATGAGACTGCGAACGCTGTCCAGGGAATCGCTGATCGAGGCCGGATCAAAGAGCCCGCCGGCGAATGCGCCGCCGCCATCCAGGAGTATCAAGCCCGGCGACGATTTGCGCAGCTCCGCAATTACGGCCGCGCGGGAAGCCAAGCCGCCGTTGGGCCCCTCTATGGATGCGTGCGTTTCGCCGGTGATGACAAAGGTTATGGGTTCGGCGGCCTGAACCGAGACACAGACAAGCAGAGGAAGCGCGGCCAGTCCAAGTAACCGGATCATGCGGGAGGGAGGTCGAGCTCGCAGAGGAATGCGAGAATTTTCAAGAGAATACTTTTGTTCAGGCTTCACGTCTTTTTTATCTAAAACCAGCGGAGCCGGAAAAAATTGGACAGGATAGCAGGAGCAACGGGATTTGGAAAACAATTTGCATCATGCCGATCCTGCCAAATCTTCTGGTTTCGATCACAAACTCATCTACGCAAAGAAACACGCTTGTCGAGCGTGGAGACTTTAAAGGCGATCCGCCAAATGCTGCACGTTCATTATCAGCACTTTGCGTCATCGGGCTTTTTATCTTCGTCCTTCCTCTTCCAGAATTTCGAAATCAGCCCCGGGACTTTTTCCAGCAGTTCGGTAAGACCGATGTCTCCGGTCTTGATTCGCTGAATGCTGACTTTTCCGTCGGTGATCACGATAAAAGCGACCGGCTCGATGCTTGCGCCTCCGCCCGTTCCGGTGCCGCCGCCTCTTTCCTTGTTGGCGCTCGACCCGCCGCCTCCGGCAAAGCCGATGGAGACTTTGGAAACGGGAATGATGGTGGAATTGCCGGCTTCGATGGGTTTGCCGATGATGGTGTCGGCTGAGGCAATGGTTTTAAACTCGTCAAGCACCGTGCGAAGGACTTCTTCCAGGGCCATGTCAACTCCTTATTTTATGTCCGGGCCAAACTGAGTATTTTACACCGGACTTTCAAAATACAAAGCGTAAAGCGCAAAGCCGGTCCGCAAAGACGGAAATTGCGGGCCGCTTTCAATATCCGCGACAGAGAATATCTATGAATGATGGCGGAGTTTACAATAATTTGGTCCAGGCGCCGGCATGGGCCCGCGCGCTCCATGTGGCCCTTTTTCTGATTGCACCGGTTGAGGCCGGTTTGCTGTTCAGCGAGGTGATGATCAGCGCATCGCGGGGCGGCGAATGGATTGAACTTTTCAATCCCGATTCCAGTGCGGTCCCGCTAAGCGGCGTTCGGCTCTACGAGGGAAACGATACGGTTGCTCTTGATCCCTCCAAGAAGTTCTCCGTGCCAGCCCGCGGGTATCTGCTGGTGGCGCAGGACTCGGCCAGGGTCCGATCGGCCTATCCCTACATCGGGTGCCGCATGCTGGACCCCAGTTCCTGGCTGACGCTCAACAATGATGCGGATACGCTGGGTTTGTGCGATAGCACCGGTGTTGAACTGGACCGGGTCGGCTTTGAAGCGGGGGCCTGGCTGGGGTCCTCGGTTCCCGACGGAATTTCGCTTGAGCGGCGCAATCCGTCGGTTTCGTCGGATCTGGCTTCGAATTGGGCGTTGTGCCGCAACCCGAATGGCGCCACGCCCGGATTTGCCAACTCGGTGCTTCCGGCCGCGACAACGGAGTTCCGGCTGTTGGCCGGGCCCAAACTGTTTCGGCCGGAATCGGGCGAGCGGATCCGGATCAATGTCGATCTGCCCGGCAACGGCAACCTGGTGCTTGCGGCGTTCTCGTTCGAGGGAAGAAGCGAGCATACGATCTTCTCCGGCCCTGCCACGGACCGGTTTGAAATTTCCTGGGATGGCCGCCACCAGGGTCGCGCCCTCAAGCCCGGCCCCTATGTTCTCCTGGCCGAGTGGACGGTGGGCAAGCGGAAGGACTCGCGCAAGCAGGCGATTGTGATCGGTCCGGCAAAATAGCAGGATTTTGATGTATCGGTCGAGCTCCGCACCCGGACTTGGTCGGAAACCACGGCAACGTCCCATTGCTGTCGGCAAGGGCAAAACTTACTTATTTTACTGACTCACCAGGAATCGATCTCATAAGGGGGCTTTGCATGCAAAACCGCGATCGATCAACGTACTCGTCCCCGCTCTCGTCCCGTTACACCAGCCCGGAGATGCTCCACATCTTTTCGGAGGATTTCAAGTTCCGCACCTGGCGCCAGCTGTGGATTGCCCTGGCTGAAGTCGAACGCCAACTCGGTCTGCCCGTGTCCAAAACGCAAATTGACGAACTCAAACGAAATAAAGACAACATCAACTATGTTGACGCGGAAAAGTTCGAGCGCGAAACACGCCATGACGTGATGGCCCACGTCAAAGCCTACGGGAAGCTTTGCCCCAAGGCGGCGGGAATTATCCATCTGGGCGCGACAAGCGCCTATGTGGGCGACAACACGGATCTGATCCAGATCCGCGAGGCCGGCCGCATCATTCTTCAGCGCATGGCGGATGTGATCCACAATCTGGGCGCCTTTGCCCGGAAGTATGCTTTCACGCCCACATTGGGATACACGCATTTTCAGCCCGCGCAGCCTGTGACCGTCGGCAAGCGTGCCTGTCTTTGGATTCAGGATCTGCTGTTCGATTTTGTGGACTTGGAGCGCTTTTTATCCGATCTGAAGTTTCTTGGTGTAAAGGGCACCACGGGAACGCAGGCAAGCTTCGTGGAGCTGTTTGGCGGAGACGCGCGAAAGATCCGCAGATTGGACGACCTCGTTACCCGGCGCATGGGATTCAAAGCGTCTCTGCCGGTTTCGGGACAGACCTATCCCCGAAAGATCGACAGCCGGATCAGCGCCATCTTAAGCGGGATTGCGCAATCGGCGCACAAGTTCGCAAGCGACCTGCGCCTGCTTCAGCATTTGAAGGAGATGGAAGAGCCGTTTGGAAAATCCCAAATCGGTTCCTCGGCCATGGCGTACAAGCGAAACCCCATGCGAAGCGAACGCATTTGCTCACTGGCGCGCTTTGTCATGTCCTTATCCGAGAGCACCGCGTTCACGGCGGCGACGCAGTGGTTCGAGCGGACTTTGGACGATTCAGCCAACAAGCGCCTGGCCATACCCGAGGCCTTTTTGGCCACGGATGCGATCCTGCTGATTTACGCCAACGTGGCTTCGGGCCTTGTTGTGAACAAGCCGGTGATCGACCGGCGTCTGGATTTGGAAATTCCGTTCTCGGCCACGGAGAATATTCTAATGGAAGCGGTCAAGCGCGGCGGCAGCCGCCAGGAACTGCACGAGAAAATCCGGGTGCTCTCCATGGAAGAGCGTTTGGCCATGGTTGCAGGAAAACCGAATCGCTTACTCGAACGAATCTCCACAGACCCGGAGTTTCAAATGTCGCGCAAGGAAGTGCTCTCTTTGGCGGACCCAAAAAAATTCATTGGTCTGTCGGGCCAGCAGACCCTGGCCTTCCTCAAGAGCACGGTCCAGCCCTCTATTGGTAAATACCGAAAACGCGCGGCCGCGGATTTGAAAGTATAGAAGCGCCCCAGAGCGGCGTTTCGGCTTACGACAATTCACCATGCGAAGGATAAAGGGGAAGCCAAATTCTTCCTTTTCTGTAACTATTCACGACCCCCTCACCTCCACCCTCCGCAGTAGATCTGCTACGGAGGACGGGCTGACCCTCTCCCACCGAGTGGCGAGGGGATTCTCTCCTCTCCCTTCGATGGGAGAGGATTAAGGAGAGGGTGTTTGTCATTCTGCCAAATCGCTTGCTCGATAGAAGCTTACATGCCCCGCTGCTGAGGAATCTTCCTTTTCGGTTTAAGAAGAAAGATTTCTCACCCCTTCGGGGATTCGAAATGACAAATCCTCAACAAGAACTGATTAAAAAATCAATCAAGCCGCATTGGTCGCTGGCATAGGAGCATCTGTGCAACCAAGCACGCTCAAAACAGCGTGTAGATAAACGGCGCGATGGCGCTGGTTTCGGTAAAGACCACCAGGGCACCCAACAGAGCCAGCACAATGATGATCGGCATGAGCCAGTAGCGCTTACGCTCTCGCAGGCCGCTGGCTTGCTGAAAGCCGATGACAGGCATATCCGTTTCGCTTCAGGTAGCTCTCGATCTCGTTGTTGGAAAACGCCGGGCCGAAGTACGACCCGTGCTGGCCGTCACGTCCGGAGGTGATTATTCTCTTGTGTCCCAGAAAGCGGTGCCACACCGAAAGGGCCGCGCCCAGCGCGCCGCCTGCTGCGGGCTGGATCCAGGGAGATCCCTGAAGGGGGCCTGGCGCAGAATCCGTCCGTTAGCCACGCAGTTGAGCGCAACACCGCCGGCCAGGCACAGGTTCTCCAGTCCGGTTTCTTTGTGCACGTGACGGGCCATCTTCAGGAGAATTTCCTCGGTCACAATCTGAATGCTGGCCGCAATGTCCATCTCGCGTTGCGTAATGGCGGATTCCGGCTTGCGGGCCGGGCCATTGAACAGTTTGGCGAACCGGTGATTGGTCATTTTGAGGCCGGCCAGGAAATCGAAGTAGGACAGGTTCAAGCGCACGGACCCGTCTTCCTTGACATCCACGAGCTCCTGGAGGATCAGGTCTTTGTAGCGCGGCTCGCCGTATGGGGCAAGGCCCATCAGCTTGTATTCGCCCGAGTTTACCCTGAAACCCGTGAAGTATGTGAAGGCCGAATAGAGCAGGCCGACCGAATCGGGGAAGTGGAGTTCCTTGAGCATTGTAAGTTCATTCCCCTGGCCAAAGCCATAGCTGGCCGTGGCCCATTCGCCCACGCCGTCCACGGTGAGAATGGCCGCTTTCTCGAACGGCGAAGGGTAGAACGCCGAGGCCGCATGGGCTTCGTGGTACTCGGTGAACAGCACGTCGCCTTCATAGCCGAGTTCGCGCTGGATCACTTTGGAGATGTGGAGCTTTTTGCCAAGCCACAGCGGCATGGCTTCAAGCCAGGATCTGAGTCCGGCCGGGGCGACCGTTCAAATAGCTGAGCAGCAGGCGTTCGAATGTAGGCAAAGGCTTGTCATAGAACACGACATGATCCAGATCTTTGACCGCGATCTTTCCCTGCTTCAGGCAGAAATCAACGGCATTGCGGGGGAACCGTGGGTCGTGTTTCTTGCGGCTGAACCGCTCTTCTTGGGCCGCGGCCGCGATTGCGCCGTCCTGCACCAGGCACGCGGCGCTGTCGTGGTAGAAGCAGGAAAGACCAAGAATGTTCATGGCACAACCTGCATGGCCCTGCCTTCCCGAATGGAATCCATTGCCGCAAACACCGCGCGCGAGACATTCACAATCTGGTCAAACGCAATGGGGGTCGGGCCGTTTTCTTTGAGCGCCGCAACGAATTGCGCGACTTCCTGCTTGTGGCCTTTGTCCATTTTAAACAGGCGCATTGCGCGGAATAGCGGAAATCCCGTGCCGGTCAGCTTTTTGAAATTGTCCAGAAATAAAACCTTGCCGCCGCAGAAAATATGAAGCTGCTCTTTGGGAAACAGCTTGCTGCCGTTGGTGAAGTAGTTGATCGTGCCCTGCGAACCATCCGCGAATTTCAATGTGGCCGAAAACGAATCGGATCCCTGCGGCTGCGAAGCGCTGACCTCGACAATGCGGGATTGGGCAATGGACAGCAGCAGATCAAAAAAATGGCAGCCCTCGCCAATGAGGCGTCCGCCCCCCACACTGGGGTCCTGGGTCCAGTGGCTGAGAGGAATGGCGCCGGCATTCACTGTCATCTGCATCATCTTCGGGCCTTTTGCGGACCCAAGGAGTTGGCGGATCTTCTCTGTATGCGGGGCAAACCGGCGGTTGAATCCGACCATGATCATGAGGCCGGGTGTTTTTGCGTGAACTTCCGCGACTCGATCCAACTGTTCGGGGGTTATTGTCAGCGGCTTTTCCACAAAGACGTGTTTGCCGGCTTCAAGCGCCTTGATGACCATTTCCGCATGCGAGTTGTGGCGGGTGCAAATAAACATTGCACCGCTTTCCGGATCGCGAAGGGTCTCGTCTGCATTGGTGGAGGCCGAGGCAAAGCGGAATTTCCGCGCCGCAAGCGCCGCCGAGAGCCCCTTCTGGCTGCACGCCGTCCGCAGGGCAACGCTGGTACGGGCCAAGGCGGGCGCAAGCACGGCCATGGCAAAATTGCCGGTCCCAATCATGGAAACGGCAAGAGGAGTTGTCCGTTGTTGGTTGTCGATTGTCGGTTTGGAAGGAGAAGCGGAAGGTGGATACAGAACGGCGGACCCAGCGTCCGGAGAAGGGTACTCGAAAACGATCCCGATCTGCGTTTTGTCGGAGAGAAGCTGTGGGTAGCGACCGGCTGCATCGCAAAACCGGGCGCGCGCGGTAATCAGGGGTGAGAAATCGAGTTTCTTCCGTTGAAGCAACTCCAGCACCGCTTCGAAATTGCGCTGCTCGGTCCAACGGACAAATCCCGGTGGATAGTCCCGGCCTTTTTCTTCGTAATCCGGATCGTAGCGCCCCGGGCCATACGAACAGGAAACCTGAAAGCGCAATTCCTTCTCATAAAAATCAGATCGGTTCAGGGCAAGACCGGCAACACCGACCAGCACGATGCGTCCCCTCTTGCGGCACATCTGGGCTGAGAAATGGACCGGGTCGTTGCTCGCGGTCGCGGCCGTGATGATTGCGGCATCAATTCCGCGGCCGCCGGAAAATGCAAGACCGGCCTCCGTTGGATCGGGCATGTCGGCCAGATTGCAAACTTCGGCTCCCAGCTGTCCGGCCAGGTCCAGTTTTCGCCGGTCAAAGTCCAGCCCCAGCACACGGCATCCGTTGGCAACCAGCAGTTCGACCGTGATCAACCCCACGATTCCCAGGCCAAAGACCGCAACACATTCACCCAAGGACGGATTGACAAGTCGAATTCCTTGCAGGGCAATGGAGCCCAAAACCGTGAAGGCCGCCTGATCGAGCGGAACACCGTTGGGCACTTTCGCGCAGAGGTTTCGCGGGACCAGGACGCACTCCGCATGGGGACCGTTGGAGACCACCCGGTCACCGGGTTTGATTCCGGTCACGCCCTCGCCAACGGACTGCGCAATACCCACGTTGCAATAGCCCAGCGCAAAAGGCTGATCGAGCCGCGAGAAAACAGATTCAAGGGTCGTGAGAATTCCGTCGCTTTTCATTTTGGCCAGCACCTGCTTTACCTTGTCGGGCTGCTGGCGCGCTTTCTCGAAATAGCTCGATTTGGCAAACTCAACCAGCATGCGTTCGGTGCCCGGTGAAACCGCGCTGAAAAGCGTGCGCACCAGAACATGGCCCGGCTTTGGCGCCGGGTCCGGGACCTCAAGCAGCTCGGTAAGGCCGGTTTTGACGTTTTGAATTAATTGTTTCAACGGAAACCTCCGGGCAGACGGGGCTTGGAAACCCCTATTCAATTGCCGGTTATAGTAGTTGCCATCAATCCTTGCCGTAATGGGGGTAGGCCCATTTCCTCGCTGCGGAACCCCCTAAGACCGGTGCATCTTGAATTCGGCAAAAAGGCTCTCAATCATACAAGCACTTGCGGCGTGCAACCTGCACGTCCATTGCGGGCGGCCGTGTCCTCACTTCGTCAACGGACCTACCCCCATTACGGCAATCTTTTTGGCAACCGCTATAATGACGGGGCAGCAAGCCCCGCCAGCACCATCGCCCTTCCGAAAATAGTAAGTTACGATGGTTCGAGACTATCTTTCGCGGTCAGTTCCCAACGCGGTATATGATGTACGCAAAATAGGCCGCCAGCAGCACGGTGCCTTCCCAGCGCAGAAGCAATCGCTGGTTGAGAAGAAACACCAGCGACAAAGCCCCAAGGGCCAGCGTAACCGCAAAATCAAACCAGCCAATATCGAAGACCTGGAATGGCGAGAGGAGCGCGCAAAAGCCCAAAATGCCGATCAGCCGGAAAATGTTGGAGCCCACTACATTGCCAATAGCGATATCCGCCTTGTCCCGGGCCGCCGCGGTTACCGAGATCGCCAACTCCGGAAGGCTGGTGCCGATGGAGATGATCGTCAATCCGATGACAGCCTCGCTTACACCCCAGAGCCGCGCCAGGCCGACTCCCCCATTGATCATGAATTGGGCGCCGGCCCACATCAGGGCAAAGCATCCAGCCATAATTGATAGATCCAGAACAGGATGCCTGCTGCGCGGCGGAAGGCCTTCGCGGAATTCGGCACGGATGTCATTGGTCGATGCCTTTCTGGCTGCCCGAACGCTGACGATGGTATAAACCATTAACAGGACCACCAGGATGGTTCCGCTAATCCGGTTTAACAGGCCCGTGGCGAAGAGCATCATCGCGGCAAGGGTCGCGCCGATCATGGCCGGAGCATGAAGAGAAATCAACTCCGGGTGTACGTGCAGCGGGCGAATCAAAGCGGCGATCCCCAAAATAACGGTTGAATTGAAGATGTTGGCGCCCAGAATATTTCCATAAACCAGGTCGCCTTTTTGGTCCAGGGCGGCCAGGCCGCTAACGACCAGTTCCGGAAAACTGGTGCCGTATGCCACAACCGTAAGGCCCACAACCAGGGGCGTCAAACCCATTCGCAGCGCAAGCGATGACGCCGACAGGACAAAAAACTCGCCGCCCGCATAAAGCATGGCGATTCCCGCGGCGATGAGCAGAAGCGAAATTGTCATGGGTGGAAAAAGCGTTCGGGAGAAATGCTGGATCGACTTCAATATAGGCAAAGCAAGAATCATGCGGGCTTGAGGTTTGGAGGGACGATTCTAACGAACAGGCTTCACGGGCCGGCCGGCGGGCTATTTCCTATTCTGCTGCGAAAGAACCTCGATGCGCCATTCTGCAAAGCGCTTCATGACGAGTTCTAAAGGCCTTCGCCATCTGGGAATTGCCATGAAAGCGCGGTATCCGGCCAGTGCGCCGGCGGCATCATTGCGGATCTCGCTGCGCATGGCGGAGTAAAACGCCAAATGCGGATCGAGCCAGAGCTGGACGGGCTGCGAACGGAACTCTTTATCATTGATCTGGCCGCAAATGAACGAGGCGGCATACCATAATTGCTGCGAAAAGGCGAATCGCTTCTCGCGAAAGATGGGGGCGTATTCGGATTCCAGGTCAGCGCCATTCTTTAGAAAGCGAAGAAAGCCCGGCAGAATAAAATGAGCGAAGTGGGCCGTTGAGGTATGCATGTACGGCAGCCGCTCAAGCGTATCCGGCCCGGCTTCACCCCGGATAAAAGCATTGAATGCCTGGAGATGCATCACCTGTCCGTAGATTTCATCGCCGTCGGTCCTCTTTCGCCAAATGGCCAGGAACTCCTCGATCCGGCCCAACTCCACCAACGCCGCGGCCATGTACCAGTCTCGTTGGGGATACGACAACGCTTCCTCATAGCGTTGCTGGGCCACCAGAACACCTTTGGCATAGAATGGGTATTCCCGTAGCACCTTCTCGAACCGGCCTTGAAACGTAAGGGCGCGCGCGCAGATCTGTTCCTCGCCCGGGAAACGCCGCAAAACCTCGTCCGCCCGGTTTTGCATGATCAACGCACTGGCCACCGACCATTTCATTTGCGGATACCGGGATATGAGTTCCTCATAGCGTCCCAGGCTGGAGAGTGCCTGGGCGCATTCGTTGTGTTCGGCCGGGTACTCCCGCAGCACCTCGTCCGCATAGCCCAGGCGGTTGAGCGCCGCCGCAACGACGGACGGGCAGTCCTGGTCGTCCGGGAAAAGCCGGATGAAGAGCCGTACGTATTTTTCAGCATCCTCGTTGCGCATGTTTGGCGCAAGCCGTGCGGTCCGGGCTACAAGGGATGCCAGCCGCTTTTTCAGCAGCGGCATTTCGCGGCTATCGGCCGTGCGGCAGAGGTCCTTGAATGTCGCCACCACGCTGTCATGCTCTCCCTTGGCGGAAAGCACTTCGCACAGCAGGAGTCCGGCATCGATTCGCAAAGGGCCTTTGATCAGGAGCTTGGAAATGGCCCGGGCTTCGTCCAGCTCGCCCAATTGAAAGCAGGCCAGCCCTTTCTTAAACAGAGCCTGCTTGCCGGTCGAACCGCTTGCATGGGAACGCACAACCAGACCATATTCGCGTTTTGCGTCTACATAGCGTTCGTGCAAATAGTAATTGTCGCCAATGGCCAGTACGGGCACCCGTTCGGCAACCTCTTTGGAATAAATCTTCACGTTATCGAAAGCCTTGCCGGGGTAATACCCGAAAAGCCCGATAAATCCGGAGGAGACCGGAAAGTAATCGTGGTATTCCAGGACTTTGCGGCCGTTGACCACAAGGCGCAAATGGCCGCCCTCGATTTCGGCCCGCACCCGATATATGGTACCCGGCTTGTTTTCTCTTCGTACCCGCGCCAGTTCGGCGCCTGTACTCAGCTCGCCGATCTGGTAAAACTGGTTGTCCAAACTGCCGGTTTGGAAATCGTACCCGCGCCAGTGCTGCTGTATGTCGTCGGCCCAGCGTATCGACAGGTCGCCCGGCTGGTGGTCGGGCAGCATCTCGCCTTCGAACTCCAAGGCCACGCTGCCGAAGAGCTCGCGTCGGTACAGAATTGAGAAATGATCTCCAGCCCCCTGTTGGGTCACAAGCCGGCCATTCTTTGCCTCGAACCGGCCCTTCTGCACGACCCATTGTTCCTGCCATGTGGAGTCGCTGAAATGCTCGATCAAAATCGGCCGCCCCCAAGAAGCGTATTCTTTAAGCTTTTCTCCAAAAAGAACGATTCCCAGAATCGAGCCAACGACAAGGGCGGCTGCGCCGGCGAAAAACGGCGTGCGGTGTTTGCGGATCTTTACCGCCATTCGGTATCCCAGATTCGCGGGCCGCGCGGCAATGGGTTCATCGCGTTGATAGCGGTTGAGGTCTTCGAGAAAGGCCCGGGCCGAGGCATACCTGCGCTCGGGCTCCTTTTCCAGGGCTTTGAGAACGATGGTCTCGAGGTCCCTGGAAATATGCGATTGAATGCGACGGGGCGGGACCACTTCCTGCTCGATGAGGCGCGCGCTGTCAAGCAGGATGTTGCCCGAGGACAGAAACCATTTGCGGCCGGTTAGCAGGAAATACAGAATGGCGCCGGCCGAGAACACATCGGACCGCTCATCGGCCAGCACCGCGCTGCGGGCCTGTTCGGGCGCCATGAATTCGATGGTGCCCACCATCTGGGAACCCATGGTCATTGAGTGCTGCGACGATTCGAACCGGCCCAGGCCGAAGTCCATGATTACTGGGTCGCCATTGCGCTTGATCATGATGTTGCTTGGTTTCAAGTCGCGATGGATAATGCCATGCTCGTGCGCGAATTGAACCCCGTTGAGAATTCCCTGGATCAGCGCCAGGGCATGCTGCTCGCGCAGGGGTTTGACCTGAGGCGGCGGATCCGCCGGGTTGAAGGCCGGTGCGGCCTTGCGGTCTACGGCCAGGCTTTTCTCGACGCGGCTCACGATCTCGTCAATCGTGGTTTCGCCCTCCGTGGGGCCCCCTGCGATGAGGCGGTCGAGCGGCACGCCTTTGAGAAACTCAATGGCCAAATAGTGGACCTTTTCGTAGATGCCGACCTCGAAGATCCGGCAAATGTTGCGGTGGTCGAGATTGCGCATCAGTTCGGCTTCCCGCAGAAAGCGCTTGATCTGGTCTTCGTTGGCGCCCTCGCCGGCGATCAGCATCTTTATTGCGACATCGTTGCCGAACGGATCGCTGGCCCTCCAGACTTCCGCCATCCCGCCCCGTCCGGCCAGCTCAAGCAGGCGGTACTTGCCGAAAATCCGCTCCGTGGTATTTGGATTGGTCTCCTCGGACAGCACATCGGGCTGGGGGCTGTCGTCCATCATGGAAACCGCCTGGATGACGGGGACCGGATGCTCCATGCCGCGGACGCTGAACGAATGCAGGTAACGGAACTCGAAACAGGGCTGCTCGGCGGGGCCGATCCGGTGAACCCGACCCCGCAGTTCCGGCGCAAGCGGGTTTATTCCGTGGCGTTCATGCCCCTGCGGAAGCGGGGCTTGCGTCGTGACCAGGCAGGAATCGCTCCAGCCGGCCGGAAGATTTTCCAGGATCTCCTGAAGCGTTGCTCCCGTGAGGAGCACCTGGTTTTCCTGCGCGATTTCGCACAGTTTGGCCGCCAGATTGACGCTGGCTCCGATGACGGTGTAATCCTGGCGCACATCGGTCCCGATGTTGCCGATGACCATCTCGCCGGTGTTAAGGCCCACGCCGCACCCCGGCAGAACCTTGCCGGCCCTTCGCATATCGGCCTGCAGAGTACGGACATTGCGCTGCTGTTCCAGGGCCGTCATCACGGCGCGCAGCGCGTGGTCCTTATAATACTTTGGGGCGCCGTAAAGGGCCATGACCTCATCGCCCACGATCTTGTCGACCGTGGCTTTGTTGGTTTCGATGGCGCGGATCACCGCCTCGAAGTAGGCGTTGATCAGCGAACGGACCTCGTCGGGAGCCAGGGTTTCGGACATGGCCGTAAACCCGCGCAGGTCCGTGAACCCCACGCTCATGAACCGGCGTTCGGGAAACCGGAAGGTGGAGAGGTCGGCGTCGTCAAGCCCGTCAAGGCCTTCCCGGATATAACGGTTGACATACGAACGGAGTAGTTCGCGGTCGCTGATGTCCTCGGCCACAATGTAGGCTTCACCGTGTTTCCAAGTGAGATGGACCTGATAGCGGCGGCCCTTTTCATCGCACAGATCCTGCGCCACATTGCTTCCGGGCTGGCTGCCCACGATCAGGTTGGCCATGGCCGCGCGGTCCGATTTCTGCAGAACCGTAATAGGACGACCGATCACGGATTTTTTCTGGAGTTGGAAGTATTCGATGCACGGGGTATTGGCATACACAATGCGCCCGGTGGCGCCGATATGGAGGAGAAGATACTTGACCCCGGCAATTGAATGGGGGCTCGATCGGGAAGCGGCCGCCTTACGTAGGATTTCCAGCTCCTGCTCGAGCTCCTGAATTCGCTCCAGCGCGGCGATGTGTTCGTCTTGATTCGGAGCCATAATTGCTGCCAGCCGGCTACCCTTTCAGAAAGGCATAGTGGTAAATCTAAACTGTGACAGGATAGCGGGCCAATATTCCTGCCGAAGCCGGTTGGACATGCCTTGGGGGAAGATCGAAGAGCTCAAGGCCGGCGCAAAGTGAATGTCTTCCAATTGCGCGTGGGTTGAGGTGTTGCTTGGCTGTTTGCGCAGTTAGTTGGCACTGGGTTGGCGCTGGTGCCGCATTTTTGTGAAATTTGGCAGGATTCATGCGGTACTATATTTGCGGTAATATATGCGATCCATCCCCTTTTGGAGAGGGCTTTTATGAAGAGAAGGGATTTTCTTGCGACTTGCGGCGGTGCTGTTCTAAGCGCTCCAATGATTTTCTCCAAGAGCCGGGCCTTTGCCCAGACTCTTTCGACCATTTCCATTGCCAAGCACGGCCTTGCCTCTACAACCTCGGGCAGTACACCGAATATGGTTTCCATGCGCTGGGCTGTGAATATGATTGTGGATAAGATGATTCTGCAGATGACCGGTGCAACCACCGTTGCTCGGGCCTGGGAAAGCCTTTTTCCGGGCTTAACGACGCAAAGCAAGATTGCCATTAAGGTTAACCACTCCTATGATATCTATAACAACTATAACGCAAAGCAGACGCCCCGGACCTGCCCTTGGGGCCAGAAAGCCGTCATCAGCGAGGCCATCATTGGTGGCCTTACCCAAATGTTGGGCGGCACATTCCCCATCGAGAACATTACGGTATTCGACAAGCAAGTGGACGCTTATGTTTCGACGAACAATTTTGCCCTTTCGGCGGCCATTGGAATGACGTGGCAAGGATATCCGGGCTCCATGACCGATGTTGAGACCGCCGGCTACAGCGTGTCGGGACCAGGTCTCTATAATGTCGTCCTGGTGAATCATTGGAATCCCGACGTGATCGCCGGCATGCCCACTTTCGATGCGGGGACATCGCAGCTGGTTACCCAAGTCGTACTCCCGCCAATCAAGAATAGCAATTATTGGATAAATGTTGCAATCCCCAAGGATCATTCCGGTGCCCAAGGCGCGGGTTACACCGGAATGCTTAAAAATTGCTATGGTGCCACGAACAACTGCGGTGGGACGCACCCACGCGGTAACACCACGCTCATTCACGAATGCATCCCTGATTTCTACACCGCACTTACGGCAATCACGCCCTGCGTTCTGAATTTTCTGGATGCTCTTGCCGGCGTGTTGGACGGCGGCCCGGGATTTGGGCCGGGATTTTATCCCAATACTGTGGCCTGTTCGACCGACCCGCTGACAATGGAATACTACGGGCTTGAGCTGGTCAATGCCGCTCGGAGGAATGCCGGCTATCATGATATAGGAGTTATCTCGGGAAGAAACCAGGATAATCACCCAAATGCATACAGTCTGACGCTGGCACAAGGGCCTAAATATAGTCTAGGCAACTACAACGCGGGAAACCGGATCTCCGCCGATCTGTCAGCGGGAATCAAGGGGCCGCAACCCATGGCGTCGCTGGATGCGGCCCACGGTCGGATCGATGCGCTGATGCGCGCCGGCGCGGGATGGCGGCTGCACTTGTCTCTTGATGCTTCGGGCCGGACACACACAGTGCAATCCAGCATTCTTGACGTGCGCGGCCGTGTTGTGCGCTCGCTGGGGGATGTGCGAACGCCGTTGTCTTCGGCCGATTTGTCATGGGATGGCAGCAACAACCGTGGTGGGACAGTAGCGCCAGGCATTTATACCTGGCAGGTTCGTATCGACGGCCGGGTTTCGCACCAAAGCGTGTTTGTGTCTTAGATTTTTTGTCCCGGAATTTCTTGCATATCTCCGGGTCGCTCATCCTGAGCTTGTCCACCCTCCGTAGTAGTCTGCTGCGGAGGGTGGGTCGAAGGGTGGGCGCATGTTTTAGTCACACGGAAATGGTATGTCGTGTCCCTATAAGACCGTGCGCACAGTGCCTGGTTGTTTCCTGACTCAGTTGAATACCCCTGCGGTGGATTTGTCTCTTGCGGAAATCCCCCCTTCTCGCCAGGAATCTTGGCCCCACCGGTTTCTTGCCGTTCTTGACCTTTGCCCAATAAAATTATACCCTTATATTCGTTAGAATACGATTCTTGACGTTCGATATTCAGGAGGCCTTATGCGAATTCCTGTTTTGGCTCTTGTCCTTGGCGGTTTCGCTCTGACGCAAGCCCAGATTCAACCCGTCGGCGCGGCCGGTTCGATCGATTGGGGCAAGCGGGTTGTGATTGCCACGGGAATCGGCGCGCCTCCGCCCAACGTGCCGCTTGCGGCGGCTCGGCCCAATGCCATGCGCGCCGCCTTTGCCGTAGCCATGCGCAATGCGCTGGAGGTCGTGAAAGGCATCCGCATCAACAGCACGACCACCATTGAAAACGCCTGTGTAACCAACGACGCCATCAGCACCAGTATTAACGGTTTCGTCAAAACGTTCGAACAGAAAGGCAAGACCCGCTACATGAGCGATGGAAGCGTTGAAGTCACCTACGAGATTGGCCTTGACGGAGATCTGATGACCTCCATTCTCCCCGCGGTTGTGGCGGAGAAGCCTTCGATCACCACTCTTCCGCCGGTGAAGGCGCCCAAGACCGTTTTTACCGGGCTCATCGTGGACTGCAAGGGATTAGGCGTGACGCCGGCCATTGCTCCGCGGCTGCTTGACGAAGCGGACAAGGAAGTTTACGGAACCGCCTATGTGAGCCGCGAATGGGCCGCCAAGTACGGCTTGGCCGGCTATGCAAAGACCATGGAAGAGGCCGCCAGGCTGGCGGACCGCATTGGCGAAAACCCCGGCGTTATCAAAGCCATCCGCGTCACCGGAGCCAACAAGACCGATGCCGTAGTGTCCAAAAGGGATGCCGATTCCATCCGCAGCGCCGCCGAGAACCTGAAGTTTCTTTCGGAGTGCAAAGTGGTGTTTGTAGTAGACTAAGACGGCAATTCCCGGAGGAACCATGTTGGAACGAAAAGCAAAAATCCGAAAGACCAGCGTCCTGCTTTTGATTCTTGCCGCCGGCGCGCTGCTGGCGTCCGGGTGCAGCAAGGCGCGCAAAGCGGGCGGAGAAATGGACACCCCCCAGGCCCATTGCCGCGCGGGCATGAAGTACTTCAACGAGAACCAAGTGGAGAAAGCCGAGGACGAATTTCGGCTGGCCCTTTCGCTTGACAAGAAATTCGGGCCCGGCTACGCGGGTTTGGCTCTCGCCTCGGCCGCCAATTTTCGTATGTCCGGCCGCAAGGATCTGGCCGGGAAGGCCGAAGAGTTTTTCGACAAAGCCGCGGACCTCGACGGTAAGAACGCGGACACCTGGATCGCCGGCGGCCGTGTTGTGATGCTGCTCAAAGCCGGCCGGACCAAGGATAAGGATTGGTGGGAAAAGGCCCGCGATCGATTCAACAAAGCTTTAAAGCTTCAGCCGGCCAGCGCCGAGGCCTACTACTGGCGGGCCATGTGTTATCGCGCCGTGCCGCTATTTAACGAGGCCGAGGCCGATTTCGCCAAGGTGCTTGACTTGAACACCGAATTCACGGCCCAGGCCGACGAGCGATGGAAAATTCTTCAGGACATCAAGCGGGCCGCCCGCAGCGAGAATGGAAAGCGTCTGGCCCTGCTTGAAAAACTTAGTCGGGCCGATTTGTGTGTACTCTTTGCCGATGAACTGGATATTACCCGCTATATCCAGAAGCGAAACCCGCCGGCACCGGACCTTAGTTTTAAAGCTCCGGCCGACCCGCGCCAGGCCCCGGCTCCGGCCGCTGTGGAGATTGCCAGACCCACCGACATTGGCGATCATTGGGCGCGAAATTTCATTCTCGACGTAACCGGCCTGGAAGTGAGGGGAATCGAGACCGGTCCGGATGGCAACTTTTATCCCGACAGTCTCACCAGCCGGGGTGAATTCGCCCTGCTGGTCGAGGACGTGCTCTCGGCGATGCTCAAAGAAGATATTCGCACCAAACACATTGGCGGGCAGGGACGGTTCCGCGACGTGGCGGCCACGCATCCGTATTACAACGCGCTCTGCAACATGGTCGACCGTGGTTTTTTGAAAACCGACGTCCACGCTTTCATTCAGCCCCAGGCGCCCGTTTCGGGTGTTGAGGCGCTCCTGATCATCCGGCAGCTTCGGGATTTGGACAAGAACTTTGGCTCAAACTAGTTGGGAAAGGACCTGCTAATGCGGATCGCTCTTCTTTTGCTGTTGTGTATGGGGCTGGCCTGGGGTCAGAGTGGCGTTGCGACGCTGGCCAATGGTGATCTGTCCGTTGAGGCCGAAGGCATGGGCCGCAACTCGGCCGAGGCCATGCTTGGCGCTAAACGGGCCGCGGTGGAACGGGGCATTGGGACCTTCATCCACTCGGAAACCGAGGTCAAAAATTTCATGGTCAACAAGGATGTGGTCATCACAAAGACCGTGGGTTCGGTCAAGTCCGCCGATGTTCTTTCGGAGACAACCGGCCCCGACGGCGCGGTTACCATCAAAATTCGGGCCGTGGTCTCCTCCACGGGGATTCACGACAATCTGGCGGCTCTGCGCATCCTTTTGGAAAGCATGGAAAAACCAAGAGTCATGGTCCTGATCAAAGAGCGGAACATTGACGAGAATGCGCCATCCAACGCCGTGGAGACCGAATTGCTGCGCTATCTAAGCGAGAAGGAATTCAACCTGGTCGACCCGGCGGCCGTGGAGCAATTGAAAGAGCAGGAGAAGACGCTCAAAGCCGCGACCGGCGATGCGGCTGCGGCGGCGGCTCTTGGCGCGGAAGCCGGCGCGGAAATGATCATCATCGGCACCGGCACGGCCAAGGTGGCCGAAGGCGTGTCTGCGCAATTGGGCGGCATGAAATCCTGCCAGGCCGATGTTTCGATCAAGGTCATTGTCTGCGCGACGGCCAAAGTGGTGACCGCCAAGTCCGAACATGCGGCGGTTCTCCACATCAATCCCCAGACCGGGGGTACCATGGCCCTGACCAAGGCCTCGCAGAAAATAATGGACCAGTACATTTTCGAAAAAGTCGTCGGCTCCTGGCAGGATGTAATCAACAATGGCCTGCCCCTTCGCGTGATGGTGTCCGATGTCCGGGATTTTAAAACCTCCAATGCGGTGATCAAGGGAATTCAGGGCGCGGTCTCGGTGGTCAAAGTGGCCAAGCGCGGCTGGAACCAGACCAGCGGCGTACTGGAACTTGAGGTGACCTATAAAGGCAATAGCGACGGCTTCAGTGAAACGGTCGACAGCTTCGCTCTTCCCGGCGGAGGCAAGCTGCAGGTCACGGGCGGCGGCCAGAACAGTGTCCGCATGAAAGTGGCGCCATGAAAGAAATTCTCGTATTCTTCTGCACTGCCCTGCTTGCATGCGCCAGCCCTTTGAAGGCCGATGGCGCCGATCAGAAAGAACGGGACCGTCTGGGTCTGACCCAGGAGGAATGGGAAGTCTGCAAGGTGCTCAAGTTGAGCTCCTCCAAAGTGAGGGAGCTGTTGTCGTCGGGCATTACCCTCGACGAGTATTCGGGGTCTCCCTGGCTGGCCATGCACATCACCGAAGAGGAATGGATCGCGCTGCGGCGTCAAGGCATGAAGGATGTGGATATTCGACAAACCCGCACGGTGGAACTTCAGGAGGAAGAGGAGGCCTCCGGAAAGGGCCCCCCGCTGACATTGGTTTCTTTCGTGCTGCCGGGTTGGGGCCATTACGCTCTCAACCAGAAGCCGCTCGCACTGGTGTTTGCCGGAATTTCGGCCACCAGCATTACGTTGTTTTTCATGCATCGGAGAACAGTGACCCTGGTGGACAACTCGATCGAGAAGCATTTTCAGTTCCATTATCTCACGCTTTGGCTGGCGAACTCGGTGATCTGCGCCGGTGATGTTTGGCGCCGGACCCGGTATATTGAAAATCCGGAGCTGGAACGGTTCAGCCTGTGGACCGGACCGGACGAGGCCGGCGTTCGGGCCCAATTTTGTTTCTGATGTCCTCTGCTGCATTTTCCAGTGGGGCCGAGGACCTTTGAGGGGGAGCGACGGCGCTCGAATAAACAGGATAGACTATTCCGACAAATATGCGCAAAAGGAGTAGATCCTCCTATGGAAATAGGTGGATTCGGGGAAGAACAGTTAAGAAATAAAAGTTGGTAGATTGTAATTTGTAGTTTCTGAAAAAACCACCATACCTCGACCCCCTTGGGCTGATTCCAGGTCATGAACTACGATCTACAAATTACAAACTACCATTTACCAACTTGGTTTCCGGCTTTGCCGGCTTAGGAAAGAGGGGTGTCAAAAGCGATGTTTGTCGAATACCTGAAATGCAAGATTCATCGCGCCACCATCACGCACACTGAGGTGGACTACGAAGGCAGCATCACCATCGACCGCATTCTGATGGACGCGGCGGGACTTCTGCCCGGCGAAAAAGTGGCGGTCTTCAACTACCAAAACCGGAATCGGTTTGAAACGTACGTGATCGAAGGCGAACGCGGCAGCGGCACGATCGGGCTCAACGGCCCGGCCGCGCTGATGGGCGAAGTGGGCCAGCGGGTGGTCATTTTGTCGTACGCGATCATGACGCCCCAGGAGGCGCGCGAGCATCGGCCCTCGATTGTCTATGTTGACGCAAGAAACAATATTAAGAGCAAGGGATGATAGGCGTTTAGGTTGTAGGCCATAGGTCTGCAAAAGCTCTATCCGCATAGGACGTACCATGAAACCCGGACACAGCGGCTTTGCCGCGTTGCTTGTTGTTCTGGCCGTGTTCGCGGTGGCTGCGGTGGCGGGCGAGTTCGACCGCAATGCTCTGCTGTCGCCCAACCGACTGTCGCTTTCCAGCGGAGGCCTGCTTGACCCGTCGCGTCTTACGATTTCTCAAAGCTATTCAATGAGTTTTTGTTCCGGATTGGGCCCGGACTCTTGGAACGGCCTGTATCTGAGTACTCTCCAATACCGCTTTGCTGTGCCGGTGACGCTCTCGCTCGATCTGGGATTCGCGCATCAGCCTGGCGCTCTCTTCGCTGTGGGTCCGGTGAATGCCGATGCCAAAAATGGGGCATTTGTAATTCCGCGGATGGAACTGACCTATCGACCCTTCCGCAACACGCTGCTGCGGTTCCAGTATTTTGACGGCCGCAACCTGGGGGCTTCATCAAATACCTATTTTGGATACGAAGATCTTCTCATCACCCCCGGCGAAAGATTCAACCGCGATTGAAACGGCTTCTTGCGGCCTGTGCGATCCTTCCGCTCCTTGGCTTCATGGGCCTGTCAGGATTCGCATGCAAATCGAGAGAACCGGCCAAAGCAGCGCTGATTCCGGAGGTGGGCCATATACAGGTGCTCAATGCCTCGGGCATTGCCGGAGCAGCCCAGACCGTGGCTGCCAGCCTTCGCGCCCGCGGGTTCGATGTTGTCGAGGTGGGCAACTATGATGAATGGTATTTTCCTCATACCGTTGTCGCCAGCCGCACTTCCGAAATGACGATTGCGCGGCAGGTTGCCGCGGCTCTTTATACGCAACGGGTCTTTCTTCTTCGCCAGGAAGGCGTGCTGCTGGATGCCACTGTCTATGTTGGAAAAGATTTTATGGAGCGAAAGAAAAAATCATGACAAAACCACTTGGAGCCCGTGTCAGAAGCAAGACTTCTTCAAATCGCAAAGAGCCGGAATCGTCCATTGCGGTTAGTCCTCAACAGCAGTTGCTCAATGTCATTGTGGCGGCCGCCTTTTCGAAGAAGGCCGAAAATGTCACGCTCCTGGACCTGCGGGGATTGACCAGCGTAACGGATTTCTTCGTGATCTGCAGCGGGGATTCCAGTCCTCAGCGCAGAGCCATTCGCGATGTCATCCGCGAGAAGACGCGCGAGTTCGGCGAGAAGGTTTGGCACGTGGAGGAAGACACCGAACCGGAATGGATCTTAATGGACTATGTCGATATCGTGGTGCACATCTTCGACCCGCAGAGGCGGTTGTACTACGATCTCGAACACCTTTGGGGCGATGCGCCCACAACGGATGTGAAACCGGATGACTATGTCACAAAACCCTGATGCCCATTCCTACCTGGTTCGGGAAATCCAAAATCGAATCCAGGCAATTCCCGATCTCGCCCAGGCGTTTTTGGGAATGCAGGTCACGTTCGAGCTTCCCGCGAATTCGGAACATGGGGACTTGGCGACAAGCATCGCCTTCCAATTGGGCAAGAAGCTAAAGCGCAACCCGCGCGAAGTCGCTGTCTCCATAATGACTCCTTTTGGCTGGGATGAGGCCTTCGTGGTTGCCGATCCGACATTGGGCCAGACAATCAAGGGCCCGGGTTTCATCAATTTCCGGTATTCCCAGTCCTACCTAAACGCTCAGTTGGGGCGGATTCTTTCGGAAGGGGCCAACTATGGCCACAAACCGTCCAACGGCAAGCGGGCACTTCTGGAGTTTGTCAGCGCCAATCCCACCGGACCAATGGTTGTTGTCAACGCCCGGGCTGCTGCCATTGGGGATTGTCTGGCCCGGATGCATGCCTTTGAAGGATGGGCCGTTCAACGTGAGTATTACGTTAACGATGCCGGAAACCAGGTCCGTCTGTTGGGCGCATCGGTTGATGCCCGTTACAGGGAGCTTCTGGGACAGACCGTTAGCCTTCCGGAAGAAGGTTACCATGGGCAATACATTGTCGAAATCGCCCGGAAAATCATGAGCGAGATGGACAAGGAACCTCTGTCTTGGAATGAACAGCAACGGATCGAACGGTTCGCACGGATAGCGCTCGATTCCAACCTTGCCCAACAGAAGGAAGCCCTCTGTTGCTATGGAGTGGCATTCGACTCCTGGCAAAGCGAGAAGGAGCTCCACGACAAGGGCTACCTCAAGCGCGTTGAGGATGTCTATCGCTCAAAAGATCTGCTTTACGAGCACGAAGGCGCGGTTTGGCTTCGGACCAGCCGATATCATGACGAAAAGGACAGGGTCTTTGTCACCTCCAAAGGATTTCCCACCTACCTGTTTGGCGATGCCGCTTACCACCTGCATAAGGCAGAGCGCGGTTTCGATCGGTATGTGACTCTGTGGGGTCCGGACCACCACGGCTATATCCCGAATCTCGAAGCCGCAATCGAGGCTTTGGGCGTGGACAAGTCGCGCTTCACGAATTTGATCGTGCAACAGGTCAATCTTCTTCGCGAAGGACAGGCCGTTAAAATGTCAAAGCGAGCCGGCGAATTCGTCACGCTGGACGATCTGGTCGCAGAGGTTGGAGTGGATGCCGCGCGCTATTTCTTCCTCATGCGAAGGTTGAACTCCCATTTTGATTTTGATCTGGACCTTGCCAAGAAGAAATCCGAGGACAATCCTGTCTTCTACGTGCAATATGCCCATGCCCGAATTTCCAGCGTTCTGCGCAATGCGCTAGAGCAAGGACGCGCTCATGAGGGGGGTGACCCCAACTTGCTGGTTTCGCCGGAAGAAACAGCCCTGATTAAAAAACTGATACAGTACCCGGATCTTGTCCGGGGGGCTTTGAAGGCTTTGGAAACGCAGCGGATTCCGGCATACCTGGAGGAGCTGGCGGCCGCTTTCCATCTATTCTACCAGCATCACCGCGTCATCGGCGATGACGTGTCTCTCTCCGCGGCGCGGCTGGCCCTTGTCCGATCCGCGCAGATCGTTTTCGCGGGCGGCCTGGGTATTTTGGGCGTATCTGCACCCGAACGAATGTAAACTCAATTGGAGGAATCACATGAGCGTTTTGGTTGCCGGCTCCACGGGCCTGGATAACGTCGAGACTCCAAGCGGTAAGATTAAGGACGCCTTGGGCGGCTCCGCCTTTTATGCGGCCACCGCGTCCAGTTTTTTTGCGCCCACATCCCTGCTGGGGATCGTGGGCGATGATTTCCCGCGCAAGCACATCGAATTCCTCCGCCGCCGCAAGATCGACCTTTCCGGCCTCGAAGTGGTTTCGGGCGGAAAAACGTTTCGCTGGTCGGGCAAATATCACCAGGATCTCAATACCCGCGACACACTTGATTTGCAGCTGAATACATTTCTCCAATTTGCGCCGCAGCTCAACAAGGAAGCCCAAAAGAAAAAATTTCTGTTTCTGGCCAATATCGACCCCGAGCTTCATCTGCAAATCCTGGCGCAAGCACACCGGCCACAGTTTGTTTTGGCCGATACCATGGATCACTGGATCCGGGACAAAAACAAAGCCCTTCTAAAACTGCTGGGCAAAATCGATGCGTTCGTTCTTAACGACAGCGAAGCCCGGTTGCTCACGGGCGAAGACAACCTGATTCGGGCCGCCAGGGCGGTTCGCAAAATGGGGCCCAAGATTATCCTGATCAAAAAGGGCGAACACGGAGCGCTTCTGTTCCAGGGGAGCGAAATCTTCTCGGCCCCGGCTTTTCCGCTTGACGAGGTCGTGGATCCCACCGGCGCTGGCGACACCTTTGCCGGCGCTTTCATCGGTTACCTTTCCGGCAAACGCGTCTGTTCTTCGGAACTGCGCAAGGCTGTGCTTTTTGGCACTGTTGTGGCTTCATTCACATGCGAGGCGTTCTCGGTCGAGAAGCTCAAACGAATCAGCTCCAAACACATTCAGGGCCGGGCCCGACAGTTGATGCAGATGGCACGAGTGTAAGAGAGTCGGGAGTTGGGGGTCGGGAATCCTGAGCCGGGAATGACAAGGCAATGACGCCTTGCAAAGCATCGCTCCACTTTTCATTTTAAGATGATATAAGGCGGCCATTACATCCATTCCCGATTCCGAATTCAAAGTCATACCACCATTCGCGGAGATTCCACTATGAAAGTCCTCATCATTGGCGGAGTGGCCGGAGGGGCCACGACCGCCGCGCGGCTGCGGCGGCTGGACGAGAAGGCTGATATCACCATTGTCGAGCGCGGCGCGTACATTTCCTATGCCAACTGCGGGCTGCCATACTATCTTGGCGGCGTCATCGCGGAACGCGACCGCCTGTTTGTGCAGACGCCCCAGGCGTTCAAACAGCGGTTTAACATTGATGTCCGGGTTCGTACCGAGGCCGTTAAGATCGACCGCGCGGCCAAGCGGGTTGTGCTCAAAGACCTCAACACCGGGGAATCCCGTGAGGAATCCTACGACAAGCTCCTGCTCTCGCCCGGCGCCGAGCCGGTCCGGCCGCCCATTCCCGGCATCGATCGGCCCGGGATTTTCACGCTCCGGGACGTTGCCGATGTGGACCGAATCAAATCTTTTCTCGACGAGCGCAAGCCCAAGCGGGCGGTTGTGGTGGGCGCAGGTTTCATTGGGCTCGAAATGGCCGAAAATCTTCATCACCGCGGCATTCGGGTAACCCTCGTGGAAATGGCCGAGCAGGTCATGACGCCGCTGGACTATGAAATGGCATCCGAAGTCCACCGGCACCTGAAATCAAAAGGGGTCGAATTCTTTCTGAATGAAGCGGTATCGGGTTTCAAGGCCGGCCAGGGCGAGACCGTGCTGAGCCTTAAAAGCGGCCGCGAGCTGAAAACGGACATGGTCCTGCTTTCGGTGGGCATTCGGCCCGACAGCCGCCTGGCCAAGGATGCCGGCCTTCCCGTGGGCAGCCGAGGTGGAATCGAAGTCAACGAATTCCTTCAGACCTCCGATCCCAGCGTCTATGCCGTTGGCGATGCCATCGAGTTTGCGTCCCCGATTACCGGAAAAAAAAGCGGAGTATACCTGGCCGGGCCGGCCAATAAACAGGGCCGGATCGCGGCCTGGAATATTGTAAACGGCAATCAACAGAAATACTGCGGCGCGATCGGCACTGCCGTGGCCAAGATTTTTGACATGACGGTTGCCTCCACGGGAGCTTCGGAAAAAACGTTGCGTTCCGAGAAGATTTCTTTCGATTCCTGGATCATCCACGCTTCCTCCCATGCGGGCTATTACCCCAACGCTTTGCCCATGAGCCTGAAAATCCTGTTCGCCCCCGGCACCGGCAAGGTGCTGGGAGCCCAGGCGGTGGGCCATGAAGGCGTGGACAAAAGGATCGATGTTGTCGCGACTGTTCTTAAGGCCGGCGGCACAGTGCACGATCTGGCAGAGATCGAACATGCTTACGCGCCGCCATATTCCTCGGCCAAGGACCCGGTGAATCTGGCCGGGTTCGCCGCGCAGAACATTCTCAACGGCACAATGAAGCCGATTCGCTGGAATGAAATTGGGTCCAATAATTCCGTTTATCTGCTCGATGTGCGCACGCCCGAGGAATTTCAACTCGGAACCATTCGGGACGCGGTCAATATTCCGCTCGATGATTTGCGCGGGCGCATCTCCGAAATTCCAGCCGGTCAAAAAATTGTGGTCTTCTGCGGGGTGGGCCTGCGCGCTTATGTGGCCGCGCGCATTCTAATGCAGAACGGGTTTGCCCAGGTTTACAATCTGTCGGGCGGAATCCGGACGTACGAGTGCGCGACCCAGAAGCAGGGAAACGAAGATCTTTTCGGAATGGACTTTATTGGAAAGGACGATATGATTTACCAAGTCGATCCCCAGAAAAGCAGCCGGCCTGCGCGGCAGATAGAAATAGACGCTTGCGGTCTGCAGTGCCCGGGCCCGGTGATCCGCCTTAAGCAAGCGGTGGAACAAACCGTGTCCGGGGACCGCATTCGCGTTCTGGCCACGGATCCGGGATTCGCCCGCGATGTGGAATCATGGTGCAAACTGGCCGGCCACAAGCTGATCGCGCTGAAGGACGAAGGCGGGCGGGTGGAAGCCATGATTGAAACGACATCCGGCGAAAAAACGACTCGATCCTTTGGGGGCCCGGGCGGTGATGAGAAGACGCTGATCGTCTTCAGCCAGGACCTGGATCGCGCGCTGGCGGCTTTTGTCATCGCCAACGGCGCCGCCTCGGCCGGCAAAAAGGTCACCATCTTTTTCACCTTCTGGGGCCTGAACGTAATCAAGAAGCACCAGAAGCCCTCGGTAACCAAGGACCTCATGGGCCGCATGTTCGGCTGGATGCTGCCCGGCAGCAGCCTGGGGCTCAAACTATCCAAACTTAACATGTTGGGCATGGGCACGCTGATGATGCGCTGGCGCCTGAAATCGTTGCGCATCGACTCGATCGAGTCGATGATCCAGACGGCCGTGGCCAACGGCGTCAAGATGATCGCGTGCCAGATGTCGCTGGACGTGATGGGTGTGAAAAAAGAGGAACTCCTCGACAACGTGGAGATCGGCGGCGTGGCCACTTATCTCCAAATCGCGGAATCGGCGAATTTGAATCTGTTTATTTGAGCGAGCTAATAAAGCGGTATATATTTTTATTCAGCACACCCGCCGAGCCTAAGCTTTGCATGCTCCGGCGGGTTTTTCTTTTGGTGGGCACGGCCCAAAATTGATGGGCACAGACGGCCGCTTCACGCCACCTTTCTGCAATTTGGTGATGGCAAAGAAGGATACGCGCGGAGGATACGCTGAAATACTGCTTCACTCCGGCTTTCAACCTTCTCTTCCGTGCAGCTTTCCAACGGCACCTGAATCGCGACTCGCACGCCCTAATACCTGATCATGTTTTGGGCAGTTCCCTGTTTTTGCGTGCCCGACAAATCTATCTTTTCCGTACATGGACCTGAACGGTCCGTACTGCGTAAAGAGTCCTTTCGGTCATGAATCCGGCTGGGGCGTTGCCTCCGTGAATTACGATTTGGGGGCGCTCCTCAAACGCACAACATGAGGGTAAGTATCCAATGCGTGGGCATTTAGGAGTTGAAAATGACTGTTGAACGGTCGCGGGAATACATTAGCGGGCTTATCCACGAGCTTTGCGGCTTGCCTTCCGAGACGGAATGGGTGGAGTTCAAACACAACAATGACAAGCCGGAGGATGTTGGCGAATACATTTCCGCCTTGTCAAACTCAGCGGCTTTATTGGGGAAAGTGAATGCTTACATGGTTTGGGGTATAGACGCTCATTCACATGAGAAGCTTGGAACGGGCTTTCACCCATCAACCCGCAAGATCGGGAATGAGGAACTGGAAAATTGGCTGCTGAAATTACTTGCTCCAAAGATTCTCTTCCGGTTCTTTGAGATTACGATTGAGGGCAAGCCGATTGTCCTGCTCGAAATCAGAGCTGCAACCCGCAACCCCGTCCAGTTCAAGGGTACCGAATTCATCCGGGTAGGTTCGTATAACAAGAAGCTGAAGGACTTTCCCGAAAAGGAGCGCGAGCTGTGGCGTGTTTTCGACGCCATACCTTTCGAAAGGGAAATTGCTGCTGAGAATATTCCGACAGAAGACGTCCTTAGATTACTGGACTATCCATCCTATTTCGAACTCCTGAAATTGCCTCTGCCGGAATCGCGAGATGGTATTCTCGCTGGATTGCAGGATGACGAGCTGATTGCGCCGGGAAGAAATGGAAAATGGAATATCTCGAATCTCGGTGCGGTACTGTTTGCCAAGAAGCTTTCGGAATTCCGGTTCGTGAAGCGTAAAGCTATGCGTGTTATCCTTTACAAGGGTGAAAGCCGAGTATCTACCATTCGTGAGCAAGAGGGAGGCAAAGGTTACGCGAGCGGCTTTGGTGGACTGGTGGACTTCATTTTGGGAATGCTGCCGGAGAATGAAGTAATCGGTCGGGCATTGCGCAGCAAAGTCCCAATGTTCCCGGAATTGGCAGTACGTGAGCTTGTAGCGAATGCGATTATTCATCAGGATTTCCATGCCACGGGTACTGGACCCATGATCGAGATTTTCGATAATCGCATGGAGGTTACCAATCCGGGTTTGCCATTGGTAAAGACCGAACGGTTCTTGGACAGCCCGCCAAAATCACGCAATGAAATGCTCGCCTCTTTTATGCGACGCATAGGGGTTTGCGAGGAGCGCGGAAGTGGCATTGACAAAGTTGTTTTTCAAACCGAAATGTACCAACTACCAGCCCCGTCGTTTCTAACCACGGAGGAACACACAATCGCTGTGCTATTTGCGCATCGTGAATTGAAGGAGATGTACAAGGAAGACAGGATACGGGCCTGCTATCTCCATGCCTGTCTTCGATATGTTCAGCGCGATTTCATGACCAATACAACTTTGCGCGAGCGCTTCGGTATTGAGCCAAAGAACAAGGCAATGGCATCCAGGATCATTAAGGAAGCAATCCAGGCCAAGGCCATTCGGTTGTACGATGATTCCGTTGGAAGCAGGGCAAATCGGTACCAGCCTTGGTGGGCTAAGTAAGGTAAGGAAGGTAGGTTTGGTTGATTGTGGTGGTGGTGGTGGTAGTAGTAGAAGAAGTAGAAGCGTCGCAACACCCATTCACTCAATGAGTTACTTAGTGAGTGCTTTGGTTGATGGTTGGTTGATTGCTATTGGTACTTAAGCGGCAACCTGAAGATTTTATGGCATAGCAGATCAAATCCCCTCCTCGATAGCTCAACGAAGTGGCTTTGCCACTGGATGCGATCAACGCGGCTCGCGCATTCGAGAAAATGCCAGATTTATTGCCGCGAGCCGCAAAACCGAT